>JAKSPN010000019.1 GCA_024404755.1 Clostridia bacterium | reverse complement strand
TCAAGCACCGAAAGCGCCGCGGCACAGCAAACGGGGTTGCCGCCGAAGGTCGAGCCGTGGTCGCCGAAGCCCAAAACGTCGCCCACTTTTTCGCTCATAATGGTCGCGCCCAGCGGCAAGCCGCCGCCGAGCCCTTTCGCGGTGGTGATAATGTCGGGTTTAATGCCGTAATTCATATACGAATACAGTTTGCCGGTGCGGCCGTTACCGGTCTGCACCTCGTCGGCGATGAGCAGAATGTCGTGTTTCTCGGCGTATTCCGCCACCTCGTTGACGAAGGATTTTTTGAGCGTATTCACGCCGCCCTCGCCCTGCACGCACTCGATCATAATCGCGGCGATTTTGTGTTTCGCGCCGAGCGCTTCGAGTTCGAAGATGTTGTAGGCATCCACGCTGGTGAAACCCGGAGTCAGCGGGTTAAACAGTTCGTGGAATTTATCTTGACCCGTAGCGGCAAGCGTCGTGAGCGTCCGGCCGTGGAAACTGTTTTTGAGCGTGACAATCGTGTAGCAGTCCTCGCCCTTTTTCTCGGCGGCGTATTTGCGCGCCACTTTAATGGCACACTCGTTCGCCTCCGCGCCGGAGTTACTGAAAAACACTTTATCCATCGCGGTTTTTTCGCACAATTTTTCGGCGAGTTGCGCGCACGGCTCGGTGTAATAGAGGTTCGAGGCGTGTTGCAGTTTGCCCGCCTGCTCGGACACGGCGGTTTTCCAGTCCTCGTCCGCGATACCGAACGAGGTCACGCCGATACCCGAGCCCATATCCACGTACTCTTTGCCGTTTTCGTCGTACACGTAAGAGCCCTTGCCGTGGGACAGCACCACCGGGAAACGGTTATAGGTATGCGCCACGTACTTGGCGTCTTTTTCTTTGATGTTCAAATCTCTGGCTTTCGTTACCATCGTACCGGCACCTTCATTCGTTAAAAGTTCCATAAGAATCGAGTGGGGCACGCGCCCGTCCATCACGACCACGTTTTCCACCCCGTGTTTAATCGCGTCAATACAGCAGTTGACTTTCGGAATCATTCCGCCGGAAATCACACCCTCGCGATACAGTTTTTCCGCTTCGCTGATGCTGATTTCGGGAATGAGCGTGGACGGGTCGTCCTTGTCGCGAAGAATGCCCGCGATATCGGTCATCATAATAAGACGTTGCGCTTTAAGCGCACCCGCAATATACGCCGCGGCAGTGTCGCCGTTGATGTTGTAGGTGTTGCCCTCTTTGTCGCAGCCGATGGTCGAAATGACCGGAATATAGCCCTTTTCGATAAGGTCGGTCACCGGCGCAATGTGGATTTTCGTAATCTCACCGACGTAGCCGAGCTTTTCGTCTTTAATCGTGGCTTCAATCAGCCGACCGTCCATGCCGGAGATACCCATCGCTTTGCCGCCGTTCATTTCGAGCAGGTTGACCAGCGATTTGTTCACCTTGCCGGCGAGCACCATTTGGGCGATGTCCACCGTCTCTTTGTCCGAAACGCGCATGCCGTCCACAAACTCGCTCTTTTTGCCGAGCTTTGCCATCAGTTCGCTGATTTCCGGCCCGCCGCCGTGAACAAGAACAACTTTCACGCCGATGGTCCACAGCAGAACGATGTCCTCCATCACCTGCTGTTTTAATTCTTCGTTAATCATCGCGTTGCCGCCGTATTTGATGACCACAACCTTGCCCACGTACCGTTTGATGTACGGAAGCGCTTGGGTCAGCACTTGGGCGCGTTGACCGTTCGAGAATAAATCTTTCATATCGCGCAACTCCTTTCTTTACGTCCGATAATCGCCGTTGATTTTCACGTAATCGTACGTAAGGTCACAGCCCCACGCCGTCGCGGTCGCCTCGCCGTCGTTGAGGGCAACCAAAATGTCAATCTCTTTTTCGAGCAAAATCTCTTTCGCAATCTCCTCCGAGAACGGCACGCCCGCGCCGTCTTTGCAGACGAGGATTTCCCCTTTCGGACTCTTGAACGCCACGTCGATTTTCGTCACGTCCACGTCCGCGCCGCTGTAGCCAATCGCGCACAGCACGCGGCCCCAGTTGGCATCCGCGCCGAACATCGCGGCTTTGAGCAAGCTCGAACACACCACGCTCTTTGCCACGGTTTTGGCGATTTGCTCGGTCTTGCCGCCGGTCACGACACATTCGAGCAGTTTGGTCGCACCCTCGCCGTCGCCGGCAATGCTTTTGCTCAAAAACACCGTCACGGTGTTGAGCGCTTTCATAAAGGTGTCGAAATCCTCGCCCTCGGCGGTAATTTCTTCGTTTTCCGCCATACCGTTGGCGAGCACCGTCACCATATCGTTCGTGGACGTGTCGCCGTCCACCGACAGCATATTAAAGGTGTTTTGAATATCCGTCGACAGCGCCTTTTGGAGCATTTCGGAAGAAATCGCCACGTCGGTGGTCACGAACACGAGCATCGTCGCCATATTCGGGTGAATCATCCCGCTGCCCTTGGCGATACCGCCGATATGGCAGGTCTTGCCGCCGACGGTGAATTCCACCGCGACCTCTTTTTTCACGGTGTCGGTGGTCATAATGCCCTGCGCCGCGTCGTCGCTGCCGTCTTTCGTAAGCAGGGCGGCCAGCGCCGGAATCGCGGGCGCAATCGGGTCGAGCGACAACGGCTGACCGATAACGCCGGTGGAAGCGACCACCACGTCGTCCGCCGCAACACCGGTCGCGGCGGCGGTCAGTTCGCACATTTTCTCCGCAATCTCCACGCCGTTCGCGTTGCAGGTGTTGGCGTTGCCGCTGTTGCAAATCACCGCCTGCGCCGTACCGTTTGCGAGGTGCGCTTTGGTCACGAGCAACGGCGCGCCTTTGACGAGGTTCGTCGTATACACCGCCGCGGCGGTGGCTTGTTTTTCCGAGAAAATGAGGGACAAATCGCGTTTTGCGGTGTTCTTGCGGATGCCGCAATGAATCCCGCTCGCCATAAATCCTTTTGCGGCGCAAATGCCGCCGTCAATTAACTTCATAGATTACCCTCCGATGCAAAGCCCGGTCGTTTCCGGAAGACCGAGCACGATGTTCATATTCTGGATAGCCGCGCCGGATGCGCCTTTGCCCAAGTTGTCAAATCGGGACACAAGCGTTACGCGCTCGTCGTTGCCGAAAACGGCAATCTGCATATCGTCGCGGCCCGCAAACGCCGAAGCGGACAAAAATCCGTTTTCGTCCGCGTTTTCAACGAATTTGACCACGTCGCCTTTGTAGTAGTCTTTATAGCACGCTTTCACGTCCGCCGCCGTGCCGTTCAGTTGCTCTTTGAAGAGTGTCACCGCGACTTCCATACCGGCGTAATAAGACGACACAATCGGCGAAAAGGCGGGCGGGTTCACAAGCCCGCACACTTTCGCCATCTCCGGCAGGTGCTTGTGGCTTTGGGACAGCCCGTAAGTGCGCGGCGCCAAAAGTGCCGCGGCGTTTTCGCCCTCGTAATCGGCAATCATCTTCTTGCCGCCGCCGGAATAACCGGTCAGCGAAAAGCAAGACAAAAGCGCGTTTTCGTCGAGCAACCCGCGCTCGCGCAGCGGTGCAATCAGCGATACAAAGCCGCTTGCGTGGCAACCGGGGTTGGCGATGCGCTTGGAATTCTTGATTTTCTCCCGAAGCCCGCCGAGTTCCGGAAACCCGTACGCCCACGCATCGTTGACGCGGTGCGCCGTCGAGGTGTCGATGAGCACCGTGTCGGGGTTTTCGCAAAGCGAAACCGCTTCCACCGCCGCCGCATCCGGCAAACAGAGAAACGCCACGTCCGCCGCTTCCAGCGCGGCTTTGCGCGCCGCCGCATCTTTTCGCAACTCGTCCGACAACGTGATGAGTTCCAAATCCTTGCGGTCGCCGAGCCGTTCGTATATACGAAGACCGGTCGTCCCCGCTTTTCCGTCAATGAATACCTTGGTCATAGGTCGTTCCTCACATTTATGCATAACAGCGAATATTTATGCACTCATTATACTATAAAATAGGAAGTTGTCAAGTATTTTCTAAAAAATATACTGCATATATGCACATTTTCTGTCTTTTTTTACCTTTGTACAGCCCGGCAAGACCAAAAAGCGGAAAGATTCCGAAAATTTGCCTTTTAAGGCGAGTTTGGACGACTTCTGTTAGGCTGCAAAAAAAAGACGACCAAAGAAATTTCTTCTTTGGTCGTCTGATTTTATAAAACTTTCGATAAAAACTCAATCGAGCGCGGGTGTTGCGGGTTAGCGAAAAACGTCTCCGGCTCGGCTTCTTCCACGATATGGCCGTTGTCCATAAACAGGATGCGCGTGCCCACCTCGCGGGCAAAGCCCATTTCGTGGGTGACAACCACCATGGTCATCCCCTCGTGCGCGAGTTCTTTCATCACGTCCAACACCTCGCCCACCATTTCGGGGTCCAGCGCGGAGGTCGGCTCGTCAAACAGCATCAGTTTCGGCTTCATCGCCAGCGCGCGCACAATGGCGATACGCTGTTTTTGACCGCCGGACAACTGCGCGGGATACGCATCGATTTTGTCAAGCAAGCCAACGCGTTCCAAAAGGCGTTCCGCCTCGGCATCCGCTTCCTCTTTGGTCATAAGACCGGTTTGCACCGGCGCGAGCGTGATGTTTTTGCGGATGGTGAGGTTCGCAAACAGGTTAAAATGCTGGAACACCATCCCCATCTGCCGCCGCACGAGATTGAGGTTGACACCCGGCGCGGTAATATCCTCGCCGTCGAAGATAATCTCGCCGGAATCCGGAATTTCCATCATATTGAGGCAGCGGAGCAGCGTGGATTTACCCGAGCCGGACGGCCCGATAACCACCACTTTTTCGCCGGGTTTGATGTCCACGGACAAATCGTCCAAAATCACCAAATCGCCGAACGATTTCGACAAATTCTTAACGCTTATCACCGGCACGCAACCTCCTTTCGAGAATCCCCAAAAGCCACGTAAGCACCAGCACCACCGCCAAATACATCAGCGCGATGCCGATAAACGGCATAAACGCCTGATAGGTTTTGGCTTGGATTTGGATAGCGACCTTCGTCAAGTCACGCAGTCCGATAACCGTCACAATCGAAGTCTCTTTGAACAGCGTGATGAGTTCGTTGCCGAGGGACGGCAGAATATTCTTGATGGCCTGCGGGATAACGATATGCCGCATCACGGGCGCATAGCCCATACCGAGACTGCGCCCCGCTTCCATCTGACCGCGGTCAACCGACATAATACCGGCGCGGATGATTTCCGACACGTAGGCACCGGAGTTGATACCGAACGACAAAATCGCCACCAACACCAATTCGCGGCTGGATGCAAAGATAACGAAGCCCATAATGAGCAACTGCACCATCATCGGCGTACCGCGGATAATGGTGGTATACACTTTGCAAAGGAAGTTGAAAAATTTAAGCACTCCCGACCGCTCCTGCGGGCGTTTTTGGTCGTTGAGCGTACGCACGACCGCCACCAAAATACCCAGTACCACGCCTAAAATCAGCGCGCCGAGCGTCACCTCGCCGGCAACGCCCAAACCGATAAGATACTGTTTCCAGCGGTCGTTGACCAAAAAACTTTGGGAGAAATCTTCGCACAGTCCCTGCCAGAATTCTGCCATAGTCAACACCTCAATTCCTGTATAAAACGTCAGTAAAGAGGGCGGCAATTTGCCGCCCTCTTTTTAGATAACGGAGATTGTGGGGATTATTCCGCCACGATGTATTTGTCGATGATGGTTTTCACCGTACCGTCTTCGATGAGTTCTTTGAGCGCCGCGTTCACTTTGTCGCGGAGTTCGTTGTTCTCTTTGGAAACGCCGATCGCGTAGTCCTCGGTCACGTATTCGGTTTCGAGGATTTTCAGCGTGCTGTTGGCTTTGCAGAACTGCTGCGCCGGCTCGTTGTCGATAACCACGCAGTCCACTTTGCCGGTGAGAAGCGCTTGGATAGCGGTCGCACCGTTGGTGTACGCCACGCAGCGATCCTCGCCGAGGTCGTCCGAGCAGTAGATGTTACCGGTGGTCGCTTCCTGCGTACCGGCAACGTATTTCGCGCCGTCCGCAAAGAGGTCGTCGGCGGTTTTAATCGGAGAACCCTCGACAACGATGATCACCTGTTTGCCGGTCGCATAAGAATCGGTGAAGTCCACGTTCTTTTTGCGCTCTTCGTTCACGGTAAGACCCGCCATCGCGATGTCGGATTTACCGGTCTGCACCGCGGCGATAACGGAGTTGAAGTCCATATCGTCCACGACCAGTTCGAGGTCGAGTTTCTCGGCGATTTTGGTCGCCACTTCCACGTCGATACCCTCGAAGCCGCCTTTGTCGTTGGTCATCTCATAGGGCGGGAACGCGGCGTTGGTCGCCATGTGCAGTTTGCCTTTTTCCACGGTCAGTTTGTTGCTGCCGCCGCAAGCGGTCAGCAAGGTCACGCAAAGAAGAAGCGCAACGGTAAGAGCAAGAATTTTTTTCATAACAAAACTCTCCTAAACATAAAATCATTTGTGCAAACGGCAATTCCCGTTCGCCGTGTATGATTATAACACGATTTTTTGCTTTGTCAAGCATTTTTTGAAACTTTTTTCACTATTTTTGAATATTTTTTTGTTTTCATTCGATTTTTCTCTCATCCTTGTATGTTTATGCGATTTTATCCCGCCGATTTCTGCATAATATAAACGCCCTGCAACCACAGTTGCAGGGCGTTCGTTTTGTTTCGTTTATTCGGCTTTTTCCAGCACGTCGCAAATGAGTTGCGCGGTACCGTCCACACCGAGTACCGTCGCATCGATGAGCAAATCATACGCCGAGCGTTCACCCCAACGACCGTCGGAGTAGTAGTTATAATACGACGCGCGCTGTTTGTCGATTTTGCGGATAAAATCGCGCGCCTTCTGCTCGGTCATACCGTGACGGCGGGCGACCCGCGCAATCCGCGCCGGGTCGGGCGCATAAATGAACACGCGCAACACGTCGTCCCTCTCGCGAAGCGCATAGTCGGCGCACCGACCGACAATCACGCACGGGCCTTCGTCCGCCACACGGCGCACCGTCTCGAACACGGCGGCATATACGTCCTGCTCAACGGTGTTATACGGCGCAGAGGTCATCGCGCTGACCGCATACGGGTCCATCACGAGGGAATAGAGCAAACTTTTCGGGCGCTCGTCCAGCGACTCGAACAGCGTTTCGCAAAGCCCGCTGTCCTGCGCGGCGCGTTTCAGAAGTTCTTTATCATAGAATTTCGCACCGAGTTTTTTGGCAACCGCCACGCCGATTTCTTTACCGCCGCTGCCGAATTGCCGTCCAATGGTCACAATCGTCTTTTTTGCCATAACGACCGCCTCCTATTTCTGTCTTTATTATATAATACGTCCTTTATTTTTGCAAGTCCTTTTTATTCCCCGCCTCAAATCGGCGGCGCAATTTGGCAAGCGCCTTTTTCTCAATCCGCGACACGTACGACCGCGAAATATCTAAAAACGCCGCCACCTCCCGCTGGGTCATCGGCTCGCACCCGAATCCGTAGCGGCGGCAAATCACCTCGGTTTCGCGTTCATCCAGTTCTTCCTTTATATATTGCCCCAACTTTTCCCCGTTGATTTTCTGCTCCAATTCCTCCACAAGGCACCGCCCGTCCGCGAGCACGTCTTGCAGCGTCAACGGGTTGCCCTCGCGGTCGGTTTCAATCGGCTCGTTCATCGACACGTCCTGCCCCGTTTTGCGCACCGCCCGAAAATGCATTAAAATTTCATTCTCGATACACCGCGAGGCGTACGTCGCAAGCCGCGTGCCTTTTTCATAATCGAACGTCCCCACCGCCTTAATCAGCCCAATCGTGCCGATGGAAATCAGTTCTTCCTGCTCGGTTGCCGAACCGTAATATTTTTTCACGATATGCGCGACCAGCCGCAAATTGTGCTCTACCAAGCGGTTGCGCGCCGCCATATCCCCGTTTTCGTGAAACGCCGTAAGCGCCGCTTTTTCCTCCTCGGCGGAAAGCGGTTTCGGGAACGACCCGGAATGGGTCACGTGGAGCGCCATAAACAACAGATTCGACAACGACTGCAACAAAGACGTAAGCATCTTCCTCACCTCAACGCTCTATCCTATGCAGGCGGCACGTCCCGCTTGTTTGTCCCGCCGCGGTTTTTGCAAAAATTGCCGCACAAAAGGGCTTGACAACGGCGATAAACGGTGTTACACTAACCCTGTAAAGCGTTGATGAGAACGCGACTTGTCAAGGATTTTCCGAAAGAGAGCGCCGTCGCCGGCTGAAAGCGGCGCGAAAAACCGACCTGTCGCCACCGTCTCGGAGCGCGCGCCCGAACTCGCAGTAAGGCGCGACGGTTGACCTCGTTACCGGTCGCTTGAGGGCGGATTTTCCGTCGAACAAGGGTGGAACCACGTGCATTGCCGCGTCCCTTTTTGGGACTGCGGTTTTTTTATTTTTTCACATTGTCAAAATAATCCGAAAAGGAGTCTGATTGTATGCTGACCATTACGCTCAAATCCGGCGACACGATGCAGGTCGAATCCGGCACGGCTGTCGAAGCCGTCTGCCGCGACATCTCGATGGGTCTGTTCCGCGCCGCCTGCGCCGCCAAAGTCAACGGCAACGTCGTTGACCTGCGCACCCCGCTTACCGAGGACTGCACCCTCGAAATCCTCACCTTCGACGATGAGGACGGCAAACGCGCCTATCGCCACACCGCGAGCCACATTCTCGCGCAAGCGGTGCAACACCTTTACCCGAACACCAAATTCGCCATCGGCCCGTCGATTGACAACGGCTTCTACTACGACTTTGATACCGAAACGAGTTTCACCCCCGAAGCTCTCGAAAAAATCGAAGCCGAGATGAAAAAAATCATCAAAGAAGACCTGCCGATTGAAAAATTCGAACTGCCGATTGAAGAAGCTCGCAAACTCATGGCGGACCAACCGTACAAACTCGAACTGATGGAAGAACACGCCGCCTCCGGCGAAGCCATCAGCTTCTACCGCCAGGGCGATTTCACCGACCTTTGTGCCGGCCCGCACCTGATGAAAACCGGCGGTGTCAAAGCGTATAAACTCACCTCCTGCACCGGTGCTTACTGGCGCGGCGACGAGAAAAACAAGATGCTCCAGCGCATCTACGGCACGGCGTTCCCGAAGAGCGCCGAGTTGACCGAGTATCTTGAACAACTCGAAGAAGCCAAAAAACGCGACCATAACAAACTCGGCCGCGAACTCGAATATTTCACCACGGTGGACACGCTCGGTCAAGGCCTGCCCGTGTTGCTGCCGAAAGGTGCCCGCGTGGTGCAACTGTTGCAGCGTTGGGTCGAAGACGTGGAGCAGAAAAACGGCTACCTGCTGACCAAAACGCCGCTGATGGCGAAACGCGAATTCTTCAAAATTTCCGGTCACTGGGACCACTATCTCGACGGTATGTTCATCATCGGCGACCCCTATGACGAGGAAAAAGAATGCTTCGCCATGCGCCCGATGACCTGCCCGTTCCAATATCAGGTGTTCTTGAACCGTCAGCGCTCTTACCGCGACCTGCCGATGCGCCTCGGCGAAACCTCCACGCTGTTCCGCAAAGAGGATTCCGGCGAAATGCACGGTCTTATCCGCGTTCGTCAGTTCACCATCTCCGAAGGTCACTTGGTGCTCCGCGCCGACCAACTCGAAGAAGAATTCAAGGGTTGCTTGGAACTCGCCAAATACTTCCTCGGCACGGTGGGAATGCTCGATAAATGCACTTTCCGCTTCTCGCAATGGGATCCCGCGAACCCCAACAACAAATACGAAGGCACGACCGAACAATGGGAAGAAGCCCAGCGTGTGATGGGTCAAATCCTCGACAACCTCGGCGTGAAATACGAAATCGGTATCGACGAAGCCGCGTTCTACGGCCCGAAACTCGATATCCAATATAAAAACGTGTACGGCAAAGAGGATACGCTCGTCACCATCCAAATCGATATGCTGCTCGCACAGCGCTTCGGGATGTACTACATCGACGAAAACGGCGAAAAAGTGCTTCCGTACATCATCCACCGCACGTCGCTCGGTTGCTACGAGCGCACGCTCGCGTACCTCATCGAAGAATACGCCGGCGCGTTGCCCACCTGGATGGCGCCCGAACAGGTGCGCTTCCTGCCCGTCACCGACCGCGCCGCCGACTATTGCGCCGATGCCGCCAAAAAGATGGAAGCGCAGGGCTTCCGCGTTGAGGTGGACTATCGCAGCGAAAAAATCGGCAAGAAAATCCGCGATGCCCAAATGGAAAAAGTGCCGTATATGGTGGTCGTCGGCGACCGCGATATGGAAAACAACACCGTCTCTCCCCGCCACCGTGCGGACGGCGATCTCGGTGCGATGACGCTCGACGCGCTGATGGAAAAACTGACTGTCGAGGTCGAAAACAAAGAACGCAAATAATTCACGTACCAAAAAGAGGACAACCGGCTCGGTTGCCCTCTTTTTTTGTTGAAAACGGCGCTTTTTTGTGCTATACTCAAAGAAAACGAAGCGAAAAGGAGAAAACGCGCTATGGGCAAATCCATCGACTGGAAACCCGAACAGAAAAAATGCATCTACGCCCGCGGCGGCACGTTGCTCGTGTCGGCGGCGGCGGGCTCGGGCAAAACCGCCGTGCTCATCGAACGGGTATTCAGCCGCCTTGTAGACGAAACCGACCCGGTAAATATCGGCGAACTGCTCGTCGTCACCTTTACCCACGCCGCGGCGGACGAGATGAAAAAGCGGCTGGCCGACCGCATCGGCGACCACCTCAAAGACCACCCGAACGCCCCCGGTCTGCGCCGTCAGCAGTTGCTTCTCCCCACCGCCGACGTATGCACGATGGACTCGTTCTGCCAAAACCTCGTGCGGGAAAACGCGTCCTCGCTCGGGCTTCCGGCAGATTTCAAAATCGCGGAAGAAGCCCAAATCGCGCTTTTGAAGTACGATGCGGTAGCGGAAACCGTCGAGCAGGCGTTCCAAACGAACGACCCCGTATTCCTCGACCTTTACACCTCGCTCGGCAAAAAAATGCTGCCCTCCACAATTCTTCAATTCAACAACTCCATCCAGTCGATGGCGGACCCCGAAGGATTTATCGATGCCCAAGAAGCGCTCGTCGCCTCGGACGTACTCCCCGTCAACCCGCTGGATTTGACCGAAACCATAACGATTCCGGAAGACGAACAAGCCGCCACCGTTCCGCTTATCAAAATGTTTCTCGCCCTTGTGCGGGACTATCGCAAACGCCTCGAGGAGAAAATGAGCCAAGCGAGTATGCTGGGCTTCAGCGAAGTCCTGCACGCCACGGTCTCTCTGCTTGCAAAGCGGGATAAAAACGGCGCGTTTGTCAAAGACGAAGCGGGGCGGCTTGTCCAAAGCGACTACGCCGCGGATTTATCCAAAACCTACCGCGAAATCTACGTTGACGAATATCAAGACACCAACGAACTGCAAGACACGCTGTACCGTCTGTTGTCCCAAAACGAGCAAAACCTCTTTTTCGTCGGCGACACCAAACAGAGCATTTACAGTTTCCGCCACACCTCACCCGAAGCGTTTATCGCCAAACGAGAGGCGTTTACGCCGTCGGACGACAGCGAAGAAACCGTTTCGACCTTCCCCGCCACCGTGATGCTCGGCCGCAACTTCCGCAGTCGCAAATCGGTGGTGAACGCGGTCAACTACCTCTTTAACCAACTGATGCAAACGGAGTGCGGCGGTGTGGCGTACGCCGAAAACGACCAACTGATTTACGGCGCAAAAGACTACGACGAAACGAACGAAGACCTCTACCGCCCGACCTTGTTGGTCATCGACAAAGAGGCGTATACCCCCAAGAAAAAAGCCGACGACGAGCCGATTTTAGAGGGTATGGTCATCGCCGAGGAAATTAAGCGGATGATGAACGACCCGAACGTCACCGTCACCGAAAAGGGCGGGGTCACCCGCCGCCCGCGATACAGCGATTTCTGCGTGTTGCGGCGCTCGCTGAAAGACACGGGAGTCCCGCTTGCCGCCACCATGGAAGCGTGTGGCGTACCCACCGTCACCACCGGCAAAGACGACGGCTTTTTCGACACACTCGAAATCCGCTGGATGCTCTCTCTCCTCCGCTTTATCGACAACCCGCTGTTGGACGTGTCGCTGCTCGCGGCGCTGATGTCGCCGCTGTGCGGACTTTCGCCGGACGACGTGGTGGCGGTGCGTAAAAACGGCCCGTACCTGTCGCTTTACGGCGCACTGACCGAAACTGCGAAACAAGACACGCCGCTTGGTCACCGTTGCGCCGCGTTTTTGGAAAAAGCGGAAATCTGGCGCACCCTCGCCGTCACCGTGCCGGCCGACCGCCTGCTTTGGGACGTGTATGAGCGCACCCAAATTCTCTCGTTTTGCGCCATCGGGAAAAACGGCGCCGCCCGCGAACAAAATCTGCGACTGCTTATGGAACGCGCCCGCGCCTTCGAACAAAACGGTTTCCGCGGGCTCTCCGCCTTTTTGCGGTATCTCGACCACTTGCAGGAATTCGCGGTAAAAACGGCACCCGCCGGCATCGTCACGTCCTGCGATGCGGTACGCGTGATGACCATCCACAAATCCAAAGGGCTCGAATTTCCCTTTGTGTTCGTGGCCGGCACGGGCAAAGCGTTCAAAAACGGCAATAATGACGACCGTGTCCACATCCACGAAAAAACCGGTATCGGCATCGTATGGACCAATCGCAACACCCTCGAAAAACGCAAATCCGCGCGATTTACCGCGGCCACCGCATTTAACGGCAACGACGTCCGCGCGGAAGAAATGCGGCTTTTGTACGTGGCCGCCACCCGTGCCAAAGAAAAATTGTATTTCGTCTGTTCCGCGGACTTGAAAAGGCCGGCCTCCCCGCTGAAAAAAGCATCGGAAATCCTCAGCACCCTCGAACCGGAAACGCCGTTGGTGCCGGTCGCCTCGGTGGCGAGCCGCAATTCCTACACCGAATGGTTGTTTATGGCGTTGCTTCGCCACCCCTCCGGCGACCCCTTGCGCGAAATGCTGAAAGACAGTTATGCCCCGCCGCTTTCCGACGATACCCCTTGGGATATCCGGTTTTGCCATCCCGAGCCGGACGACATCGAAACCGAAGACACGGTGGTGTTCCCCGACTCCGACGAAACGCTCGAAGCCCTGCTGGCCGAGCGATTTGCCTACAAATACCCCCACAAAGAACTGTCCGCCGTGCCGTCCAAACTGGCGGCTTCCGCGGTCACCCACGTTTCCCGCACCCACGACTACGCGGCGAACGCCGTCCCCGCCTTTTTGCGCAAGGATAAGATGACCGCCGCCGAAAAAGGTACCGCCACCCACGCGTTTATGCAGTTTGCCGACTGGGCGCGCGCCGCCGCCGACGTGGAAGCGGAAAAAGAACGGCTTGTCGCCGAGGGCAAACTGACCGCCGACCAAGCGGATGCGGTGGATACCGGCTGCGTTACCGCCTTTTTCAGCCACCCGATTTACGCCCGCATTTCCAAAGCGGACAACGTGTGGCGCGAGCTGCCGTTTACCTACGCGCTGTCGGTCGGCGACTATAAAAAACTCGCCAACGTCACCCTCGCCACCTCGCCGGAAGACGACCACGCCGAGACGTTGCTCGTGCAAGGTATCGCCGACTGCGTGTTCGAGGAAAACGGCAACCTCATCATCCTCGACTATAAAACCGACCACGGCAAGTCGATGGAAACCCTGCGCGACCACTACGCACCACAACTGAAACTCTATGCCAAAGCCCTTGCCGACACGCTCGGTAAACCGGTTATTTCGTGCCTTGTCTACTCCTTCGCCCACAACGCCGTCATCGAAACCGGCACGGAAATTTGAGCGACACAACAAAAAAACGCCCCTGCAACCTCACGGTTGCGGGGGCGTTCTATTATATATACCTTTTAATCAGCGGCGCTGCGGGCGATGACCGCCGTCACGGCGACCACCCTCGCGGCGCGGCGGACGGGGCTCCTCCGGCTCTTCCGGCACAAGACCCTCGACCTCGATGAGCGCATCGCGGCGGGACAGGTTGATACGACCCTGCTCGTCGATTTCGACCACTTTCACAATCACCTCGTCGCCGACGGAAACAACGTCCTCAACGGTTTCGACGCGACGGATGTCGAGCTTGCTGATGTGGACAAGACCCTCTTTACCCGGCGCAATTTCGACAAACGCACCGAAGTTCATAAGACGGGTCACGCGGCCTTTGTAAATCGCGCCGATTTCCGGATCTTTGGCAATCGTCTCAACGATAGACAGCGCGCGGCGGGCATCGTCGGTGTTGACCGCGGAGATGAACACCTGACCGTCCTCCTGCACGTCGATGGTGCAGTTGCAGTCGGCGCAGATTTTTTGGATAACCGCGCCGCCTTTACCGATAACCTCGCGGATTTTGTCCACGTCGATTTTGGTAGAGAGCATTTTCGGCGCCCATTTGGACAGTTCCGGACGCACTTCCGGAATGGCTTTCAGCATCACCTCGTCGAGGATGTAGCAGCGCGCGGTGTAGGTCTTGTCAAGCGCCTCACGGATGATGGCGGGGGTCAGACCGTGCACTTTGAGGTCCATCTGGATGGCGGTGATACCTTTTTTGGTACCGCCGACTTTGAAGTCCATATCGCCGAAGAAGTCCTCAAGACCCTGGATATCGACCATGGTCATGAAGCGGTCGCCCTCGCTGATAAGACCGCAGGAAATACCCGCGACCGGGGCTTTAATCGGCACGCCGGCATCCATAAGAGCGAGCGTAGAACCGCAGATGGAGGCCTGCGACGTCGAACCGTTGGAAGAAAGCACCTCGCTCACAAGGCGCATGGTGTACGGGAACTCCTCAATGCTCGGCAGCACCGGCACGAGCGCGCGCTCGGCGAGCGCACCGTGACCGATTTCGCGGCGGCCCGGGCCACGCGACGGGCGGGTTTCGCCCACCGAGTAGGACGGAAAGTTGTAGTGGTGCATATAGCGTTTTTCGGTTTCGTCATCAATGCCGTCCAGCAGCTGGGCATCTTTGGACGAGCCGAGCGTCACGGTGGTCAAAACCTGGGTTTGACCGCGGGTGAACAGACCCGAACCGTGGGTACGCGGCAGGATGCCGACTTCGGAAGCCAGCGGGCGCATCTCGTTGATGCCGCGGCCGTCCACGCGTTTGCCGTCGTCAAGCAGCCAGCGGCGCACAACGTATTTCTGCAATTTGTAGAGGCACTCGTCGATTTTCTCGATTTGCTCGGCGTATTGCTCGTCGAACTGCGCGTGCACTTTGTCGTACACCGGAATGAGGCGCTCGTCGCGGATACGTTTGTCATCGGTGTCGAGCGCGGCGCGCACGTCTTCAATGGCGAACTCTTTAATGGCCTCGAACATCTCCGGATCCGGATCGTTCGACACAAACGGGAATTTCGGTTTGCCGATTTCCGCCTGGATGTCTTTGATAAAGCGGACGATGGCTTGGTTGGCCTCGTGACCCGCCATAATGCCGTTGAACATGGTGTCGTTGTCCACCTCGTTCGCACCCGCCTCGATCATCGCGACGAGTTCTTCGGTGGAAGCAACGGTAACGTGCATATCCGACACTTTTTCCTGCTCAGCCGTCGGGTTGATGACGTACTCGCCGTCAACAAGGCCGACCACAACGCCGGAAATCGGGCCCGCCCACGGGATATCCGAAATGGAAATCGCGATGGAAGCGCCGATCATCGCCGTCGTCTCCGGCGGGCAATCGGGGTCAACCGACATCACGGTGCAGACGACGCTGACGTCGTTGCGCATATCTTTCGGGAACAGCGGGCGAATCGGGCGGTCAATCACGCGGGACGTGAGAATCGCCTTTTCGGTCGGACGACCTTCGCGGCGCAGGAAACTGCCCGGAATGCGGCCGACAGCGTACAGTTTTTCTTCGTAGTCCACGGAAAGCGGGAAGAAGTCCACGCCGTCACGCGGTTTGGCGGAAGCGGTCACGTTGCAAAGCACCACCGTCTCGCCGTAACGGACGAGGCAGGAGCCGCCGGACAGTTGCGCCAGTTTGCCGGTTTCGACCACGAGGGGACGGCCGGCAAGAGTGGTTTCGAATACTCTTTCGTTTTCGAACATAGTTGTTACCTCCGATAAAAATAATATTTTCGGGGTGTCACACGATTATTAGCAATAAAACCAACGTCGCCGCAACCGTGCGGCGCTCGTTTCATCGCTAAAATCGCAAACACCCGAATGAACGTTTTTAAGTGCTTTTGAGAAAGAGGATAAGGCAGGCGAACGATTCGCCTGCCTTATCGAGATGTCTTACTTACGCAGGCCGAGTTTTTCGACGATCGCACGATAACGGTTGATATCTTTCTTCGCAAGATAGTTGAGAAGGTTACGGCGATGACCGACCATTTTCAGCAGGCCGCGGCGGGAGTGGTGGTCCTTTTTGTGCACTTTGAGGTGCTCGGTGAGGTCGTTGATGCGTTTGGTCAAAACGGCAATCTGGACCTCCGGCGAACCGGTGTCACCCTCGTGGGTAGCGTACTCCGCCATGATAGCGGTTTTCTCTTCGGGCAGAAGCATTGGTTTGTCCTCCTTTTATTAAATTTCCGCCAAACACAGAGCGAGGAAACGGACTCCCGAAACGGGCATTCTCCACCGTCCGTGTAAAGGGATTACACAAGCGCAAAATTTCGCTTGCCGAATCAGTATAGCACGCCGTTTTCGATTTGTAAAGCATTATTTTTATATAAAAGCAAAATTTTTTCGGATTTTCTCCGTTTCCCGTCGAAAATTCGGGCAAACTTATACGGGAAAGTCCTTGCAAACGGCGGAAAAAATTGGTATAATGACCACAAGAAAACGCATAGTCTTTTTGGGACGAGCATGGAAGGAGGCGACCGTATGAGCGACAACCGCACGCCCGTAAGTTTGGACGGGCTCGACATCCGCGCGTATCAGCGTTTCGGCAACCACAAAACGCCGGACGGAAAGCGCCGCTTTTGTGTCTATGCGCCGGCCGCCCGTGCGGTGTCCCTTGTTGGCGATTTCAACGACTGGCAACCCGGAAATCTGCCGCTTTCCCGCCTGCCGGACGGCGCGTGGGAACTCGTTTGCGACGATTTTCCCACCTTTACCGCCTACAAATACGCCGTGGTGCAACAAAACGGCAAAACGGTAATGAAAGCCGACCCGTTCGCCACCCATTTTGAAACCCGTCCGGGAAGCGCTTCCAAAATTTTCGATTTAGACGGCTACGACTGGCACGACAACGCGTGGCAAGAAGAAAAAGCCAAGCGCTCGGTCTACGATATTCCCCTCAACGTCTACGAGGTACATCTTGCTTCGTGGCGGCAACAGGAAAACGGCGATTTTCTCTCGTATGAGCAAGCCGCCCGCGACCTCGCCGCTTATGCGAGCGAGATGGGCTACACCCACGTGGAACTGCTGCCCATTACGGAATTCCCGTTCGACGGCTCGTGGGGCTATCAGGTGACCGGCTACTTCGCGCCCACCTCCCGTTTCGGCACGCCGCACGATTTTATGCGGTTTGTGGATATTCTCCACGAGGCCGGGCTCGGTGTCATTATGGACTGGGTGCCCGCCCACTTTCCGAAAGACGAACAAGGGCTTTACCGCTTCGACGGCACGCCGCTTTACGAATACGCCGACCCCAAAAAAGGCGAACACAAAGAATGGGGCACGTGTGTCTTTGACTACGGCAAAAACGAGGTACAGAGTTTTCTCATCTCCTCCGCCCTCTTCTGGCTCGAACAGTATCACGTAGACGGATTGCGGGTGGATGCGGTCGCCTCGATGCTGTATCTCGATTACGGCAGAAAAGCCGGCGAATGGGTCAAAAACCAACACGGCGGCAACGAAAATTTGGAAGCCGTCGCGTTTTTGCAACGGCTCAACACCGCGGTGTTCGGCGCATTTCCCAACACACTGATGGTCGCGGAGGAATCCACCGCGTGGCCGCTTGTTTCCCGTCCGGTCGATGCCGGCGGGCTTGGGTTTAACTACAAATGGAATATGGGCTGGATGAACGACACCCTGCGCTATATGTCCCTCGACCCCTATTTCCGCAAGGACAACCACCACAGTTTGACCTTCTCGTTTTTCTACGCATTTTCGGAGAATTTTATCCTGCCGCTGTCCCACGACGAAGTGGTCCACGGCAAAAAGTCCCTGCTCGACAAACTGCCGGGCAGTTACGAAGAAAAATTCGCCGGTGCGCGCGCGTTTGCCGCGTATACCATGGCGCATCCCGGCAAAAAACTGACCTTTATGGGCAACGAGTTCGGGCAGTTCAAAGAATGGGACTTCAAAGCCCCGCTTGACTGGTTTTTGCTCGACTATCCCGCCCACAAAACCTACCACGAATTCACCAAAGCGCTCAACCGTTTTTATCTTGACCACCCCGCGTTGTGGGGCAACGATTTCGATTGGGACGGGTTTTCGTGGATTGTGCCGGACGATGCGGCGCAGAGCGTGGTCGCCTTTGCCCGCCGCGACAAAGCAGGCCACGAACTCGTCGCGGTCTGCAACTTCACCCCCGTCGCGCGCGAACACTACCGCATCGGCTTGCCGCAATCCGGCACGTATCGCGCGGTATTCTCCACCGATGACCAAGCATTCGGCGGTGCGGGAAACAAATCCGCACCCGTAAAAACCGAAGAAAAACCGTCCCACGGATTCGACCAATCGGCGACGCTTCATCTGCCGCCGCTGTCGGTCACGTTCTTGGAACGCCAACCCGAAAAGGAGGGATAACGATGTTCCGCAAACAGGAATGTGTGGCGATGTTGCTCGCCGGCGGTCAGGGCAGCCGGCTGTACACGCTGACCCAAAAAATCGCCAAACCCGCCGTGCCCTACGGCGGCAAATACCGTATCATCGACTTCCCTCTCTCCAACTGTGTCAACTCCGGCATCGACACCGTCGGCGTGCTGACCCAGTATCAGCCGCTGGAACTGTCCGACTATATCGGAAGCGGTCAGGCGTGGGACCTCGATATCGCCGACGCGGGCGTGCATATTCTCCCGCCGTATCAGCAAACCTCCGGCGCGGATTGGTACAAAGGCACCGCCAACGCCATTTTCCAAAACCGAAATTTCATCGAACGGTACGACCCGGAATACGTACTGATCTTGTCCGGCGACCACATCTATAAAATGGACTATTCCAATATGCTCGCGTTCCATAAATCCCACCGCGCCGCCTGCACCGTCGCGGTGCTTGCGGTCGAACCGGAAGAAGCCCACCGTTTCGGCATCGTCAACGTCGGCGACGGCGACCGTATCGCCGAATTCGAGGAAAAGCCGGAACACCCGAAAAGCCATCTCGCCTCGATGGGCATTTATATCTTCTCGTGGGCAAAACTCAAAGCATATCTCGAAGCCGACGAGCAAAACCCCGCTTCCAAAAACGATTTCGGTCACGACGTGTTGCCCGCGATGCTTAAAGCGGGCGAGCCGATGGTCGCCTATCCGTTCGAGGGTTATTGGAAAGACGTGGGCACGATCGACAGCTTGTGGGAAGCGAATATGGATTTGCTCAACCCCAACGTGCCGCTGGATTTGTCCGACCCCGCGTGGCGGATTTACTCGAACAACCCCGCCCTGCCGCCGCAATTCATCGGCGCGCACGCGAGTGTGCAAAACAGTATGATTTCCGAGGGCTGTTCCGTCTACGGAACGGTGGATTTCTCGGTGTTGTTCCCCACCGCCGTCGTAGAGGAGGGCGCGGAAGTGCGCGACTCCATTTTAATGCCCGGCGTACGGGTAAAAGCGGGCGCGAAAGTGCAATACTCCATTTTAGCGGAAAACGTCACCGTCGGCGAAAACGCGGTGGTCGGCGAGCGCCCCGAAGACAAAGAAAATTTAGAAGAATGGGGTGTCGCGGTGGTCGGTGAACACGTCACCGTCGCCGAAAACGAGCGTATTCCCGCCAAAGCCATGGTGGATGCGAAAGGAGGCGGCGCTCATGCGTAACAACCGCGTATTGGGATTGCTGTTCCCCAACCGCCACGACGATGCCCTGCGGGAACTGACCGCCGAGCGCGCGCTCGGCTCCGTTCCGTTCGGCGGGCGCTATCGGCTGATTGATTTTGCGCTCTCCGGTATGGCGCACGCCGGCATCGGCAAGGTGGGTATCGTCACCAAGCGCAACGACCAGTCGCTGATGGAACATCTCGGCTCGGGCAAAGCGTGGGGTCTCTCCCGCAAAACCGAAGGGCTGTACTATTTAGCCCCCCACGACGTGCCGGATACACTCTATGACGGGCGCGTCGCCGCGCTTCACGCGCTGGACGACTTTTTAGAGAGCAGTATCGAAGACGTGGTGGTGCTTTCCGACTGCCACGTGGTGGGCAACCTCTCTTACAAAGCGCTCATCGAATCCCACGTAGACTCCGGCGCGGACGTCACCGTCGCGTATCGCTTCGGCGAATGTCCCGCCCTTGCGGACAACCTCGTTTTGGACTTGGACGAAAACGATGACGTAACCGCCCTCCGTCTCGGGGTCAACCCCGCCGGCGACCACGCCTGCGGCATCGGCACCTACGTGATGAACAAAGACCTCTTGCGCCGCCTTGTGGCGGAAGCCGCCGCCGAAAACTTTATGCATTTCGACCGCGACGTGTTGCTCCGCCTGTCGCAGACGTTGCGCATTCGCGGCTATAAAGCCCCTGCCGCAACGTATATCATCAGCAGTCCCGAAACCTATTTCGAGGCGAGTATGGCGCTGCTCGATGACCAACGCCGCAACGCGGTGTTGCCACTCGGAACTCCCGTCTACACCGTCAACCGCGACGTGTGCCCCGCCATTTACGGGCTCAACTCCTGCGTGTCCCGTTCGCTTGTAGCGGACGGCAGTTTTGTGGACGGCACGGTCAAAAACTCCGTTTTGTTCCGCGACGTGCGGGTGGAAAAAGGCGCGGTCGTGGAAAACGCCATTTTGATGCAGGGCACGGTGGTAAAAGCCGGTGCGCGCGTCTCCCACGCCATTTTGGATAAAGACGTGGTGCTGTCCGAAGGAAAATCGCTTACAGGGCTTGCCGAGCTTCCGCTTTGCGTGAAAAAAGGCAAGCACGTTTGACCGAAAAGGAGGTCAAGACTATGAAAGTGTTATACGTCACCAGCGAAGCCGCGCCGTTCGCCGCCACCGGCGGTTTAGCGGACGTGGCGGGCTCGCTCCCCAAGGCGCTCCGCGCCAAATCGGTGGGAATGCGGGTGGTGTTGCCGCTGTACGAATGTGTTGCGCCGGAATGGCGCGACCAAATGGAATTTGTCACGAGCATTTCCGTCCCCGTTTCGTGGCGGCGGCAGTATTGCGGCGTGTTCCAACTGAAACGCGACAACGTCATCTACTACTTCCTCGACAACGAATACTATTTCAAACGCCAAGGGCTCTACGGCCACTATGACGATGCCGAGCGCTTCGCCTTTTTGTCCCGCGCGGCACTCGAAGTGACCAAAGCCGTCGGCTATAAACCCGATATCCTCCACGCCAACGACTGGCAAACGGCGCTCGTGCCGATTTACCACAGTTTGTACTACGTCCACGACCCGTTTTACTACGGGATGAAAACCGTGTTCACCATCCACAACATCGCCTATCAGGGGCAGTACGGTATGGAAACGCTCGGCGACGTGTTCGGCATCGGCGGCAACGACCGCGACGTGGTGGAATACGGCGGGTGTGTCAACCTGATGAAAGGCGCGATTGAGTGCGCCGACCGTGTCACCACCGTCAGCCCCACCTACGCCGGCGAAATTATGGACACGTGGTTTTCCCGCGGGTTACACGATATTCTCCGCCCGCGCAGCTTTAAGATTTCCGGCATCTTGAACGGTATCGACGTAACGTCCTATAACCCCGAAACCGATACGGCGCTCGCCGCTACCTATTCGGCGAAAAATCCGGACGGAAAAGCCGTTTGCAAAGAAGCCCTCCAAAAAGAAATGGGGTTGCCCGTTCGTCCCGACGTGCCGGTGGTCACAATGGTTACGCGCCTCGTCGCGCAAAAGGGGTTGGACCTCGTCAAATACTCGCTCGACAAACTGCTCTCCACCGCCGATTTGCAACTCGTCGTGCTCGGCACGGGCGACTACGCGTACGAGGAATATTTTAAGCGTGCCCAAGCCCGCTACCCGAATAAACTTTGTTATTATCAGGGCTTTAACCCCGCGCTCGCCCGCCGCATGTACGCGGGTGCGGACATCTTTTTGATGCCGTCGCAGTTCGAGCCGTGCGGGCTGTCCCAGATGATTGCCTGCCGCTACGGAACGGTCGCCGTCGTGCGCGAAACCGGCGGTCTTAAAGACTCCATCCGCGATTGCGGCGACGGGTTCGGCAACGGCTTCACCTTCGCCACCTACAACGCCGACGATATGTTAAACGCCTTAAACCGCGCCCTCGGCGCATACCAAAACAAAGCGGATTGGACACTTCTCCGTGACCGCGCGTTCGGCTCCGACTTCTCGTGGAAAACCTCCGCCGAAGCGTACAAATCGCTTTATAAATCGCTG
>JAKSPN010000018.1 GCA_024404755.1 Clostridia bacterium | reverse complement strand
AAGTGCAACACCCGAACCACGACCCGTTTACCGTGTCGGTCAACGGTCAGGGCGGCAACACCCCGTCGCAGGGCTCGCAATCCGGCTCGCAGGCGACCACCGAGCCGTCGTCCTACGCTCCCATTGAAGTGGAAGGCACCGAGAACTACGACCTCGTGACCTTGACCTACCTCGATGCGGCGTGCTCGGAATACGGCTTGACCTTCCACAGTTTTGCCGACCTTTCCGCGCCGGTTATCCAAATCGTTGAGGGCCCGGTTGCCAACGATGCGGCGTTTGCTTCCGCGAGAACCATTTCCGGCGCTTCCATTTCGGAATCCACCGCCTCTACCTGCGAATATACAGAATATGACCCCACCAATTACACCTTTGTTCATACTTACGAGAACCGCGGCAACGTGGTGAACGGTGTGACGACCCACATTTATAAAGCGAAACTCGACAGTCTCGACTTCGGTAAGACCTATTCCTACCGCGTGGGCGACACCGCGCTCGGTACGTACAGCCCGGTTTACACCTTCACCACCCGCCCGCAGACGGTGAGCGATTTCTCGTTCATCTACACGGCGGACACCCAGCCCTCTTGCTTCGACGGCTTGGGTTACCTCGGTGTGAACGCGCTGTTCAACAAAGCGTTTGCAAAAGCGCCGAACGCCCAGTTCCTCGTGTCCGGCGGCGACTTTGTGTATTGCAGCGACGAGGGTCAAAGTTCGATTACCGTGTGGCGTAACGTCATCAACGGCGGTAACAACAAGAACACCGGCGCGGCGGGCTCGCTGTTCGCCAGCCATCCGTGGTTTATCGCCAACGGCAACCACGATGCCAACAAGGTCCAGCAATTCCTCAACAACAAAGTGACCGGTACCGGCGATGCCAACGACTACTATTCCTACGACTACGGCGATGCCCACTTCGTCGTGTTGGACAGCGGTCACAACGGCTCTTTGGATACTGCGCAGCTCAACTGGCTGAGCAGCGACCTCGCTTCTACGACGAAGAAATGGAAGGTGCTCTTCCTGCACTTCTCGCTGTATTGCACGACCGACCGCGACCTCGGTGTCGATAAAACCACGCTCGCGGAAAGAAGCGACCGTCAGACTCTCCTGAACATCATCGACACGAATAAAGTGGACTTGGTGGTCAGCGCCCACGTGAACGAGAGTTACTACACCTCGTATCCGCTGAAAGGCGGCGCCAAAACGGCGGACGTTCCGACCAAAACCGGCGGTGTGGATTGCTACACCAGTCCGTCCGGCACCATCTATATGCAAAACGGCGGCTCCGGCCTCGGCTCTGACCTGAAGGGCGGCAACAAAGGCAAACTGAACACCAACACGCAAGACGTGAACGTCGGCTTCAGAAACCGTATCGGCACGGTTCTCCGCGATGCGGAAGTCGGTTACGAAGCGTCCTACGCGGTGTTCGACGTCAGCAGCACTACGCTGAAAGTCAACCGCTACTACCTCGATTCCGGTCTCAACTCCGTGTTGTACACCAACGGTCAGTTCCAAATCACCAAATAAAATCGGTTGGTAAAATTTTGTGGCTCTCATCTTCTCGGATGAGAGCCACTTTTTCTTGACATTGTTTTGGCGGTGGTATATAATTGCAAGGTAATGACGAAAAAGGAGGGGTTTCCGTGAAAAAGCGCGTGCTTTCGCTTTTATTGGCGGCGGTGTTGTGGCTTGTGCCGTTGACCGCGGCGGCGGGCGACCTCCTTTACGGCGATGCCAACGACGACGGCAAAATCAATATGAAAGACGTGCTGACCGAGCGCAAGTATTTGGCGGATCTTCCGGTCGCGCTCTCCAAAACTCTCGGCGACTGCAACGGCGACGGCGCTATCAACATGAAAGACGTGCTGATTTTGCGGCAATATTTGGCGGATATCATCAACCGCATCGAGGGAAAAGCCCCGATTCTTACGAAAAAATGCCTGCGCTCTATCTATTATTACAACGGCGACGGGGAAAACACGGAAATCAACTTCTATACCTACAATACACACGGGCATTTGACCCTTATGACCGATCGTCAGCCGGACGGTACGCTTAACTGGAAAAAAGACTATACCTATGACTCCAAACAGCGGGAAAGTATGTGTGTGTTCACCGCGGATGACGTGCGCGAAATGGTGTACGTTTCCACGTATGATGCCGCAGGTCGCCGTTCCGCTCTTACGCGCACCGACGGTGCGGGAAATACCATCCGCAAGGTGACGTATGAGTATAATGCCGACGGGCGCTGTGTGGCAGAATACGAATTTGACAGCAGCGGCAAGTCCGAGGGCAAGACGTTGTATTCCTACAATGACAAATTGCGGCTCGTGAAAGAGGAGACGTTCGGCGCGGACGGCTTTTTGTTCGGCTATGTGACGTATGCTTATAACGAGGCGGGCAACACCGCCGAAATCAAGCGTTACGGCGCGGAAAAGACCCTTGTGGGCAGCGAACAGTTTGTGTACGATGCGGCGGGCAACCTGAAAACCCATATATACAACGACGAATTGGGGCGGTTGGACGCGCGGGTGGAGTATACCTACGATTCTTCCGGACGGTTGGCACAAATCGTGCCGTATAACTTCGACGGCGAACACGCCGAATGGAAATACGCCTACACCCAGAAAAACGCGCCGCTTTCCGCGGTGTGTATCAACTGGGATGGCGAAATCTTGTGGAAACAGACGTATCAGTATATTGAAGTAGACCGATAAAAAAAGAACCCTGCCGCGGCAGGGTTCTTTTTATTTGCCTTTGATTTTCTTCCAATAGTCCGCGAAAGCGGCTTCGTTTTTGTTGTCGCCGGGGACGTAATACGTGGTGTCTTTTAAGTTATCCGGCAAATACTGTTGTTTGGTGTAATGGTGGGGGAAATCGTGGGGATAGAGGTAAAACTGTCCCTTTTTCTCTTGGTCTTCGCCGTCGAAATGCTTGTTTTGCAGTTGCCGCGGAATCGGGCCGGCTTTGCCTGCCTGCACGTCGCGCATGGCTTGGTTGATGCCGCAGTAGACCGAATTGGATTTCGGCGCGGTGGCGACCAACACCACCGCATCGGCAAGCGGGATGCGGGCTTCGGGCATACCGAGTTGCAACGCCATATCCACCGCCGCTTTGACAATCGGCAAAATTTGCGGATAGGCGAGCCCCACGTCTTCCGACGCGCACACAAGCAGGCGGCGGCAGGCGGAGGGCAGGTCGCCCGCTTCGAGCAGGCGCGCGAGATAGTGGAGCGCCGCATCCGGGTCGGAGCCGCGCATGGATTTTTGGTAAGCGGAAATCACGTCGTAATGTTCGTCGCCCGCGCGGTCATAGCGCAGGGCGTTTTTTTGCGCCAACTGGGTGGCGAGGTCGAGCGACACGGTGCGCGAGCCGTCTTTGTTCGGGGCGGCGGTGAGGGCGCACAGTTCCACAGCGTTGAGCGCTTTGCGCACGTCGCCGCCGCACGCCGAGGCGATGTGGGCGACAACGCCGTCTTCAACGGTGATTTGACAGCCGTTTTCCTTTTCCAAAAAGGCGAAGCCGCGCTCGATGGCGGGTTTTACGTCGTCCGGCTCGACCGCTTTGAACTCGAACACGGTGGAACGGCTCAAAATCGCGCTGTATACGTAAAAATAGGGGTTTTCGGTGGTGGAGGCGATGAGCGTAATATCGCCGTTTTCGATGTGTTCGAGCAGAGTTTGCTGTTGCTTTTTGTTGAAGTACTGAATCTCATCGAGATAAAGCAAAATGCCGCCCGCACCAGCGAGCGTTTGGGTTTCTTCCACCACGGCTTTGATGTCGGCGGTGGAGGCGTTGGTGCCGTTGAGTTTATGCAGGCGCATATCCGTTCGCTCGGCGATAATGCGGGCGATGGTGGTTTTGCCGACACCCGACGGGCCGTAGAAAATGAGGTTCGGGATGTCGTTGGATTCGATGATGCGGCGCAGGGCTTTGCCGTCACCGAGTAAATGGGGTTGACCGACCACGTCGTCGAGCGTGCTCGGGCGCATCCGGTCCGCAAGCGGGGCTTTCATACGCGCCGCCTCCTTTCAAATTCAATCGTTCGGGAGAATAAATTGCAAAAAGTTTTGAATCGCCTTGTCCCAGAAATCCCAGTTGTGCGCGCCCGCCCATTCTTCGTAGGCGTAGGGGATTTTGAGAAAATCGAGTTGGGTGCGCAGGCGTTTGTTCGCCTCATACAGCGGGTCGGAAAGCCCGCACGCGATGTACATCGGCGGAAGTGCGATATGTTCTTTCGCGGCTTTGGCGGTGAGCATCAGCAAATCGTTTTCGGGGGTCAGGCGGTCGCCGAAAATACCGTAGGCCTCACCGGGGAAAAACGGGCTGTGCGCCGGGTCTTCCACCTCTTGCCGCACGTCCGCCGCGGCAGAGAACGCGCCCGCCGCCGCGTAAGCGGTGGGGTTGCGAAGCGCACATTTGAGCGCGCCGTAGCCGCCCATTGAAAGCCCCGCAATATAGGTGTGGCGCGGGTCGTCGGTGACGTTAAAGAGTTGTTTGACCATCCGCGGTAAATCTTCGGTGATATAGGTGAAATAGGGGAGTCCGTGCGCCATATCCGAGTAGAAACTGCGCTGGACTTCCGGCATCACGACGACAAGATTTTTGCCGCGGAGGTAGTAATCGATGCGGGTGCGGTGGAGCCAGCAGGTGTGGTCATCCTCCAAACCGTGAAGCAGGTATAACACGGGGAATTTCCCGTCTTTTAGGGGTTTTGCCGCGCTTCCTTCGGGGAAAATCACGGTGACACCCGTTTGCATTTGCATCGCTTCGGAGTACAGACTGCCTTCAAAAACCGCCATGGGCTCACGTCCTTTCAAAGATGGATTCAGTATAGCATATTTTTTTCGACTTTTCAAGGGCGTGCACCGAAAATGTCGCGGCAAAATTGCTATACTGAAAGTACAGAAAAAAAGGGGCGAAGGTGGTTGCAAAATGAAGAAAAAAATGGTACAATAAATCCGTATACGACAAACGGAAAGGCGGCGACGGCGATGACGAAAAAACAACGGGCAGGCGAAGCGGTAAAACGGCTCAAATTGCGCTATCCCGAAGCGGTTTGTTCGCTGTGTTACGCCGATCCGTGGCAGCTGCTTGTGGCCACGCGACTTTCTGCTCAATGCACCGATGCACGGGTCAACCTCGTGACACCGGCGCTGTTCGAGCGGTTTCCGACCCCCGAGGCGATGGCGGCGGCCGAGCCCGCCGACGTGGAGCCGTATATCCACTCTTGCGGGTTTTTCCGCGGGAAGGCGAAAGACCTCGTGCTGATGAGCCGCGCGCTTTTAGCCGATTACGGCGGCGTGGTGCCGGACACGGTAGAAGAACTTGTCAAACTGTCCGGTGTCGGGCGCAAGACCGCCAACCTCATTGTCGGCGACGTGTACAAGAAACCGGCGGTGGTGGCGGACACCCATTGTATTCGCATTTCGGGCCGCTTGGGATTGTGCGACAGCGACAATCCCGTGGTGGTGGAACGACAGTTAAAAGCGATTTTAGACCCCGCCGAGAGCAACGATTTTTGTCATCGGCTCGTGATGTTCGGGCGGGATGTGTGTACGGCACGCAGCCCGCAATGTGACGGGTGCGAGTTGTCGGATATTTGTAAAACGAAAGGGTGAGCGAGATGAGCGAAAGACGGAAAAGCCGCGCGGTAAAAGCGGGCGGCGTACAAATCGGCGGCGGCGCGCGTGTGAGCGTGCAGTCGATGTTAAACGTCCCTGCGGCGGATATCGCGGGCAACGTGGCGCAGGCCGTGGCGCTCGAAAACGCGGGCTGCGAGATTTTGCGGGTAGCCATCCCGAACAAAGACGCGGTCGCGCTTGTTCCCGCCATTAAAGAAGCCATTTCCATTCCGCTGGTTGCGGACATCCATTTTGACTACCGTTTGGCGCTCGATTGCGTGGCGGCGGGGGTGGACAAAATCCGCTTAAATCCCGGCAACATCGGCGGCGACGACCGTGTGAAAGCGGTGGCGGATGCCTGCCGTCAAAAGAACATCCCGATTCGTATCGGGGTCAACTCCGGCTCGCTTGAAAAGAGCATTTTGGCCAAATACGGGCATCCTACCGCCGAGGCGCTCCGCGACAGCGCGCTGTATCACGCGGGTTTGCTCGAACGATTTGATTTCCACGACATCGTGCTTTCCATTAAATCCTCGCACGTGCCGACGATGGTGCAGGCGTACCGCCTGACCGCCGCCGCGTGCGACTATCCGCTTCACCTCGGCGTAACCGAGACGGGCACCGCTTACCGCGGGACAATTAAATCCGCCGCGGGAATCGGCGCATTGTTGCTGGACGGCATCGGCGACACCATTCGCGTGTCGCTGACGGCGGATACGCGGGAAGAAGTCAAAGCGGGAAAAGCCATTCTCGAAGCGTGCGGCTTGCGTGATGACGAGCCGAAACTCGTTTCCTGCCCGACCTGCGGGCGGACGGCGGTGGATTTAATCGGTATGGCAACCGAGGTGGAAGCCCGCCTGCAATCCATCCACAAACCCATTACCGTCGCGGTGATGGGATGTATCGTCAACGGCCCCGGCGAAGCCAAAGAAGCGGACGTGGGGCTTGCGGGCGGCGACGGTCGCGCCGTTATCTTCCGCAAAGGAGAAATTCTGTATACGGTGGACGAAAAGGACGCCGTAAACTGCTTGATGAGCGAAATCGAAAAGTTGTAAAAAGATCAGACAAAGGAACGTCACGTTTATGAATACGCCTACATTTTTAGAAACGTTTGAAAAATATATTGACGCGGTCGCCCCCGAAGCGGTGCTTCACGAAGCGATTGCCGACGCGCATATTTTGCATCTTTCCGCCGACCAAGCGGCAAAGACGATGCAACTCCATTTGGCACTTCCCGCGTTTGTGCCGTTTGCGGACGTGCAAGCGGCGGAATTGCTGGTGGCGCAGGCACTCTCGCTTTCGGCGGCGGAAATTATGCCGCGGTATCCCGACGGCTCGTTCACCGAAGAACGGTTTTCCACCGTGGCGGAGTTTTTGAAGCGTCACAACAAAGCGGTGAACGGCACGCTGGACGGCGCGACGGTCACGCTTTCGGAGGGAACGCTGTGCGTGCAACTGCAAAACGGCGGGTGCAACGTGCTGACCACTACCAAAACCGACAAAGATATTGAGCAATGGCTGAGCGATTTGTTCGGCTTGCGCGTTCACGTGGAGTTTTCCGGTGCGGATACCGTTGATTTGGACGGGGATTATTACCGTTCGCTGATGGAAGCGGTGCCGCCGCCCGAAATGCCGACTCCTGCGCCGCCGCCCGCCCCGAAGGCGGAGGAGAAACCCCGCCGCGTGTGGCAGCAGGAAACCCGCCCGAAAAAACCGCTTCCGAAAGGACTGCCGGTGTCGTTTGCCGACCCGCAGGTGGTGATGGGCAAAAAAGCGCCGGGCACACCCGAACCGATTGATTCGATTGAGCCGGACAACGGCAAATATACCGTGTGGGGCGAGGTGTTCCGTGTGGACTCCCGCAAGAGCCGCACGGGTGAGAGCATCCAATACACGTTCGATATCTACGACCACACCGGATCGGTCACCGTGTCCAAGTGGTTCCGTTTTGCCCGCGAGGGAGAAGCGATTGAAAAGTTGGGGGATATCAAAGAGGGCAAATGTATTCTCGTGTCCGGCGAATACGCCTACGACTCGTTTGCCCACGACAATATTTTGACCCCGCGGGAAATCGCGCTGGTCAAAAAGGTCGAGCCGAAAGACAACGCGCCTGAAAAGCGGGTGGAACTCCACGCCCACACCAAGATGTCGATGATGGACTCGGTGGTGGAGACCGCCGACCTCGTTACCCGTGCCGCCGCGTGGGGACATCCGGCGATTGCCATTACCGACCACGGCGTGGTACAGTCGTGCCCCGATGCGATGAATGCCGCCGCCAAATGCGCGGACAAGGGCAATCCCATTAAAATCCTCTACGGTGTGGAGGCGTACTTCGTCAACGATGCCGTGAGTGCCGTGGTGGGGGATGCGGATGCCGATTTGACCGACGAGATGATTGTGTTCGACCTCGAAACCACCGGTTTTTCCGCCCAAAACGAGCGCATTATCGAAATCGGTGCGGTGCGGCTTAAAAACGGCGAAATCGTGGAGGAGTTCGACACGTTTGTGGACCCCGAACGCCCCATTCCGGCGAAAATTACCGAGTTGACCGGCATTAACGATGCCATGGTCGCGGGTGCGCCCCGTGAAGGGGAAGCCCTTGACAAGTTCTATGCTTTCTGCGGAGATACGCGTATTCTCGTGGCGCACAACGCCTCGTTCGATACGGGATTCGTGCGCGCCGCCGCAACACGGCTTGGAAAGGACTATCCCTTTACGTCGATTGACACGGTGGCGATCAGCCGTGCGCTGTTCCCGCACCTCAAAAACCACAAATTGGACACGGTTGCGGACTATTTGCGCCTGCCGCCGTTTGAACATCACCGCGCCTGCGACGATGCGCGCGAACTCGGGCTCATCTACGCCAAGATGATTGAGGAAATGACCGCTTCCAAGGGCGTTTCCCGCGTTTCGGAAATCAACGCCAAAGCGGCGGGGGTGGACGTGAAAACCGCGCATCCGTATCATATGATTTTGTTTGCGAAAAACCAAACGGGTCTCAAAAACCTCTATCAACTCGTTACCTATTCGCACACGCAGGCGTTCTACCGCAAACCGCGTATTCCGAAAAGCGAACTGATGAAACACCGCGAGGGGTTGCTCATCGGCAGCGCCTGCGAGCAGGGCGAACTGTTCCGCGCCATTGTGGAAAACAAGCCGTGGGGCGAACTTTGCAATATTGCCTCGTTCTATGACTTTTTGGAGGTGCAACCCCTCGGCAACAACGCGTTTATGTTGCGCCCGTCCGTTCGCAAAGGCGAAACCGTGCCGCCCATTTGCAAGGACGAGCAGGGGCTTGTTGACTTTAACAAAACCGTCATCAAACTGGGCGAAAAGCTGAACATTCCCGTGTGCGCCACCGGTGACGTGCACTATCTCAAAAAAGAGGACAGCATCTTCCGCGCCATTTTGCAGGCGGGGCAGGGGTTTGAGGATGCGGACAACCAAGCGCCGCTGTACTTCCGTACAACCGACGAGATGCTTAAAGAATTCTCGTATTTGAGCGAGGCAAAAGCGCGGGAAATCGTGATTGAAAACCCGCGCAAAATCGCGGATTCCATCGAAGATTTGCGCCCCATTCCGCTTGGAAACTATCCGCCGCATATGGACGGCGCGGACGAAGACCTTATCCGCATTACGAACGAGCGTGCGCGGTCGATTTACGGCGACCCGCTTCCCGATATCGTGCGCGAACGGCTTGACCGCGAGTTGAAAGCCATTGTGAGCAACGGCTTCGCGGTGCTGTATATGATTGCGCAAAAATTGGTGGCGTATTCCGAGCAAAACGGCTATCTTGTCGGCTCGCGTGGGTCGGTCGGCTCGTCGTTTGTGGCGAGTATGGCGGGTATTTCCGAAGTCAACCCGCTGTCGCCGCACTACGTTTGCCCGCATTGCCATTACAGCGAGTTTATCACCGACGGTTCGGTGGGCAGCGGCTTTGACCTGCCCAACAAAAACTGTCCGGAATGCGGCACGCCGCTTAGACAAGACGGCCACGAAATCCCGTTCGAGACGTTCCTCGGGTTTAAGGGCGACAAAACGCCGGATATCGACTTGAACTTCGCTTCCGAGTACCAGACCGAGGTACACCGCTATACCGAGTCGCTGTTTGCCAAAAACCACGTGTTTAAGGCCGGTACAATCAGCACGCTCGCGGACAAAAACGCCTACGGTTACGTGCGCAAATACGCGGACGAGCGTAACTTGAATTTGGGGAACGCCGAAATCAACCGCCTGACCGTCGGTTGTACCGGCGTTAAGAAAACCACCGGTCAGCATCCGGGAGGTATGGTCGTTGTGCCGGATGAGTTTGATGCAGAGGATTTCACGCCCATTCAGCATCCGGCGGACAAGACCGATTCGGAGGTTTTGACCACCCACTTCGACTTCCACTCCATCCACGATACGATTCTTAAATTAGACAACCTCGGTCACGTGGTGCCGACGATGTACAAGTACTTGGAGGAGTATACCGGCAAGTCGGTCAAAGACGTGCCGATGGCCGACCCGAAGGTGTATCAGTTATTTACAAGCCCCGAGCCGCTTGGGGTGACGAAGGAGCAGATTGACTGGCCGACCGGCACGTTGTCGCTTCCCGAAATGGGCACGCCGCTGGTTACCCAGATGCTGCTCGAATGCCGTCCGACCTGTTTTACCGACCTTATCCAGATTTCCGGTTTGTCCCACGGTACCGACGTGTGGGCGGGCAACGCGCAAGACCTCATTAAAGCGGGGACGTGCACCATTTCCACCGTTATCGGTACGCGCGACAGTATTATGGTGTACTTGATGCACAAGGGCGTGGACCCGTCGATGGCGTTCAACATCATGGAAAAAGTGCGTAAAGGTATGGTGGCAAAGCACAAAATCAAACCCGAGCAATGGGAAGAAATGTGCGCCGCCATGCGGGAACACGACGTGCCCGAATGGTATATCGAGAGTTGCCAGAAGATTATGTATATGTTCCCGAAAGCCCACGCCGCGGCATATCTTATCGCCATGCTTCGCGTGGCGTGGTTTAAGGTGTATATGCCGGCGGAATACTATGCCGCGTATTTCACTGTGCGGTGCGAGGATTTCGATGCGGCGCTGGTGTCCGACGGCAAGGATGCGGTCAAACGGTTTATCGGCGGTGCGCGCGACAACCGCGAGGCAAGCGCCAAAGAAAAGAGTATGGCGGACGCGATGCAAATCGTGTACGAAGCGCTCGCGCGCGGTGTCAAATTCCTGCCGGTGGATTTGTATAAGTCCCACGCGACCAAGTTCCTTGTGGAAGACGGCGCGATTCGGATGCCGTTCGTCGCGATTAAAGGTGTCGGCGAAGCGGCGGCAAAGGGGCTTATGAAAGCCCGCGACGAAGAGCCGTTTTTCTCCCAAGACGATATGCAAACCCGCGGCGGCGTGTCCAAATCCGTGGTGGAGTCGCTGGATGCGCTCGGTGCACTCGGCAACCTGCCGAAGAGCAGTCAGATGACGTTGTTTGACTTTTAAGGAAAAATTTCTTGAAAAACGGAAATACTTATGATACACTAAACGTGTATGAACTGTTTGTAATGCTGAAAAAGGAGGGCAAACCGTGAAATTCAAGTGGGATAAAAAGTATTTATATGCCGGCGTGACGGCGTTTGTGACCGCCGCGTGTGTGTTGGTGCTTTATTGGATTGTCACCGACCGGAGTTTGTTGTTTTCCGGCTTGAAAAAGGTGCTGGATACGTTAAATCCGCTGATTTATGCGTTGGTGTTCGCGTTTTTGCTCGCCCCGATTTGCAACTGGACGGAACAGCGGTGGTTTTTGCCGCTGTCCAAAAAGATACTGAAAAAGAACCCGCAAAGCGCGCCGCGGCTTGCCCGCGGATTCAGCGTGACGGTGTCGCTCGTGTGCGGCATTGCGGTGGTCAGCGCGATTATTTGGCTGGTTATTCCGCAAACGTATAAGAGCATCGAAACCTTGATTACGGCGGCGCCGGACTATATCGAAGCGGCGCTGACACGGCTTGAAAAATGGGTCACTTCCGATTCCAAGACGGAAGCACAGTTGCTCACGGCTGTCGACAGCTTGTACAACAACGCCCTTGATTGGCTGAAAAACGGGCTCATCCCGAAGATGGACGATATCGTGTTGCAGATTACCGCCGGCGTGGTGGGTACGGTGAAAGTCGTGTTCGACGTAGTGGTCGGATTGGTCATCACCATTTATTTGCTTGCGGATAAAGAAAATTTCCTCGCACAATGCAAAAAAGCGGTGTACTGCCTGTTCCCGAAACGCTCGGCGAACGAGATTGTCAAAACCGCCTCGTTCACGTTCGATATGTTCGGAAACTTCATTACCGCGCGGTTGATTGACGGTGTGATTATCGGTATCATCAACTATATCGCGATGCTGCTTCTCGGAATGCCGTATCCGGAACTGATTTCGGTGATTGTCGGTGTGACCAACATTATCCCGTTCTTCGGCCCGTTTATCGGCGCGATTCCGAGCGCGTTGCTCATTCTTATCGTGGACCCGGTCAAGTGCCTGATTTTCATCGTGTTTACGCTGGTGCTTCAACAGGTGGACGGCAACATCATCGGGCCGGCGCTTCTCGGAAGCAAAACCGGTATCAGCAGTTTTTGGGTCATCGTTGCGTTGCTGGTCGGCGGCGGACTGTTCGGCTTTGTCGGTATGGTGTGCGCGGTGCCGCTGTTTGCGGTGCTGTATGCGCTGCTCAAAAAAGCCGGCAACGCCAAATTGGCAAAACGCGGACTTGCGGAGGATACCGCCGCTTACGAACACCTCGCCTATATCGACGACGAGACGGGGGAACACGTGCTGAAAGAGCCGCCCGTGCGGGAGAAAAAGCCCCGCCGGAAGAAAGCGGACGACAAAACAGAAGAATAAACAAAAAGACGTTCTTTCAAAATTACCCCTTGAAAGAACGTTCTTTTTTTGGTATAATGATTCTTTGTGAATGACAGGGCGCGTTTGCGCCGTTTTTGAAGGAAGGGACTTTATGAAACGCTGGATACCTTACGTAAAGCCGTATCTTACGTACTTTATCGTTGGGCCTCTGTGCATGATTGTGGAGGTTATCGGCGAAGTGCTGATGCCGAAGTTTTTGGCAAAACTCATCAACCTTGCAGAAGCGGGAACGCTGACCGTTTCCGGCAGTTTCGGGATTATGGCGCTGATGCTTTTGACCGCGGTTTGTATGATGGCGGGCGGTGTCGGCGGCGCGTGGTTCGGCGCGAAAGCGTCGGTCAACTTCGCGGCAGACGTGCGGCGTGACGTGTACAAAAAAGTGGAGAAATTCTCCTTTGCCAACATCGACAAGTTCAGCACCGGCTCGCTTGTAACGCGCCTGACGAACGACGTGCAGCAACTGCAAAATTTCATCAATATGCTGCTTCGGATGTGCCTGCGCGCGCCGGGTATGCTCATCGGTGCGCTGATTATGGCGATTTTGCTCAACCCGTCGCTGTCGGTGGTGCTCGCGGTGGTCATTCCGCTGCTTGTCGTGACGATGATTTTTATCATCAAAACCGGTTTCCCGCGGTTTGCCGCGATGCAGACCCGCGTGGACAAACTCAACTCCACCGTGCAGGAGAGTGTCACCAACGTCCGCGTGGTGAAATCCTTTGTGCGGGAGGATTTTGAGGAGCAAAAATTCGGCAAAGCCAACCGCGAACTGAAACAGTCCGGTCTGTACGCCATGCGCGTGATGATTTTTATCGTGCCGGTGATGACCGTGTTTACCAACATCGCCACGATTGCGGTGCTTTGGTTCGGCGGCAAATTCGTGCTCGCGGGGGATATGCCCATCGGCGACCTCTCGGCGTTCACGACCTACATTATGCAAATCCTCATCTCGCTGATGATGACCGGTATGATGTTTATGTTCAGTTCCCGCGCGCTCGCTTCCGGCAAGCGTATTTGCGAGGTACTGGACGAACGCATCGACCTGACCGACATCGACGCGCAATATCCCGACAAAACGGTGGAACACGGCAAAATCGAGTTCAAAAACGTGGGTTTCCGTTACTACAAAAACAGCCCCGACAAAGTGCTTGATAACGTGTCGCTGACCATTGAACCGGGGCAGACGGTGGGCATTATCGGCTCGACCGGCTGCGGAAAAACCACGCTTGTGTCTATGATTCCGCGCCTTTACGACGTGGACGAGGGACAGGTGCTGATCGACGGCGTGGACGTGCGCGACTATTCGCTTTATAACCTGCGCGAGGGCGTGGGTATGGTGCTGCAAAAGAACGTGCTGTTCTCCGGCAGTATCGAGGAAAACCTCTTATGGGGCGACGAGGATGCCACCGAGGAAGAACTCCAAAAAGCCGCGGAATACGCGCAGGCACACGGGTTTATTACCGACTTTGACGAGGGGTACGCTATGCAGCTCGGTCACGGCGGCTCGAACGTGTCCGGCGGTCAAAAGCAACGGCTTTGTATCGCGCGCGCCCTGCTTAAAAAGCCGAAAATTTTGATTTTGGACGACTCGACTTCCGCGGTGGATACCGCGACCGAGGCGAAAATCCGTGAGGCGTTTGCCACGGAATTGCAGGGCTCGACCAAAATTATTATCGCCCAGCGCGTCAGCTCGGTGCAGGAGGCGGATGTGATTCTCGTGATGGACGACGGCCGTATTACCGGTATCGGCACGCACGATGAATTGCTTAAAACCAACGAGGCCTACCGTGAGATTTACACCTCGCAGACCGATAGGAAGGGGGCGTAAACGATGGCGGCAAGAACTCTTGAAAACCTCCGCGAACAGTACAGCGGAAAAGGCAACGCCGAGAAAAAACGCGGCGGTATGCGCGGCGGCCCGCGCATTATGGGCGGCGGCAAACCGCAAAATACCCGCCAGACCATCGGGCGGTTGCTCGGCTACTTAAAATCCTATCGCATCCACCTTTTCTTCGTCTTCTTCTGTATGCTCTTTTCCACCGTCACGTCGCTTTGCGGCTCGTATTTCCTGCTTCCCATCATCAACCGCTTGGCGAACGCCGCCAGCCCCGGTTTGGTGCAGGATACCGGCGGCGACGGCGCCTTGGCGGCGCTTGCGGACAGCATTATTGAAAAATTCCGTCACGCGGCGTTTATCGAAAATCTCGTCGGCGACCAAAAATTCGCCGAAGTGCTCGCGTACCTTGTGGCGGCGCTTATCGTGCTGTCCCTTGTGTATGCCATCGGCGCGGCAACGACCTATTTGCAGGCGCGGCTGATGCTCGCGACCTCGCAGGGCGCGACCGAGAAAATCCGCAACGATTTGTTCTGCAAATTGGACCGCTTGTCCATCCGCTTTTTCGATAACCACCCGACGGGCGAGGTGATGAGCCGCTTTACGAACGACGTGGACAACATCGATATGATGCTCAACAACACGCTTGTCAACATCGTGTCGGGTGTAATCACGCTTATCGGTACGTTCACCTTTATGGTGACCACCAACTGGAAACTGACGCTGATTACCGTCTTGTTTGTGCCGGTGTTTGCCAAAGGCGGCACGACGATTGCGAAACTGAGCAGTAAATACTACTCCGGTCAGCAAAAAGCGCTCGGCGCGGTCAACGGCTATATCGAAGAAACCGTGGCGGGGCAGAAAGTCATTAAGATTTTCAACCACGAGGACACCTGCGTGGAGGAGTTTACGCTTCTCAACGACGACCTGCGCGACAAACAGTTCAAAGCGCAGTTCTACGGCGGCATTATGGGCCCGATTATGGGCAACACGTCGCAGATTTCTTACGCCGTGACCCTCGGCGTCGGCGGTATTTTGATGGTGAAAAACGCGCTGACCCCCGGCGGTCTGACCGTGTTCGCCAACTACTCCCGTCACTTCTCGCAGCCGATTAACACCATCTCGCAGCAGATGAGCACCATTTTCGCGGCGCTCGCCGGTGCGGAGCGCGTGTTCCAGATTATGGATATGCCGCCCGAGCGCCCGGATGCGGACGATGCGGTGCCGCTTGAGGGTCATCGCGCGGACGTGCATCTTGACCACGTCTGCTTTGGCTACCGTCCGGAACACCGCATCTTAAACGACGTGTCGTTTTATGCGAAGCCCGGTCAAAAAATCGCGCTTGTCGGCTCGACGGGCGCGGGCAAAACGACCATTACGAACCTCTTAAACCGCTTCTACGACATCGACGAGGGCGTGATTACCATCGACGGTATCGACATCCGCAAGTTCCCGCGTTCGGAACTGCGTAAAAATATCGCCGTGGTGCTGCAAGATACCCACCTCTTTACCGGAACGGTGCGCGAAAACATCCGTTACGGGCGGCTGGATGCGACCGACGAGGAAGTGGAAGCGGCGGCGAAAACCGCAAGCGCCCACTCGTTTATTATGAAACTCGAAAACGGCTACGACACCGTTTTGGAGGGGGACGGCGCGAACCTCTCGCAAGGGCAGCGGCAACTGCTCAACATTGCGCGCGCCGCCATCAGCAAAGCGCCTATTTTGGTGCTTGACGAGGCGACGAGTTCGGTCGATACCCGCACCGAACGGCTGATTGAGCAGGGTATGGATAGTTTGATGCAAGACCGCACGACCTTTGTGATTGCCCACCGCCTTTCGACGGTGCGCAACGCCAACGCCATTATGGTGCTCGAAAAGGGCGTTATCATCGAGCGCGGTACGCACGACGAACTTTTGGAACAAAAAGGGCGCTATTACGAACTCTATACCGGCGCGGCAGAACTTTCCTGAAATTAAACGGCGACTTGTTGTTGACAAGTCGCCGTTTTTGTGTCATAATGAAGTTTCAAAAAAATATGGTTGAATAGAGGGGAAGACGTATGATTAAATTCGGTACCGGCGGTTGGCGCGCGGTTATCGGTGACGGCTTTACAAAAGCCAACATCCGGTTGCTTGCGGCGGCCATGGCCAAGAAAATGAAAGAAGAAAACGTGACGGAAAACGGCTTTGTGGTGGGTTACGACCGCCGCTTTTTATCGGTGCAGGCGGCGCAATGGATCAGCGAAGTTATGGCAGCGGAGGGCATTTTCTGCCGTGTCCTCGACAAAGAGGCGCCGACTCCGCTCGTTATGTTTACCGTGCTCCACTTTAACCTCGCCTACGGTATGGCGGTGACCGCCTCTCACAACCCCGCGGAGTATAACGGCATTAAAGTGTTTACCGCCGGCGGCCGCGATGCAGTGGAAGAAGTGACCGACGATATCGAACGCTATATTGCCGGCATCAACCCCGACGAAATCAAATTTATTCCGTATGAAACCGCCAAAGCGCGCGGTCTTGTGCGCGAAATCGACTCCCAGAATATCTACGTCGATTCCATTTTGCGCAGTGTCAACAACGCCGCTATCCGTGAGCGCCATTTGAACGTGGTGCTCGACCCGATGTTCGGTGTGTCCCGCCGCGCGCTCGAAACGGTGCTGTATACCTGCCGCTGCAACTGCGACACGATTCATACGGCGCACGATGCGCTGTTCGGCGGCCGCTTGCCCGCCCCGAACGAGGAAACGCTTTTTGATCTCAAAAACTTCGTGACCGAGCATCATATGGATATCGGTATCGCCACCGACGGCGATGCCGACCGTCTCGGTATCATCGACGAAAAGGGCAACTACATCCACCCGAACAAGATTCTCACGGTGCTGTACTATTATCTGCTCAAATACAAGGGCTGGCACGGTCCGGCGGTGCGCAACATCGCCACCACCCACATCCTTGACAAAATCGCCGAGGCATTCGGTGAGATTTGCTACGAGGTGCCGGTCGGCTTTAAGTACATCTCCGCTAAAATGCAAGAGAAAGATGCCGTTATCGGCGGCGAATCTTCCGGCGGTTTGACCGTGCGCGGTCACATCCGCGGCAAAGACGGTATCTACGCCGCCTCGCTGATGCTCGAAATGCTGGCGCTCACCGGCAAATCCCTCTCGGAAGTCATTGAGGAGATGGAGGAGCAGTTCGGCAAAACCGCGATTACCGAGCAAAACTATCATTTCCCCGCCGAACGCAAAGCGGAGTTGCAAAAAATCCTTTATGAGGACAAATTGCTCCCCGATTTCGGCAAAACCATCGACCACGTCAGTTATATGGACGGCTGCAAGGTGTATTTTGCGGACAACGAGTGGCTGATTGCCCGTTTCTCCGGCACCGAGCCGCTGCTGCGTATTTTCTGCGAGGTGAACACCACCGAGGAAGATGCCCGCGACCTCGCCGACAAGATGGCGAACTTCCTGAATCTATAAAAAACAAACACGAAAGACCTGTGCGAAAGCACAGGTCTTTTTTTGTTGCAAAAAATCAAGCGCAACTCGCATACTTCGGCATTTTTCGCCGGACAAGCGGGGTATGATACTCAAAAAGGAGGCAGAACGATGACGGTAAAAATCGAAGAAGCCGACAAAACGCTGACGGCGTTTTTGTCGGGAGAAATCGACCACCATACGGCCAAACCCGCCCGCGAGCAAATCGACTATGCTATCGAGCGAGGCGGCGCGGACGTGTTGCGGTTGGATTTTGCGGAGGTGTCGTTTATGGACAGTTCCGGCGTGGGGCTCGTGATGGGGCGGTATCGGCTGATGCAGTCCCGCGGGGGACAGACGTTCGTACAAAACGCGACACCGCCGGTGATGAGAATGCTCAAATTGGCGGGGCTTGACCGCTTGCCGATTTGGGAAAAGGAGGAGAAAAAGAAATGAAGAAACCCAAAAACGAGGTAAAAATTACGTTCCACAGTCGCTCGGTCAACGAGCGCTTGGCGCGCAGTATCGTCGCGGCGTTTGCGGCGCAAGCCGACCCGTCCGTGTCGGTGCTTGCCGATTTGCGCACCGCCGTGTCCGAGGCGGTGACCAACGCGATTGTCCACGCCTATCCGGACGAAATGGGCAAGATTACGATGACACTCAAACTGTACGACGACGGGCGGCTGACGGTAAAAATCGCCGACCGCGGGTGCGGCATTCCCGACGTAGCGGAGGCAATGACACCGCTGTTTACCACCGGCGGCGAGGAACGCTCCGGTTTGGGATTTTCCGTGATGGAGAGTTTTTGCGACAAGGTGAAAGTGCGCTCGAAAGTGGGCAAGGGCACGGCGGTTACGCTGTATAAAACGCTGACCGAAAAAGGCGGAGAGAGCCGTTGACCGCCCGCACGAAGCGGGTGGAGGAGAATTTAGGGCTTGTACATTCCTGCGCCGGACGGTTTGTCGGGCGCGGGGTGGAATACGACGATTTGTTTCAGGCGGGGTGTATGGGGCTTTGTAAAGCGGCGGACGGGTTTGACGAAAGTCGCGGATTTTGTTTTTCTACCTATGCCGTGCCGCTGATTTTGGGCGAAATCAAGCGGCTGTTCCGCGACGGCGGCGCGGTCAAAGTCAGCCGCGGGCTGAAAGAGTTGTCTCAAAAAGCCGCCCGCGAAACCGAGCGCTTTTTGCGCGAAACCGGGCGCGAGCCGACCGTGTCGGAACTCGCGGTGCGGCTTGGGGTAGAGCCGTCGGCGGCGGCAGAGGCGCTTTGCGTGAGTACGCCGCCGCTGTCGCTGACCCGCGAAGCGGATGGGGACGACGGGGGAGAATGGGATTTGCCGAGCGCCGGCGAGGAGGAGCGCGTGACCGACCGCTTGGCGCTGAAACAAGTGCTGTCGGAACTGCCGCGCGACGACCGTCGGCTGATTGTGCTGCGTTACGTAGGGGAATGGACCCAACAGAAAACCGCCGACGAATTGGGGATGACCCAAGTGCAGGTTTCTCGCCGCGAACGCGCGATTTTAGCGCAGTTGCGACGGCGGCTGACCGGTTAGAAAAAAACGGAAAAAATCCGAAAAAAGGGCTTGACTTTTCGGGGAACTGCCGTTATAATATCCCTTGTTGCAGAAAATTGCATATGCGGGTATGGCGGAATTGGCAGACGCGTTAGATTCAGGTTCTAATGAAGGTTCCTTCATGCAGGTTCAAGTCCTGTTACCCGCACCAAAAAAGGTCTTCGACTTTCGTCGAAGACCTTTTTGAATGTATGCTTATGAAATTGGTTTATTTCATTTCCAGTTCGCCGGCGTTGAAATGCGCCTCGAAATCGGCGATGGACATCGGCAGGGCGGGCTCGCCGTTCAGCGTGACTTTGGCGAGAACTTCCTCGCCGTCGTTATGACGGATGCGGACTTCCTCCACTTCACCGCGGCAGGCGCGGCAGATAACGCCGAGAATGTGTTTTTTTGCGTTCGGCTCGCAGACGGTGGTCCAGCCGGTGTGTTCCCAGTTGATTTTAGCCATACTTTCTTCCTCCTTGTTGTTTTGTTCCGCGAAACAGTATACCAAACGGGCGGAAAAATGTCAAGAACGGCGGGGGATTTTTCACAGATGCCTATAATAATAAAAATATTGCAAAAAATAGCACAAATCCTCTTGACTTTCGGGAGGGGTTGTGCTATTATATTTCGGAATTCGCACGCCGATTTCTACAAAAACCTCGGTCGGTGCCGTTTACGACGCGGTGGCAGGGGTTGAATCGGCGGAGGATACAAACCAATTTTAATTAGGAGGAATCTCTAAATGTCTGTCGTATCTATGAAACAACTTCTCGAAGCCGGTGTCCACTTTGGTCACCAAACCCGCCGTTGGAACCCGAAAATGGCTCCGTACATTTTCACCGAGCGCAACGGCATCTACATCATTGACCTGCAAAAAACGGTCAACAAACTGGAAGAGGCCTACAACTTCGTCCGCGACCTGTCCGCCAAAGGCGGTAACGTGCTGTTCGTCGGCACCAAAAAACAGGCGCAGGATTCCATCCGCGAGGAAGCGGAGCGTGCCGGCGCTTACTACGTCAACGCCCGTTGGCTCGGCGGTATGATGACCAACTTCCGCACCATTCGCAGCCGTGTCGCCCGTATGAATCAGCTCAACGCGATGAAAGAGGACGGCACCTTTGATATGCTTCCGAAGAAAGAAGTTATCAAACTCGAGCACGAGATGGAGAAACTCGACAAATTCCTCGGCGGTATCCAGGGTATGGAGAAACGCCCGGATGCGCTGTTCATCGTTGACCCGCGCAAAGAGAAAATTGCCGTTGCCGAAGCGAAAAAACTGGGTATCCCGGTTGTCGCTATCGTCGACACCAACTGCGACCCGGACGATGCCGACTACGTCATCCCGGGTAACGACGACGCGATCCGTGCCGTCAAACTGATTGCCGGTGCCATGGCGAACGCCATCATCGAAGGCCGTCAGGGCGAGGACAACGTGGTTGCCGAAGAGCCGGCTGCCGAAGCCGAAGCGGCGGAATAAGGAGGAACTGAACAATGGCGTTTACTGCGAAAGACGTTGTGACGTTGCGTGAGAGAACCAACGTCGGTATGATGGATTGCAAAAAAGCGTTGACGGAAGCCGACGGCGATATGGAAAAAGCCATCCAAATCCTTCGTGAGAAGGGCTTGGCTTCTGCCGCGAAAAAAGCCGGTCGTGTGGCCGCGGAAGGCACCATCGGTGTTTTCAGCGACGGCAATGCGTCCGCGCTTGTTGAACTGAACTGCGAGACCGACTTCGTCGGCAACAACCCCGAATTCAAAGCGCTCGCCAACCAGATCGCCAAAACCGTGGTTGTGGCGAAACCGGCTGACCTCGAAGCGCTGAAAGCCGCCACCATTGCGGACGGCTCCGTTTCTGTCGCTGATGCGATCCAGGAACTGTTCCTGAAAATCCGTGAGAACCTGAGCTTGCGCCGCTTTGAGCTGGTCGAAGGCACGGTCGTTTCCTACATCCACGCCGGTGGTTCTGTGGGCGTTTTGGTCGGCTTTGATACCGATGCCGCCGACAAACCGGAGTTCGTGGAGATGGGCAAAAACGTGGCCATGCAGGTCGCGGCTCTCAGCCCGGAATACCTGAACAGCTCGGATATCTCCGATGCCGCTTTGGCGGAGATGAAAAACATCATCGTCGAAAGCTCCCTCAACAAACCGGACACCCTGCCGAAACCGATTTTCCAACAGGTTGTGGCGAAAGTGCTGGACGGCGGTCTGTGGAGCGCGGAAGACGTTGCCGCTTATGAAGAGCAGAAAAACAACAAATTCCTCTTCAACTTCCTCTCCAAAGAGGGTATCGCCAAATTGGCGGAAGTCGCGGTTGCCAACAAAGACGAGTTTATGTCCAACCCGATCTTCATGAAAGCCAACGAAGGCCGTATCAAAAAGCAGATCAAAGAGGTCTGCCTCATGGAGCAAGCGTTCGTGCGTAACGACGTGTTTGACGGTTCTGTCGGCGCGTACGTGGCGGACGTTGCGAAAAAACTCGGCGCCAACATCACCGTAAAATCTTTCGTCCGCTTGGCGAAAGGCGAAGGCATCGAGAAAAAAGAAGACGATTTCGCTGCCGAAGTCGCCAGCATGGTGAAATAAGAAATAACCGAATAAAAGCCGTGGGATTTTCCCACGGCTTTTTCTTTTATCCTTTTGTATACGCGCCCCGTTTTCTGCCCATACTTTCGGCAGAAAGGGGACGGCGACGTGTACAACAAAGTGGAAATTTGCGGGGTCAACACCGCAGAGTTAACGGTGCTTTCGGAAGCGGAGAAAATGCGGCTGTTGCGGGCGATGCGCGCAGGGGATAAAACGGCACGCGAATCCTTGATAAACGGCAATTTGCGGCTTGTTTTGAGCGTGTGCCAGCGGTTTGCCGGTCGCGGCGAAAATATGGACGATTTGTTCCAAGTCGGGTGCATCGGGCTTATGAAATCCATCGACAATTTCAACGTTGAGTTGGACGTGCGGTTTTCCACCTATGCCGTGCCGATGATTATCGGCGAAATTCGCCGCTATTTGCGGGATAACACGCCCATTCGCATCAGCCGTTCCATGCGGGATATCGCCTACCGCGCGATGCAGGTTAAAGAGCGCCTGATTATCGAACGCCACGCCGAGCCGACGGTGGAGGAGATTGCCCGCGAACTCGAATTGCCGCGCGAGGACGTGGTAACGGCGCTCGAAGCGATTGTAGACCCGATTTCTTTGTATGAACCGGTGTTTTCGGACAGCGGCGACACGTTGTACGTGATGGACCAAATCGGCGACGGTACGGACGACCGCGATTGGCTCGAAGAATTGACGTTAAAAGAGGCGATTCGCGGCTTGTCCGAACGCGAGCGCAAAATCGTGCAACTGCGGTTTTTTAAGGGGCTTACGCAAATGGAAGTGGCGTCGGAAATCGGCATTTCCCAAGCGCAGGTCAGCCGTCTCG
>JAKSPN010000017.1 GCA_024404755.1 Clostridia bacterium | reverse complement strand
TTTCCGGCAGAGTGTAATCGAGCCAATCGCCCGCTTTTTCGCCGATATACGGGGTTACGTCGGCATCGCTGATTTCGATTTTGGCAATGGTCGTTTCCGCCGCCGCGAAAATCGGCGTGACGGTGGCAAGCATCGCTATGCAAATCACAACAGCGAGCAAGCGTGTTCCTACTGTTTTTTTCATCTTGCATTCCTCCTGAAACGCGTTTTGTGTTCAAAGGGTGAACCTTGTTGTTTTCAGTATAGCATATATTTTCGGAATTGTAAAGAAAAAGCGGCAAAGGAACAATCCTTTGCCGTTTTTTTAACGGGATTTCGTCTGTTTTACCTTTCTTTCGGAAGCCGCCGCACGACCAGCCCGCCGAGCACGCCGATGACCGCGCCCGCGAGTGTGCCGGACAACAAAAGCACCGGCAGATACCACGAAAGCGATGCCGTTTGCATCACGAAAACCGCGCACGCGAGTTGCCCGATATTGTGCGACACGCCGCCCGCAACGCTAACCCCGACGGGCGAAAAGCAGGGCAGTTTTTTGCAAAGCCACATCACAAGAAAACTCAAAACACCGCCGCACAGCGCGTACAGCATCGAACTCAAACTGCCGAACGTGAAGCCGGCCAGCACAATGCGGCAAAGCGCCACCGCCGCCGCGCCCGGCGCGGGAAGCAGATACAAAGCGACGAGGGTGACGAGGTTGGCAAGTCCCAATTTGACACCGGGAATGCCGAGCGAAAACGGCACGAGCGCCTCGACGTAGGAAAGCACGAACGCGAGCGCGACAAGCACCCCGTAAAGGGGCAATTTCTTTTTCATTCTTGCCCCTCCTTACACCACAAAATCCACGGCCGGCGGCTCGCCGCCGACAATCGACACGGTCATTTTATGCGGCAGGCAGACAATGCTCTCGCCCGCCCGCGCAATCGCGCGGCTTTTGACACAAATTTGATTTTTGCAGTCCGCCTCGCGCACAAACGCGCGGCCGTTTTCAATCACCACAAGGTTATACCCCACGGCGGTTTCCACTTTGTAGGTCGTGTTTTTCGACAGCGGCAACGTCGCCACCGTTTGGTTATCCACCGTGATTTTCGCCGCCGCACCCGCCTTCTTCGGCGCGGCAAAATGAAAGACGAACAGCGCTGCCGCCAAAAGCAGCAACGCTGACAACATCACAATATCTCCGCGTTTTAGAAAACGCGGTTTTTTTGCCTTATTCGCCGGATTCATCGTTTTTATTGACCGCAAGGGCGGCAAATCCGCTTGACTGCGCGGTCGAGCCGTCCGCTAAAATCCAAAACGCCTCTACCCCGTCGGTGTTTTCGATGAGCTGTTTGCCCTCGTCAAGCGAAAGCAAAAACAGCGCCGTCGAAAGCGCATCGCACAGTCCCGCATCGTCGCCGATAACGGTGGTGCTGCGGAAGGTGCGCGCCGGATAGTTGGTGGCGGGGTCGATAAGGTGGCAGTAGCGTTCGCCCTCCACCTCGAAATAGCGTTCGTAGTCACCGCTTGTGACCACACACTTGTCGGCGACCTCCACCGCTTCGATATAGCCGTTGCCGTCGGGGTCGGCGATGCCGACACTCCATTTTGCGCCGTCATCCTGCTTTACGCCGATAGTGCACACGTTGCCGCCCATATTGAGCGCACCGGAAGGGGCGCCGAGCGCGTTCGCGGACTCACAGCCCTTTGGCGCCGCATACCCCTTGCCGGTCGCGCCGACGTTCAGTTTCGTAGCGGCATCTTTGATAAACGCGGTGCTGTTTTCGCGGTCAATCACCACGTCGTTAATATTCGTGTGGGTAGCGCATTCTTTGAGCGTATCCTCGTTCGGAAGCACGTAGACGTTGTCCTCGTCCGCCACCCGTTGCATCGTGTGCCATTGCGAAAGCACCGTGCCGTAAGCGATGTTCACCTTGCCGCCGCTTACTTCGTACGCCCGCTTGCCGAGTTCCAGCAAATCGAGGATTTTGCCGTCCACAATCATCGGCTCGGTACCCGCCGCCATATTGAGCGCGCGCATATTGTTGAGCCCCTCGTAGTCGTTGTAGATATCGTACAGTTTGTGATATGTAAGCAGATATTCGTGGAGTTTATCGGAAATTTCGTGAAATTCGGTTTCGCTTTCGGTAAACGCGATAAAGGTGCATTCGGTGTCAAACAAGTCGTAGTAGGTTTCCTCGTACCGTCCGGGGCCGGGGTCCACCGACACCTCGCTGTCCACCGACACCACCGCCGACGTTTCCGTTTGGGGTTTTTCGGCGCAACCGCACAAAAGCACCCCGCACAACACGGCGCACAAGAGCAAACATAGCGTTTTTTTCATCCGTTTCTCCTCCGATTTGCCCCTCCAAACCGTAAAGCCATTTGGCTTTACGGTTTGGAAAAGCGGTTTGTTCATCTGGGTTCGGTCAGCGCATCGCCGATGCGGCTGACGGCATCGTCCGCCATACTCACCACGTCGTCCGCGGCTTTGGACGCCTTGTCCAAAAGCCCGTCTTTCGCCGCCGTAGCCGTTTCGGTGGCGGTAGCGGGCGTTTGTTTCGTCTCGTTCGCGCCGTCAATGGCTTTAAGCACGTTTTGCAGCATCTCCGCTACGCGAACGGTGCATTTTTCTGCCAAATCGGTGTCGGCGGCGGGTTTTCCGTCTGTTAAGGGCGTTGCCTTTACTTGACTTGCCGTCTTACCGACCACATATTCTTCAAATGCTTTTGCAGAAGCGGTCCATTCCCCGTCTTTTGCGCTATCCGAGGTATCGTCCGCGCCGGTTTTTTGGTCTTTTCTCGAACGATACACGCCGGTGTCGCCCACAAACGCGCCGTCAACCACGTCAACACGCTTGCCGGTTTCGTCCACCAAGCAATCGGTCACCACGCCGCGGGAATTGAGCGTAACGGCGGCAATCTGCACCGCCGCGCACACCGCTTTGTCGCTTTGTTCGGTGGAATCCGCCGCCGTCAGCGAAAGCGAGAGCGTGTCCCCCGCTTGCGCGCCGCGGTCCGCCGCCATATCGCACGCTTTGCCGATGGCTTCCAAAAAGTCGGAAATCACCAAATCGCACCGCGCACGAAGCGCTTCATCGGTGGCGACCCCGTTTTCAAGCGGGATTTCGGCGACCTCGGCGGCGGTTTTCCCCACCACGTAGTCGCACAAAGCATCCACCTGCTCAAACCATTCTTTCGTCACGGCGCTCGACGAGGCAAGCCCGTAATCGTAGCCCTGCGCATACTTGCTGCGCAGGTCTTTTTCGCGGGTAATCTTGCCCGCATTCAGTTTCGCATCGGTTTCGATTTCGTCCAAGCGGCAGGAAACGATTTTGCCGCCGTCACCGACGGTTACTGCCGCCACCACCGTTTTGTCGGTAAGCGCGTCTTCCGCCACCGCCGCGGAACTGACCGTGGCCAGCCCCGTTTTCACCATCGCGGCGACCGGTGTGGACACGTCCGAGTTTTCTGCATCACCCACGTTGCGACTGCACGCCGACAAAAGCGCCGTCAGCAACAAGAGTGTCACAAAAACTGCTCCCCATTTTTTCACAAAGATTCCTCCTTACAGTTGTCGGCGTCACCGCCGCTGTAAGGTAGTATATCCATCAGCGCTTGCGAATAACCTTCGTCGGACATTTTTCCAAACACCAACCGCAGTTGGTGCAATCGTTTTGGTCAATGTGGGCAATGTTGTTTTTCATCGTAATTGCGCCGGTGGTGCATTCGCGGGCGCAAAGACCGCACCCGATACATCCCGCTTCGCACATATCTTTTACCGATTTGCCGCGTTCCTGCGACAGGCAGGTCACCATATATTCCGCATCGTACGGCACCATTTCGATGATGTTTTGCGGGCAGGCATCCACGCACTTGCCGCAGGCGGTGCATTTTTCTTTGTCCACCACCGCCACGCCTTCCACAATGTGGATGGCATCGTATTCGCACACTTTCACGCACGAGCCGAAACCGAGGCAGCCGTAAGCGCACGCTTTGGTGCCGCGGCCGGGAACCATCGTCACGCGGCGGCAATCCTCATCGCCGAAATATTCATAAATATGACGGGTTTTCTCGCAGGTGCCGGCACAGCGGACGTAAGCGGACATCCGCGTAAACTCCGCTTTTTTGCCGGTCAACTCGCACACGAGCGCGGCAACCGCCTGCCCGCCGACGGGACACGCCGTGGGGCTTGCTTCCCCTTTGGCGATGGCTTCGGCCAACGCATCACATCCCGCGTAGCCGCAACCGCCGCAGTTGTTGCCGGGCAAAACTTCGCGGATTTTTTCGGTCAACTCATCCGTTGCCACCGACAGATATTTATCCGCCGTTCCAAGCAACACGCCGATAAGCAGTCCCATACCGCCCACCACGGCGGCGGCAATCAACACAGCCGTTCCCATACGGTCGCCCCCTTTCGAGAAACAGAAGATTACAAGAACTTAAATCCGTAAAACGCAATCGCCATCAACCCCGCGGTCAACAGCGTAATCGGCATTCCCTTAAACGATTCAGGCACGTCGTTGTTGGCGATTTTTTCGCGCAATCCCGCCATCACGACGATGGCGACAAAGAAACCGAGCGACGTACCGAAGCCGTTGACCACCGACGTCAAAAAGCCGTTTTCCTGCTGGACGTTTTGCAGCGCCACGCCCAGCACCGCGCAGTTGGTGGTAATCAGCGGCAGATACACGCCGAGCGCCGCATACAGCGGGCGGCTGTACCGTTTGAGAGCCATCTCCACAAGTTGCACCAGCGCCGCAATCACCAGAATGAACACAATCGTGTTCATATATTGCAGTTTCAGCGGCAACAGCACACCGTTATAAAGCAACGACGTAATCGCGGACGACAACGTCACCACGCACATCACCGCCACACCCATACCGGCGGCGGTTTTGAGTTGTTTCGACACACCGAGGAACGGGCAAAGACCGAGGAATTGGCTTAACACCACGTTATTGACGAGCGCCGTCGTCAGCAAAAGAAGAAGCATCGTCGTCATCGGTCATCCCCCTCTTTCTGCGCCTGCGCATCGGCGGCACACCCCATACACCCCGAAGGGCAGGCGGCGCAGTTGCCGGCGCAGGTACGGTTTTTCGCTTTGGGGGTATTGGTCGCGGACGGCGCTTTCAGTTTGTTCTGGAGCGCCGTTAAGCACGCAAGCACGAAAAACGCGCCGGGTGCAAGCGTAAAGATAGCGATTTTATCCACCGTGTCGGGCAAAATCGTCAGCCCGAACACCGAGCCGTTGCCGAGAAATTCGCGCACCGCACCGATGCACACGAGCGCCACCGTAAAACCGAGACCCATTCCGAGCCCGTCAAACAGCGACGGCCACACCGGATGTTTGGAAGCGTACGCCTCCGCACGGCCGAGGATAATGCAGTTAACGACAATCAGCGGGATATAGATGCCGAGCGCATCGTACAGCGACGGAACGTACGCCTGCATCAGCAGTTGCACCACCGTCACAAACGTCGCCACAATGACGATATACGCCGGCATACGCACTTTTTGGGGAATGACGTTGCGCAGCGCCGAAATCATCAAGTTGGACATCGTCAGCACCGCGGCGGTCGAAAGTCCCATACCGAGCCCGTTCATCGCCGCGGTTGTTACGGCGAGTGTCGGGCACATACCGAGCATCAACACGAAGGTGGGGTTTTCTTTTACAAGCCCGTTATAGAGCCGTTCCCATGCCTGCTTAAACATCGGCGTTCACCCCGCTTTCCGCCTCGCGCACCGCATACAGCGCCGCGCCGCAAATCTCTTTGAGCGCGTTCGAGGTATAGGTTGCGCCGGAAATCATATCCACGTCGGCAACGGATTTGTCGCCGAGGAACGTCTTTTGGTACTCCGGCTCGTCGCATTTCGCGCCGAAACCGGCGGTCTCGCTGTGAGAAAGCACGGTAAACCCGCAAATCTCGCCCGCGTTGGTCACACCCACGGCGGCGGTAATCTCCCCGCCGTAGCCGCTTTTGGAAGAAGCGGACACCACGTAGCCGACGGCGTTGCCGTCTTTGTCGGAGGCGCGGAGAATTTCGGTGACCGCCGCGCGTTTCAGCGAAACGCCGATGCCTTCGGCGGTATCGGCGGCAAACACGCCGTTCACCGTCGCAAGCAAATCGTCCGCCGTTTCAAGCGGCGCAAAGGTCGCGCCGGGATAGACGGTTTCGTACGCTTTTTGTTTTGCCTCGTTCGCCGCTTTTTCAATCGGGTCTTTGGTCAGCGTATACACGCAGGCGAGCAACGCCGCCGAAATAAGCGTAATCGCGAACAGAATCAGCGCGTCGCGCAACAATCCTTTTTTCTTCATTTGGCACGACCCCCTTTACCGAATGCGCGGGGCATCGTGATTTTTTCAATCAGCGGCACGAGCAGGTTGACGATGATAATCGCAAACGACACGCCCTCCGCCGATTTGCCGAGCACGCGGAACACCGCCGTCAAGAAGCCGAGCAGCACGCCGTAGACCAGCCGCCCGCCGTTGGTAATCGGGCAGGTCACGTAGTCGGTCGCCATAAAGAACGCGCCGAGCGCCAAACCGCCGCCGCACGCCTGCGCAACGAGGTAGGTCGCCATCGTCATATCCGCGGGCACCGCGCCTTTGAACGCGGCAAACACACCGCAGAACACAAGCGTCGAGCCGATGTACGCCACCGGAATGTGCCAGGTAATCACGCGGCGGAAGAACAGGTATGCCGCACCAATCAGCACCGCCGCCACCGACGTTTCGCCGAGGCAGCCGGAGTGTGTGCCTAAAAACATATGCCACAAATCCACCGCTTGACCCGCTTTGAGGTCCATCAGCGGCGTCGCGGAAGACACGAGGTCCACCGGCGGCTGCACGGTGCGCAAAAACGGATAGGCGGTCATTCTCCCCGCGAACGAAATCACGAGGAAGCATCGCGCCGCCAGCGCGGGGTTCATAATATTTTGCCCGATACCGCCGAACAGTTGCTTCACAACAAGAATGGCGAACACACCGCCGAGTACCGGAATATACAGCGGCACGGAAGCGGGCATACAATACGCGAGAAGCAGTCCGGTCACGATGGCGCTGCCGTCGGTCACGGTGACGGGGCGCTTCATGCCTTTTTGGAACAGATATTCGGTCAGCACGCAGGTGACGACACTCGTCAGCATCACCCACAGCGCCCGCCAGCCGAACAGATACACCCCGCACACCCCGCACGGAAGCAGTGCGATAATCACGTCGTGCATAATACGGGCGGTGGTCACGTCGCAACGGATATGCGGCGCGGAGGAAACGTGGATTTTCTCGGTCATTTCTCTCCCCCGCTTTCTTTCGTTGTTTTCACCTGCAACAGCGCTTTGGTCTTGCGGCGGGCATATTGGAAACTTTGGGTCAGCGGGATTTTCGCCGGACACACGAAGGTACACGACCCGCACTCAATACATTCCATCCCGTTGAGCGCCATAAACCGTTCGAAATCCTCCGCTTGGGCGGCGGCGTGCATCGAGCGCGGAACAAGCAGTTCCGGACAGGCGCGCAAGCACCGTCCGCAATGGATGCAGGCGGTGGTTTTCGACTCCTCCACCTCGTCCTCGGCAAACGCGAGGATGCAGGAGGAAGTTTTTACCACGGGAATTTCGAGAGAGAACAGCGCAAGTCCCATCATCGGGCCGCCGGAAATCACTTTTTTCGGCTCACCCTTGAAACCGCCCGCTTCTTCAATAACGTGAGAATACAAATCGCCGCAGGCGACCCGCAGGTTGCACGGCTCGTTCACCGCATCGCCCGACACGGTCACAACACGGTGGGTCAGCGGCAAGCCGTCGCACACCGCTTCGTCAATGGCGACCACGGTGGCGATATTGTCCACAAGACAGCCCACCGCCGCCGGCAGTTGCGCCGAGTGGATATACCGTCCGGTCACGGCGTGAATAAGCATACGCTCGTCACCCTCGGGATATTTGGTTTTGAGCGCCGCCACCGAAATACGCGGCTCGTTTTTCACTTTTTCGGTCAAAAGCCGAATGGCCTCCGGCTTGTTTTTTTCAATCGCAATCACCGCTTTGGCATTCGGGAACATCGACAAAATGATATGTAACCCCCGAATGATTTTTTCCGGCTGTTCCATCATCAGACGGTAGTCGGTGGTGAGATACGGCTCGCATTCCACGCCGTTGGCGATAATCGTGTCAATCTTTTCCGGTTCAGGGGGATTGAGTTTGATATGGGTCGGGAAGCCCGCACCGCCGAGACCGACGATGCCGGCAGCTTTGATGAGGTCGCGGATTTCGTTCGGCGACAGTTGGGTGTAATCGCGGTGTTGACCGAAATTTTCCACCGTTTCGTACTGTTCGTCGTTCTCCACCACAATGGCATCCACCATTTCGCCGCGCACACCGAGGAACGCGCCGACCCGCTTCACCGTGCCGGACACGGCACACACCACGTCGGCGGAAACGGGCGCAGAGGCCTGCGCGATGGTCTGTCCGACCAACACGCGCTCTCCCTCGGACACAATCGGCGAAGCAGGACGTCCGATATGCTGTGCCAGCGGGTACGCCACAATTTTACCCGGCAGAATTTCGCGGATAACCGCGTCCGCCGCCAACGACTTATTGCCGTCTACGTGTACACCGTGAGCAAAAGAGCGCCACATACCGTTCCCTCCGATCCGTTTGCGTTTTGTTAAAATAGGTAAATCAAAAATTTTCCCATTCTCGGTTAGTGTACCACACGCACTTAAAAAAATCCACTCTTTTGTGTTTTTTTATAAATATTTTGACAGAATGTACAACAATATTATTTTCTTGGGGTTTTTGGGCGGTTTTTGGTTGACAAACCCCCGCTTCTTGGGGTAGAATAAGCGTAGGAATGTAAAGGAGGGATTTTCCCATGACCAATATCCCGGAAATCTTCGGCTCGATGGTGTTCGGCGATGCCGCGATGAAACAGTATCTCCCGGCTGACGCGTACCGCGCGCTGAAAAACACGATGGAAAACGGCAAACGGCTCGACCCCACTCTCGCCAACGTCATCGCCGCGGCGATGCGCGACTGGGCGGTGGAGCGCGGCGCGACCCACTATACCCATTGGTTCCAGCCGATGACCGGCATCACCGCCGAAAAGCACGACAGTTTCATTGTGCCCGACGGCGAGGGCGGCGTCATTATGGAATTCTCCGGCAAAGAACTGGTCAAGGGCGAATCGGACGCGTCCAGTTTTCCCTCCGGCGGTCTGCGCGCTACCTTCGAAGCGCGCGGCTACACCGCGTGGGACCCCACGTCCTATGCCTTCATTAAAGATAATACGCTGTGCATCCCGACGGCGTTCTGCTCGTTCGGCGGCGAAGCGCTCGACAAGAAAACCCCGCTTCTGCGCTCGATGGAAGCGGTCAGCCGTGAGGCGCTCCGCGTTCTCCGTCTGTTCGAAGTGGGCGAAAAGTCCGCCATCAATATGGTGCATCCCACCGTCGGTGCCGAGCAGGAATATTTCCTCATCGACCGCGCGATGTTCGATGCCCGCCGCGACCTGATTTTCACCGGCCGCACGCTGTTCGGCGCGAAACCGCCGCGCGGACAAGACCTGGACGACCACTATTTCGGCTCGATTAAACCGCGCGTTGCCGCGTTTATGAAAGAACTCGACGAAGAACTGTGGAAACTCGGCGTTTACGCCAAAACCGAACATAACGAGGCCGCGCCCGGTCAGCACGAGCTCGCCCCGTTTTACAACACGGTCAACATCGCCACCGACCACAACCAGCTGACGATGGAGACGATGAAAAAACTCGCCACCCGCCACGGTATGGTGTGCCTGCTGCACGAAAAACCCTTTGCGGGTGTCAACGGCTCGGGCAAACACATCAACTGGTCGTTACAGACGGATACCGGCGAAAACCTGTTTGAACCGGGCGATACGCCCCACCAAAACGCCCGCTTCCTTTTGTTCCTCTGCGCCGTTATCAAAGGCGTGGACGAGCATCAGGATCTCCTGCGCATTTCGGTGGCGGGCCCCGGCAACGACCACCGTCTCGGCGCGAACGAAGCGCCGCCCGCCGTGGTGTCGCTGTTCCTCGGCGACGAACTTACCGAGATTTTGACCGCCATTGAGGACGGTATCCCCTACGACCCGAAAGAAACCGTGTCGATGAAAGTCGGCGTGCACGTACTGCCCCGCTTCCCGAAAGACACGACCGACCGCAACCGCACCTCGCCGTTCGCCTTTACCGGCAACAAGTTCGAGTTGCGTATGCTCGGCTCGTCCGCTTCCTGCGCCGGCCCGAACATCGCGCTCAACACCATTGTGGCGGACGAGTTGGCACAATTCGCCACCCGTCTCGAATCGGCGACGGATTTCCAAGCGGAACTGCACAACATCATCCGCGAAACCATCCACGCCCACAAGCGTATCATCTTCAACGGCAACGGCTACGACGACAAATGGATTGCCGAAGCCACCGAAAACCGCGGTCTGCTCAATCTGAAAACCACGCCCGACTGCCTGCCCTACTGGGTGGCGAACAAAAACGTGGCGTTGTTCGCCCGTCACCGCGTGTTTGCCGAAAGCGAACTGCGCTCGCGGTGCGAGATTTTGCTCGAAAACTACGTCAAGGTGCTGAACATCGAAGCACTGACCATGCTCGATATGGCGCGCAAAGATATTTATCCGGCGGTGTCCGGCTATCTGCGCAAACTGTCCGAGAGCGTCCTGCTGCGCAAAACCGCGTTGCCGGAAGCGGCCGTCGCCACGCCGGAAGAAACGGTGATTGCAAAACTTGCCGCCCTGCTTTCCGATTTAAGCGGCGAAATCGACACGCTCGACACCGCGCTTGCCAAAGCGAAAGAGTGCTCGGATGCGTGGGAACTCTCCGTCTACTACCGCGACTACGTGTTAAAGGCGATGACCGCCCTGCGCGAAACCGCCGACGAGATGGAAGTCCTCACCGCCAAATCGGATTGGCCGTTCCCTACCTACGGCGACATTCTGTTCAGCGTGTAAGTTTTCAAGGCGGCTTTCTTGCGGGAAAGCCGCCTTTTTCTAAACGAAAAGGAGATAGATTATGGATAAATCCGCTATCCTCGCCCGCGTGGACCATACCCTGCTTTCCCAAACCGCCACGCGGGACGAGTTGTACGCTTTGTGCGACGATGCCCGCCGCTTTTCCTGCGCTTCGGTCTGTGTGCCGCCCGCGCTCGTCAGCGCCGCTTACCGCTATATGAAAAAGCGGTTTCCGGTTTGCACCGTCATCGGCTTTCCGAACGGCTACAACACCACCGCCGCCAAAGTGGCGGAAGCGCGGCTTGCTATCGAAGACGGCGCGACCGAACTCGATATGGTGGTCAATTTAGGTATGGTCAAAGAGGGCGATTTTGCCGCGGTGACCGCCGAAATCGCGGCGCTCAAAGCCGTGTGCGGCGACCTTACGCTCAAAGTCATCGTGGAGACCTGCCTTTTGACCGAAGCCGAAAAAATCGCCTTATGCAAATGCGTTTCGGATGCCGGCGCGGACTTTATCAAAACTTCCACCGGCTTCTCGAAAGGCGGCGCCACCGTCGAGGATATCCGGCTTTTCAAGGCCCACGTTGCGCCGACCGTTAAAATCAAAGCCGCCGGCGGCATTCGCACGTTTGAAGCCGCCGAAGCGCTGATTGCCGCGGGTGCCGACCGTATCGGCGCATCCGCGCTCGTGAAACTTGCCAAAGAGGAAGAAACCTAACGAAAAGGAGTGTTTGCTATGACCCCCTCGACCCCGCATATTAAACTGCTCAACGACCGCGGTTTTGCCAAAACCGTGCTGATGCCCGGCGACCCGCTTCGCGCGAAATACATCGCCGAAACGATGCTCACCGACGCGGTGCTCGTCAACGACGTGCGCGGCGTGCAGGGCTATACCGGCTTTTACAACGGCAAGCCCGTGTCGGTGATGGCAAGCGGTATGGGGATGCCGTCCATCGGCATCTATTCGTACGAACTCTACACGAAATTCGGCGTGGAAACCATTTTGCGCGTCGGCTCGGCGGGTGCTATGCAAGAGTCGCTCGATTTGCGCGACGTGGTCGCGGGTCTCGGCGCGTGCACCAACTCGAATTTCGCCGCGCAATACGGGCTTTCCGGCACGTTTTCGCCGATTGCCGACTACGGCACGCTTAAAAAAGCCGAAGCCGCCGCAAACGAGATGGGGTTCAAACTCCACGTCGGCAACATCCTCTCCTCCGACACGTTTTATTCGGACGATACCGAGGCAAACGCGCATTGGAAAAAGATGGGCGTTTTGGCGGTGGAAATGGAGTCGGCGGCGCTGTATATGACCGCGGCGCGGTGCGGCAAAAAGGCGCTGTGCATCTGCACGATTTCCGATTTGCTCTATGATTCCTCCCGCGAACTCACCGCCGACGAACGGCAACAGAGTATGAACGATATGCTGCATTTGGCGCTTAAAACCGCCACCGCCGACTGAAAGGAGAACGTATGACCAAGCGTGTTTTTTGGATTGTGCTCGACAGTCTCGGCATCGGCCACGCGCCGGATGCCGCCGCCTTCGGCGACGAGGGCAGCCACACCTTAAAAAGTGCCTATTCCGACCCCGTTTGTAAGCTTCCCAACCTGCAAAAATTGGGGCTGTTTAACGTCGAGGGCGCGGACTGCGGCGAAGCCGTCGCCGCCCCTGCCGCCGCTTTCGGCCGCCTGACCGAGCGTTCCGGCGGCAAAGATACCACCTCCGGCCATTGGGAAATGGCGGGCCTTGTGTCCGAAACGCCGTTTCCCACCTATCCCGACGGGTTTCCGCCCGAGGTGATTGAAGAATTCTGTATGAAAACCGGCCGCGGCGCGCTTTGTAACAAACCGTATTCCGGCACCGAAGTGATTAAAGACTACGGCGAGGAGCATATGCGTTCCGGCGACCTCATCGTCTACACCTCGGCGGACAGCGTGTTCCAAATCGCCGCCCACGAGGAGATCGTCCCCATCGAAACGCTGTACGACTACTGTCAAATCACCCGCGATATCTTGCAGGGCGAACACGGTGTCGGGCGCGTGATTGCCCGCCCGTTTATCGGCACGTGTGCCGCGGATTTCACCCGCACTCCCCGCCGCCACGATTTTTCGCTGACACCGCCGAAAGACACCGTGCTGAACCTCGCCGAAAACGCGGGGCTCGACGTGATTTCAGTCGGCAAAATCCGCGACATCTTCGCGGGAAGCGGCATTACCGAATCGAACCCCACCACCGGCAACGCCGACGGTATGAGCAAAACCCTGCAAATCGCCGACCGCGATTTTCACGGTATCTGCTTTACGAATCTCGTTGATTTCGATATGCTCTACGGCCACCGCAACGACATCCACGGCTATGCCGCGGCTTTGGCGGAATTCGACGCGTGGCTTCCGCAACTGCTCAAAAAACTCAAAGACGACGACCTGCTTCTCATCACCGGCGACCACGGCTGTGACCCCGCCACCGAAAGCACCGACCATTCGCGCGAGCGCGTGCCGCTGCTTGTTTACGGAAGCGCCGTAAAAGCGGGCGATTTCGGCACGCGTGCCTGCTTCGCCGACCTCGGCAAAACCGTTGCCGACTGGCTCGGACTGGACGGCTCGTCGCTTTCGGGCGAGAGTTTCAAAAAGGAGATTACAAAATGAACGAACGCGAACTGATTTCCGCCGCCGAAAAAGCGCGGCAAGCCGCTTACACCCCGTATTCCCACTTCACGGTGGGCGCGGCGCTTCTTTGCGCCGACGGCACGGTGGTAACCGGCTGTAACGTGGAAAACGCGTCCTATCCCCTCGGCAACTGCGCCGAGCGCACGGCGATTTTCGCCGCCGTCGCCGCGGGCAAACGAGAGTTTTCTGCCATCGCCATCGTCGGCGGAAACGAGGGGCAACCCGCCGCGGCGTTTTGCCCGCCCTGCGGCGCGTGTCGGCAGGTGATGCGGGAATTTTGCGCCCCCGATTTCTCCGTTTTTTTGACGGACGGCGAAAAAATCACCCGCACCCCACTCGAAAACCTGCTTCCCGACAGTTTCGGGCCGGACAACCTCGCATAAATCCGTAAAGACGTTCGCCTTTACGGCGGCGAGCATTTTTCAAAAATCGCACAAAATCGAATTGCAAGAAACCGCTTTCCAAAGCGGTTTCTTTCGTTTTTGCCGTTTTCGCCGCATCGTGCCATTTTTGCAAAATTCTGTAAAGGTATTTTTCTTTACACCTCACACCGCTTCCTCATCCGCGAAAAGTGGCGAAATCTGCAAAAAAACTATTGACTTTTGCCGCAGTTTTCTGTATAGTTATATCGTTGCTTTCTTATATATATAAAAAAGAATGCGTCTTTTTCCATCGGCAGGTGCCGATAGCGGTAGAAACGACAACGCCGCAGGCGACTTTTTATGAAAGTACGCTTGTGAAAAACCCTTTGCGGAGGGCGTTCTCTAACTCTGCCGCGGTTTCTTGTTCCAAGGAACGCCGACTGTTCGGCTGACTACGGGAAGCTTTATACGCGGTCAAATCCGCGTATCCGCAAAGGGGGATGCACTCATTGAACAATTCTGTCATTACGCTTAAAAACATCGCTGTATCGTTTGACGGTGAACAGGTGCTTAAGGACTTTAACTTAAGCATCTCCGACGGCGAATTCGTCACCTTGCTCGGCCCTTCCGGCTGTGGCAAGACCACGACGCTTCGCATTATCGGCGGCTTTATTTCACCCACAGACGGCGATGTTTTTTTTGGCGAAAAAAACGTCCGCGACCTGCCGCCGTATAAGCGCGAGGTCAACACCATTTTCCAGCGCTACGCCCTGTTCCCGCACATGGACGTGTACGAGAACGTGGCGTTCGGTCTGCGGGTGCAAAAGAAGGACAAAGCCGACATCGAGGAAACGGTGGAGAAAATGCTCTCGCTCGTCAACCTCAAAGGGTTTGAACACCGCAAAGTCTCTACCCTCTCCGGCGGCCAGCAACAGCGCGTGGCCATTGCCCGCGCACTCGCCAACCGCCCGAAAGTGCTGCTTTTGGACGAGCCGCTTGCCGCGCTCGACTTAAAACTGCGTAAGGATATGCAAAACGAGCTGAAAAATATGCAAAAACAGCTCGGTATCACCTTCGTTTACGTCACCCACGACCAGGAAGAAGCGCTCTCGATGTCCGACACCGTCGTCGTGATGGACGGCGGCAAAATCCAGCAAATCGGCACCCCGCTTGACATCTACAACGAGCCGGTCAACGCCTTTGTCGCCGACTTTATCGGCGAGAGCAACATCCTTGACGGCGTGATGAAGCGCGACTTTGTCGTGGAGTTCTTCGGCCGCACGTTTGACTGTCTCGACAGCGGTTTCGACGAAAACGAGCCGGTGGACGTGGTCATTCGCCCCGAAGACATCGACATCGTCGAGCCGATTCGCGGTCATTTGACCGGCACGGTGACGTCGGTGACGTTCAAGGGTGTCCACTACGAAACCATCGTGGACTTTAAGGGCTTCAAATGGCTTATCCAAACGACCGATTACTACGCCCCCGGCACGGTCATCGGTATCGTTCTTAACCCCGAAGACATCCACATTATGAAAAAATCCGAATATTCCGGACTGTTCGGCGATTACAGTTCCTATTCCGAGGAATTCGACGAAATGGCCGACCCGGAAATCGACCTCGTGGAAGAAACCAAGGAGGCCGAGAGTTATGAATAAAAAGCGTCTTGCGGCACCGTTCGGGCTGTGGATGCTTTTGTTCACCGTCATTCCGCTTGGTATGGTGCTTTGGTTTGCGCTGACCGACGATGCCGGCAACTTCACACTCCAAAATTTGCCGAAAATCGCCGAATACTCCGACAGTTTTTGGTATTCCCTCTACGTCGGCGCGCTTTCCACCTTTTTGTGCCTCATTTTGGCGTATCCCCTCGCGTTCTCCATCTCCCGCCGCAGTGAGCGCGCCCAGCGCACGCTCGTGATGCTCGTGATGCTGCCGATGTGGATGAACTCGCTTTTGCGCATTACGGCGCTCAAATCCATCATCAGCGAAAAGGGCTTTCTCAACCGGCTCTTGGAACTCGCCGGACTGCCCACCCAGCATATGATGGGCACGACGGGCGCTATCGTGCTCGGTATGGTGTTTGACTTTTTGCCGTTTATGGTGCTTCCGCTGTACTCCGTTATGACCAAAATCGACGGACGCGTGCTGGAAGCGGCGCAAGACCTCGGTGCCAACGCGTTTCAGGTGCTGTTCCGCGTGGTGCTTCCGCTGTCCGTCCCCGGCATTACCGCGGGTATCACGATGGTATTCGTGCCGTCGGTCAGTTCCTTCGTCGTGTCGAAACTCTTGGGTTCGGCGCAGACCACCACTATGATCGGCGAAGTCATCGAATTCCTGTTTAAGGGCTCTGCCCCGCCTTACTACAACGTGGGCGCGGTGCTCTCCCTCGTGCTGATGGTGCTCATGCTCTTATGTATGGCGGTGATGAGCGTGTTCGATAAAGATTCGGACGAAATGGAGGGGATGATGGCATGAAAACCCTCTCGAAAGTCTATAACGGACTGATTTTCGCCTTTCTCTATGCCCCCATCGTGGTGCTGATTGTGTTCTCGTTCAACAGCACCTCCTCCCGCGTGAAGTGGAGTGGTTTTTCCCTGCGGTGGTACGAAAAACTGTTCGGCAACGCCGAAATTCTCGACTGCTTAAAGGTTACGCTTGAAATCGCGTTGCTCTCCGCCCTCATCGCCACCGTTATCGGCGTGTTGTCGGCGCTCGGCATTTTTGCGATGAACGGCAAACTCCGCAAAGCGTTTTTGGCGGTCAACAACATCCCGATGGTCAACCCCGAAATCGTCACCGGTATCTCGCTGATGCTGCTTTTCGTGTTTGTCTATCGCTCGGTGGGATTGCTTCAACCCGGTTTCACCACCCTGCTCATCGCGCACATCACGTTTAACATCCCCTACGTCATCTTGCAAGTGATGCCGAAACTGCGGCAACTCGACCCGCGGCTGTACGAAGCGGCGCTCGACCTCGGTTGCCCGCCCACCCGCGCGTTTTGCAAAGTGGTGCTGCCCGAAATCGTCCCCGGTGTGCTCACCGGCGCGCTGATGGCATTTACTATGTCACTCGACGATTTTGTCATCAGTTACTTCAACTCCGGCTCGTCGGCGCAGACGTTGTCGGTACTCATCTACAATATGACGAAAAAGCCCATCACGCCCGAAATCAACGCGCTTTCCACGCTGATGTTCGGCAGTATTATGGTGCTGCTCTTGGTCATCAACATCCGCCAAATCAAGGATATGGGCCAAAAAGCCAATCGTTCTTAATTTCTCCCAAAGGGGGTATTTGTAATGAAAAAACTTCTCGCTCTCCTGCTCTGTCTCGCCACCGCTTTGGTGTTTGCCGGTTGTATCAACGGCGGCACAAACGGCGACAGCGACGCTTGGGACTACACGACCGAGCCGAAGCACGAGCCCACCGGTGTCACGCTCAACGTCTACAACTGGGGCGAATACATCGACGACGAGGTGCTGGACGTGAACGCGGCGTTTACCTACCTCACCGGCATCGAAGTCAACTATAAGACCTTTGAGAACAACGAGGCGATGTACGCGATTTTGAGTTCCGGTGCCGCGGAATACGACGTGGTGTGCCCGTCCGACTATATGATGGGCAAGATGATTTCCGAAGGTATGATGAAAAAACTCAACTTCGACAACATCCCGAACTACCGGTATATCGGCGAGGAATACAAAAACCTCCCCTACGACCCCAACAACGAATACTCCGTTCCCTACACGTGGGGCACGGTCGGTATTTTCTATAACTCCAACTACGTGTCCGAAGAGGACGTGCATCAAAACTGGGATATCCTTTGGAACGAGAAATACAAAGGCAAAATCCTGATGTTCGATAACCCACGCGACGCGTTTATGATTGCGCTTCAAAAACTCGGCTATTCGATAAACACCACGAACGAAAACGAGTGGAACGAAGCGTACGAATTGCTTGCAAAACAAAAACCGCTGCTCAACCAATACGTCAACGACGGTGTTTACGATATGATGACCGGCGAAGAGGCGTGGATTGCGCCGTATTACGCGGGCGATGCCAACATTATGATTTACGGCGATGCCGGCAACGAAGCGATTAAATTCTACATCCCCGAAGACGGCACCAACTTCTTTGTGGATGCGTGGGGCGTGCTGAAAGACAGCAAACACCCGGATGAAGCGGAAGCGTATATCAACTTCCTCTGCCGCACCGAGGTTGCCAAAGCCAACGCCGAATACATCGGCTATTCCACGCCGCACGTCGAAGCGCGCAAAGTGCTTGACCCCGCCGTCGGCGAAAACCCCTATTTCTATCCGCCGGAAAACGTGATGAAAAACACCGATATGTATCTGCAATTAGACGACGCGACCAACAAAATCCAGTCGGATTTGTGGCTGAAACTGCGCCAGTAATCCTACTATCATCGAAAAGGAGAAACCGCTATGCTGACCACGCTTAAAAACGAAACCACCACCGTTACCGTTTCCTCGCTCGGTGCCGAGATGCAATCCTTTGTGTCCGGCGGCATCGACTATCTGTGGAATGGCGACCCCGCTTACTGGACGGGGCGCGCACCGCACCTGTTCCCCATCGTGGGCGGGTTGCGCAACGGTAAAGCCACCTCCGACGGCGGCGATATCACCTGCGCAAAACACGGCTTTGTGCGCAAAAGCGAGCTCACGCTCGTGGAAGCGGACGATGAAAACGCCACCTACGCGCTGTATGCCAACGACGAGACCCGCGCGGTGTATCCGTACGACTTCGCGTTCTTCGTGAAATACCACCTCTCCGGCACGTCGCTCAAAGTCACCTATGAAGTACACAACACCGGCGACAAACCCCTGCCGTTTTGCATCGGCGGCCACCCCGGCTTCCGCGTGCCGCTGACGGCGGAGGATTGCTTCGAGGATTACTGCATCGAATTGGAACGCAAAGAAACGCTCGACTGCCCGCAGGTGGATATGTCCGCGGCGCTCATCAACGACCGCATCCGCAACCGCGTGTTGACGAACAACAACAAGTTGACCTTAAACCACGTGATGTTCCGCGGCGATGCGCTCATCTTTGACCGTCTGCAATCCCGCGTGATTCGCCTCTATTCCCAAAAAACCGGCCACGGTGTGGATATGAACTTCGAGAGTTTCCCCTTCGTCGCCGTGTGGACACCGGTGGAAGACAGCCCGTTCGTCTGCTTGGAGCCGTGGAACGGTATGGCGACCTGCGTGTCGGAAGACGACGTGTTCGAGCATAAAATCGGCGCGGAAATCCTGCCCGCCGGCGAAAAAAGCGTCTATCATTTCACGCTGTCCGTTTATTAAGCGAAAAACGCCGTTTTTCGAGCTTTTGCCGAAAGCGACAACTTTCCCGCAAAACCAAAATAAACGCAAAAAAGCACCCGTATTCATCGAATATGGGTGCTTTTCTTATTCATCTTCGGGTTTCTCGGCGTTTTCGTCGGATTTGGCGGTAAGGGCGGCGGATTGTTCGTCCATCGCGGCTTGTAACTTCGCCATTTTCGCCTCGAGTTTTTGTTTTTGCTTCGCCTGCTTTTTGGCGGCGGCAAGGGCTTTTTTCTTTTCCTTGTACGCCTTTTTCTCCTCTTTGGTCGCATCCTTGTCAAGCGGCGTTTCCTCGGTCGGCTCGCCTTCGGGCGTTTCCTCCGGCTCCGGCTTCGGCAACTCCACGCGCTCCACGTCAAGAGTCAGGCACTTGCTCCATTTCCAACACGCGTGCGCCGCGTTGACACGTGCCATCACCGTGCGGGCGGTCACCACCGTGACGTCTACCGCATCTTCCTCCTCGACGAAGTCCAAAAGCAGTACCGACGGGTTGTAGAAAACGGGCGCATAAATTGAATTTGGTCCTTAATCGGAAAATACCCCGAAAATTCCCGAAATTTTGCCGTTTTTCGCCGTTTTCATCGCCGAAAACCGCGGGCAAATGGTATATTCTCCCCCTGCGCCCGCATACTGTAAACCACAAAGGAGGTTTTTTGATGGATACACGAAACTTTTCGGGCAGCGAGCCGACCGAACGCGAGCAAACACTCACACTCAAAAATCGGCGGCAGTTGACCCTCTCCGGCATCACCGACGTAAAGCGCTTCGACGACACAGGCGCCGTCTTTGATACCGTCTGCGGGCGGCTGTGCATAAAAGGCGAAAATCTGCGGGTGGACGTGATGGACGTGGAGGCGGGAAACGTGATACTAAAAGGCACGGTACACGCGCTCGGCTACGTCGGTGACGGCGCGGAAAAATCCGGCGTTTTCGGCAAGTTGTTCCGATAAGAAAGCGGCGATTTCAAATGGAACTCATCAACAATGAAAAAGCGCTCTACACCGCGTTTTTATGTATTGGATACGGGGTGATTTGCGGCGCGGTTTCCACCCTCGTTTCTCACCTGTTTTCGAAAAAACTTCGCCACCCGTTTGCCCGCGCCGTCGCGGATATTTCTTTATATTTTTGGGCGGCGCTCGGACTGTTTCTTTTGTCCCTTTCGCTCACCGACGGCCGCCCCCGTTTTTGGTTGTTCGGCGGAACGGCGGCGGGATATTTTTGCTGGAAACGGTGGTTGGAATTTCCGATTGGCCGCGGATGTTTTCTTCTTTTTCGCCCGATTGTTGCCGTGGAAAACGCCGCAAGAAACACAATCGGTCGCCTTTTTATCCCTGTTGGGGTAAAGTTGCAAAAAAAATGTCAAAAAACTGAAATTTTTTTCAAAAATCTATTGAAATTTAAGGGGTAAGTACTATATAATAGGCGCAAGTAGGTTTTACACCCTTTCGACCGTAAAAAGGACGTTGGCTATGAAGAAGAAAAAAAAGAATCTATTGATTCGTTTTGCGTTGCTTCTTTTGGCAGGATACATTGCGGTTTTGTTCGTCAACCTGCAAATGCAGATTAACGAAAAACAGACCGAAATCGACCGAAAGCAGGCGCAAATTCACGAATACCAAAACCTCAACGAAGATTTACAAAACAAACTCGACAATCCGAATGCCTACCTCGACCAAGAGGCGCGCAAAAACGGCTACGTAAAGCCCAATTCGGATATTTTTATTGAAGACCCCGGAGCAAAAAAAGCAACGAACAGCACCGATGAGGGCTGATTTAAGTAAAGGCAGGCGGCAGTATGGAACTTGAAGTGGGTTCGGTTTTAGAGGGCAAAGTAACCGGTATCGCTCCCTTCGGCGCATTCGTCGAAGTGGAAAACGGCGTCACCGGTATGGTCCACATTTCGGAGGTTTCCTCCGCGTTCGTCAACGATATTCACGAACACCTGACCGAAGGACAAACCGTTAAGGTGAAAGTCCTCTCGGTGGAAGACAACGGCAAAATTGCTCTCTCGATTAAAAAAGCCGAAGCGCCCGACCGCGCCAAACGCCCGTCCCGCCCCGCCGCGGCCGGTGCCAAGCGCGAAACCGCCCAAAGAAAACGCACGCCCCGCCCCGCCGCCGAGCCGGTCACCCGTCCCGGAGATGCCGAGTGGGAGCCGCGCAAGAGCAACTCCGGCTCGTTCGAGGAAATGATGTCCCGCTTCAAACAGGACAGCGACGAAAAACTCTCCGGTATGAAAAAAGCCGGCGACGACCGCCGCACCGGATACCACCGCAAATAATCGGTTAAAATAGGCAGGAATCCTCTGCCTGTTTTCCATTTCATTCTACCGAAAGGACTATGAAAATGCGCGTTTTGTCAAAAATTTTGCTGATTCTCGCGTGGATAACCGAAATAATCGGCGGGTTGTTTTTCCCGCTGTTGCTCGTCTTTTCCGCGTTGTTTGTCAAAACCAACGAAAGCACGCTTTTGGTGGACATTCCCGGCTTCCCGTTTATTATCGCGGCGCTCTTTATCGCCGCTGTGGCGATGCTCATCGGGCTGATTCTCTTTTCCGCCAAAAAGCGCAAAGCCGCCTATATTTTGATGTTGTCCGCCGCCGCATTGTTCGTGGCGGGGCTTGTGGGCATCGCCGCTTGCTGTATGCATAAAAGCGGTGCGGTGTCCCTCACCGTTACCGGCGAATTTCGCCTGACCGCGCTGGAACTCATCTCCCGTCACGCTACGCCGGTGCTCATTCCGGTGCTCGCGTGGTTGTCCGCCGTGTGTATCAACAAAGCGGAGGATAAAGAACTTTTTGAGGAAACCATCCGCGAGATGAACGAGGGCAAGTGAGCCCGTCCCGAGGGCAAGCCGCCCTCCCCTAATCTTGTTTTTTAATTTTATCATATAGAAAGAAGGACGTTCCAATGAAACAAGACCTCATCGCAATCCTGGACGTCGGCTCGGAGGAAAACTCCCGCCTCGCCCGCGCTATCCGCGCCCTCGGTGTGTATAGCGAAATCTACCCCCACGACATCAAAAAAGAGGAACTGTTCGGTCAGCAAAACCTCCGTGGCATCATCGTCAACGGCGGTCCGAACAACGTACTGAACGGCAAACCCGTCGCGGTCAAAGATTTCGTCTATGACAGCGACGTGCCGGTGCTCGTCATCGACCACAAAACCAAAAAACACCCGACCGACGTGAAAAAGCTCCCGTCTTCGGATGCGAAACTCGCCGCGGTGCTCAAAGACTTCCTCTTTAAGACCTGCAAGGCGGAGAAAAACTGGAATATGGACAACTTCATCGCCGACCAAGTGGAAGCCATCCGCGCCCAAGTGGGCAAGAAAAAGGTGCTTCTCGCCCTCTCCGGCGGTGTCGATTCCTCCGTCGTGGCCGCGTTGCTGCTCAAAGCCATCGGCGACCAACTGCACACCGTCCACGTCAACCACGGTCTTATGCGCAAAAACGAGAGCGAAAGCGTGCTGAAAGTTTTCCGCGACCAGTACAAAGCCAACGTCGTCTACGTCGATGCGACCGACCGCTATCTCGATAAACTCGCCGGTGTCAGCAATCCGGAGAAAAAACGCAAAATCATCGGTAAAGAGTTTATCGACATCTTCGCCGAAGAAGCCAAAAAACTCAAAGGCATCGAGTTCCTCGCACAAGGCACCATCTACCCCGACATCGTGGAAAGCGGCACCAAAACCGGCAAAGCCGTCAAAGCCCACCACAACGTCGGCGGCCTGCCGAAAGATTTGCAGTTTGAGCTCGTTGAGCCGCTGAAATACCTCTTCAAAGACGAAGTCCGCGCCTGCGGTAAAGCGCTCGGTCTGCCGGATTCCATGGTCTACCGTCAGCCGTTCCCCGGCCCGGGTCTCGGTGTCCGTTGCCTCGGCGCGATTACCCGCGAGCGCCTCGCTATGGTGCGCGAATCCGATGCGATTTTGCGCGATGAGTTCGAGAAAGCCGGCCTCAACGGCAAAGTGTGGCAGTATTTCACCATCGTGCCGGATATGACCTCCGTCGGCGTGCGCAATAACGGTCGTGTCGAGGAATACCCCGTCATCATCCGCGCCGTCAACACCGTGGACGCCATGACCGCCACCGTCGAGCCGCCGCATTGGAAGGTGCTGAAAAAGATTACCGACCGCATCTTGGCGGAAGTTCCGGGTGTCAACCGCGTCCTCTACGATATGTCCCCGAAACCCGTCGCGACCATTGAATGGGAGTAAATCGTTTATCCCATCGTACTAAATAAAATCCTCGTTTTATCTATTTTATCGTAAACGTTTTTAGCGTGTTTTGAACAAAGTAAAAGTCCGCAGTCCCTACAATAGCAAGGGATTGCGGACTTTTTGTGTTTTGCAAA
>JAKSPN010000016.1 GCA_024404755.1 Clostridia bacterium | reverse complement strand
TGGGCAACGTCCCCTACAAGAAAATGCAAGCGCGGTTTATTTCGCCAATTCTTTGCGCAGTGCCAATACGTCTTTCATATTCACCGCGCCGTCGCCGTTCATATCGGCGGCAACGAGGTCAACGTCCACCGGCGTGTTGGCGAGATATTTGCGCAAAGCCAGCACGTCTTTGAGGTTGACTGCGCCGTCTTTGTTTGCATCGCCGACAAGTACCGTCGGCGTAACGGGCGGCGTGGGGGACAACTCCGCTTCGGTCAGCGCATCCACCCACGCGAGTTCCAATTCGGGATAGTGGGCGTTGAACACCGTTTCAAAGTTCGCCATATAGCCGAAAATGACTTCGAGCGCATCCGGGAACGGGTTGTTGAAGAGCAGCGCGAGCAGATTGCCGTTTTCGCCGAGCGCGGACACCACGAGGTTGCAGAGATCGCGCTCGCAGTTTTCGGCGTAGTGTTGGTGGTCCACGAACGTCGCGGCCAAGTCGCTGACAAACTGCACGTTTTGGTTCGTTTGATCGTCAATCGTGGAAGAATACGCGGCGGCAACCGTCGCCGCATCGCCGACACCCGCGGCGGCGAGGATTTTCTCCATTTCCGCGACTTCGCGGGCTTTCTTCTCGGCATAGCCGTCGTCGGTCACGTCCGGCAGGGGGCAGTCGATGCCGTAGCGGACGTAGCCCCATTCCGCCGGCGGGATTTGGGTGACGATGTCGGCGGGATTGACGATATTAAAGATGTTGAGGTCGGTATCGTATTCCGGCTCGTCGGTCGTGACGGTGCGGGGAGATTCAAAGGTATAGGCGAACACGTCGTTCGGCGTGGCATCCAGCGTACCGTCGCCGATGGCGGCGTTTAAGTTGTGGGCGGTGACGTTGGCGACCGCCGCGGCGCGGCTGAAACCGGTGACCCAGAATTTCACGCGCGTGTCGGGCGCGACGTTCTGTTTCATAAAGTCAAACACGCCGTCGGTCACCTGCGCGGCGGATTTCTCGAATCCCGCGTGGCGACTGCCCGCGCCCATTTCGAAGTTTGAACCCCACTCGTCGCCGTAGCCGTGACCGCGCATCGCCACCGCGATGAGCGTATAGTCGCCCTCGTCGTCCGTGCAACGGCGTGCGCCGATGGCGTAGCCGATGGTGGTGGTGCCCGCATCGTAGTCGAACGCGGGGGTGGGGTAGGACACCGATTCGTCGGTGTAGGAAAACCCGAGCGAGTCATAAAGCGCGGTTACGCTCTCTTTCGAGAACGCCGCCATGGCGAGCCGCAGGGACATTCTCGTGAGCGCGTGGTTATAACACGTTCCGGCGAAGAAGTCCGCCTCGTCAAACGCGAACGTATAGGTCGCATCCGCCTCGCTGACGTTGTTGTAGTAGGTAAAGTCGCCCTCGACAGTTGCCGCCGCCGTGGGCAGCGCAAACAGCGTGGCCGCGACCGCGAATGTGAGCAAAATGGAAAATAGTCGTTTCATAGTCGTTCTCCTTTATGGAATAGAATAATTTACCTTATTATCATACGAAATGCAAGCGGGAATGTCAAGAGGCGTTACGCCACTACCTCCTTACCCGCCGCGCTTGCAAAAAACGGCAACAAAAAAAGAGCGCTCCTTCCGGAGCGCTCTTTTTTTGTTTTTTCCCTTTCGGTCGCCACCCGCCTTTTCACTCGGGTGGTGCCTTTCCTTTTCGTGTTTATTATACACCCGCCTCGAAAAAAGTCACCCTACACCAACCGTTTTTCACTCTCCGCATCATTTTCAAACGGTAGAGTTGCGAAAAATCCACTCTCCCATTGGTAGAATTTTCAAAAAAACCTTGATTTTTCGGGATTTTTGTGTTACAATATTTTTGCGGTAAAAAATGCCGCCGCCGAAAAAGAAAAATCATTTTTTGAAAAATCCGAAAAATTTCTTGATGTAAAGGCAAATCGCCTTACAAAAAAATTGACAAAATACCACCAAAATCCCTCAAAAAAGAAGGAGGACGGACGTATGCTTAAACAAATTATTGCGCAAAACATCGTATTTCTTCGTAAACAAGCCGGTATGACCCAGCTGGATTTGGCGGAAAAACTCAACTATTCCGACAAAGCCGTTTCCAAGTGGGAGCGCGGCGACTCCGTGCCGGATATCGCGGTGCTGAAAGATATTGCCGATTTATTCGGTGTCACGGTGGATTATCTTCTTAAAGAAGACCACGCCGCCGAGGAAGAGGCGGCGCGCCTCGAAATCCGCGAGAAAAAGCGCAACCATCAAATTATCGCCGCGCTGGTGGCGGTGGTCGTTTGGCTGATTGCTACGGCGGTGTTCGTCAACGACCAGATGAAAACGAGCGAGATGATTTCCGCCATGTGGACGGTGTTTATCTACGCGTTCCCGATTTCCTGCGCCGTGCTGATGATTTTCAGCGTAAAATGGTTTTCCCGCCGCACGACGTTCGTGTTGCTTTCCGGCGTGTTGTGGGGGCTGTTGTTTTCCGCGTTCGTTACGGGCTTGATTGAGAAAAGCAACGGTTGGGTGATTTTCCTGCTCGGTATTCCGGCGCAGGTCGCCATCATCTTGTGGGCCTCGCTCCCGGGACGTAAAGCGAAAGCCGCGGCAAAACAAGTCGCCAAACTTGACGAATGAAAGAGGGCGAACGTATGCGCATCGGTCACGGTTATGACGTGCATCGCCTCGTCGAGGGGCGCAAACTCATCTTGGGCGGCGTGGACGTGCCGTTTGAAAAAGGCCTGCTCGGGCATTCGGATGCCGACGTGCTCGCCCACGCGGTCGCGGATGCGCTGCTCGGCGCCGCGGCGATGGGGGATATCGGCCATCTGTTTCCCGATACGGACGAACGCTTTGCCGGCGCGGACAGTCTGAAACTGCTCGCCGAGGTGACGGCGCGGCTGAACGCCGCCGGTTACCGTGTCGGCAACGTGGATGCCACGGTGCTGTGTCAGCGCCCGAAACTCGCGCCGCATATTGAAAAAATGCGTGAAAACCTCGCCGCTGCCTGCGCGGTGGACGTGGCGAAAATGAGTGTGAAAGCCACCACCGAAGAGGGCCTTGGCTTCACCGGCACGGGTGAGGGCATCGCCGCCCACGCCGTGTGTTTGATTGAGGAGATTTGAATAAGGAAAAAGACCTGCCGCGGCAGGTCTTTTTTGTTTTTACATTTTTACAAACCCTGCCGTCTGTTCGGCGCCGCAGGGGGAGGGGGTGGGGAGAAACAGCCCGTAGAGGTCGGTGGCGTTGCACTCGAACTCCCACAACGCGCGGGCGGCGGGGTCGAGCGCATCGGCTTGCCCTTTGCGGGTGAGCAGCGGCAGAGCGCAACCGCCCGTTTTGGCGGCGCGGAGCACGTCGTAGCCGGCTTCGGTCGCGCCGAGCACGCGGATATACGGCGGGGTTTCGGGGATGATCTCGGCGGTGAGCCCCAAATACGCCGCCATCAGCAGGCGTTTCAGCCGCGTTAAGGGATAGCGGCGGGTTTTGACGAGCGACAAAAACTCGTCCACGCTGCCCGCCTGCCGTGCGGCGGCAAAAAGGCGGTTTTCAAGCCCCTCGGACACGCCGGGGAGCGCCGCAAACTCGTCGAGCGACATCTGCCTGAGGCGATAGAGCAGGGCGGCTTCGGCTTTTTCCGTTTTGGCGGGGCAAAGCCCGTTTCCGCCCGCCGCGGTAAGGCAATCGCGCGCATCCGGCGGCATAAACGGCAGGGCGTTGACCAGTCGGTTGTCGCCGATAAGTCCGCGCAGGTAACTCGCCGAGGCAATATCCCCAAGCGGGGCGGCGGCATCGTGGTCCGCGCCGACACGTTTGACGGTGGCGGCGGTCATCGGCGCGCCGAGCGCCGCAATCGCGCGGAGATACTCGATACCGAGTGTGTTGTTGGGGGAGGAAAGCAGGTCACCGATTGCCGCGCCCGCCGCTTCGGACAGCGCTTTTTGGCGCGCTTCGGCGAAGGAGATGCCGCCCTCCAAATGATAGCGCAAAAGCGACTCGCACCGTTCGGAATCGAGCGTGGCGGCGGCTTTTTTGAGCGCGGCAATATCGCCGCATTCGCTGCCGAACGCGAGCACGTCCACACAACCGAGCGCCGCGAGCAGCGCTACGCCCGCGCGCGCAAATCCTTCGGCAGACGAGAGTGCGTAGGGTGTCGGCAGTTCGACTACCACGTCCGCACCGCAGGCGAGCGCCGTTTTTGCACGCTCGAATTTCGGCAAAAGCGCCGGCTCACCGCGCTGGACGTAGTTGCCACTCATCACGGCGACAACGTGGGTCGCACCGACCCCGTCGGGGGCTTTCAGTTGTTTTAGAAAATGGGCGTGGCCGTTGTGGAGGGGATTAAATTCCGCGATAACGCCGCAAACTTTCATATTCCTCACCTTTTTATGAAAATAATCGTTGAAATATGGAAAATAGTGGAGTATAATCATAGTATACCAAAAATATTGGGTTATGACAAGAGGAGATTGTATTATGAAAATCTTAGTTATCAACGCGGGCAGTTCTTCCCTTAAATATCAGCTCATTGATATGGACGGCGAAAAGATGCTCGCCAAAGGTCTTTGCGGTCGTATCGGTATCGACGGCGGCTATTTTGACCACAAAACCGCCGACGGCTATCACACGCACTACGACGTGCAGATGAAAGACCACACCGCTGCGTTCGCCGAGGTCAAGAAAGCGTTGACCGAGGGCGAGGGCAAGGTCATTGACAGTTTCGACGAGGTGACCGCCATCGGTCACCGCATCGTTCAGGGCGGCGCGATTTTTGACAAATCCGTGCTCGTTGACGAGAAAGTCATCGCTGACATCGAGTCGCTCATTCCGCTGGCGCCGCTTCACAATGCCGCGCACGTGCAGGGCATCCGCGCCGCTATCGAGACGTTCGGCAAGGACGTGCCGGAAGTCGTGGTGTTCGACACCTCGTTCCACGCGACCATGCCGCCGAAAGCGTATCTGTGGGGTCTGCCGTATGAGTATTACGAGAAATACGCCGTGCGCCGCTACGGTTTCCACGGTACGTCCCATCGCTTCGTGAGCAAACGCTGCGCCGAACTGCTCGGCAAACCGGATGCGAAAGGCACCAAAATCATCACCTGCCACATCGGTAACGGCTCGTCTCTCGCCGCTATCAAAGACGGCAAGGTCATTGACACCACGATGGGTCTGACCCCGCTGGACGGCTTTATGATGGGCTCGCGTTCCGGTGCGGTGGATCCGTCTGCGATTACGTTTATTATGGAAAAAGAAGGGCTTTCGCCCGCCGAGATGGACGAAATCCTCAACAAAAAATCCGGTATGCTCGGCATTTCCGGCGTTTCAAGCGATGACCGCGACGTGACCAAAGCGATGACCGAGGGTCACGAGATGGCGAAACTCGCGTGGGATATGCGCGAATATCAAATTCTCAAATACATCGGCGGTTTCGTGACCGCGCTCGGCGGTGTGGATGCGATTGTGTTTACCGCCGGTATCGGTGAAAACCAAATCCAACTCCGCAAAGAGATTATGGAAAACCTCGCGTATATGGGTATGACCCTCAACGAGGAAAACAACAACACCCGGGGTCAGGAAATCGAAATTTCCGGCGCGGATTCTGCGGTGCGTGCGTTTGTTATTCCGACCAACGAGGAACTCGTGATTGCCCGCGACACCAAAGCGATTGTGGAAGCGCTGTAATCGAAAAACAACAAAAAGCGAAATCCCGTTTCTCCGAAAGGAGAAACGGGATTTTTTTGGTTTCGATTAGTGAGCGCCTTGCATGGTGAGCGAGTCGTTTTCGTTCCGTTCGCGGAACAGAAGCGAGATGCACCACACGCCGGCAAGGGCGACCACCGTGTAGATGATACGGGAGAGCAGAGCGTCTTGTCCGCCGAAAATCCACGCGACGATGTCGAACTGAAAAAGCCCGATGCTGCCCCAGTTAAGCGCGCCGATAATGGTTAAAATCAGCGCGAGTCTGTCCATAAACATACCGCTACTCCTTTCTTTTGAGAGTTAGGAATAGTATCGGCGGTTTTCGGACAATTATTCATCAAGCAACTTGGCGATGGTGTCGCGGAAACTGGTAATATCTTTGAAATCGCGATACACGGACGAGAAGCGCACGTAGGCGACTTTGTCGATGGATTTCAGTTCTTCCATCGCGTATTCGCCGATTTGCTCCGACGTGACTTCGCGGTCAAGCGAGCCCTGCACGCGGGTTTCGATGTTGGAGACGACTTTTTCGAGCGTTTCCATCGAAATCGGGCGTTTTTCGCACGCGCGCATAAGACCGCGGAGCAGTTTGTCGCGGTCGAACGCTTGGCGGGATTTGTCGCGTTTCACAACGAGCACCGGCGTTTTTTCCACCGTTTCGTAGGTGGTAAAGCGTTTGCCGCAGGAGAGACACTCGCGACGGCGACGGATGCTCAAATCCTCGTCGGTCGGGCGGGAATCCACCACTTTACTGTCGGCAAAGCCGCAAAAAGGACATTTCATTGTTAAATCCTCCTTATCCTCTATACTACTATATATTGTAGATACAATTAGTATACCATACAAGAATAAAAAATGCAACAAAAAATCTCCGCTTTCAGGCGGGAAGCGGAGATTTTGTCGGTTTTACGAAGCGGTGCGGTGGTTGAGAAGGATGCGGATGTCCGCTTCCTGCACGGCGTGGCCGTCCACCACGTCGGTGGAGCGAAGCACGCACATCACGGTTTTGGTGAGGATTTGCAGGTCGAAGAGGAAGGTGGCGTGGCGGGCGTAGTAGCCGTCCATAAACGCCTTTTTGTTGACCCGCAGGTTGTCGCGACCGTTAATCTGCGACCAGCCGGTAAGACCGGGGCGCACGGTGGTGGCGTAGTGAAGTTCGCGCAGGCGAAGCAGTTCTTTTTCCGCCGGAATGACCGGACGCGGGCCGACGAAACTCATATCGCCGACGAGGATGTTCCACAACTGCGGAAGTTCGTCCAAACTGAAACGGCGAAGCGTGCGGCCGGTGGGGGAAACGTATTTTTGCGCTTCCAGGTCGCAGGTGGCGACGTTGGCAGGCGCGTCAATGCTCATGGTGCGGAATTTGAGGCAACGGAATTCTTTGCCGTCTTTTCCGATGCGGGTTTGCAAGAACAGCGGCGACGCTTTCGTGTCAATCGCGGAGATGATGGCGACCGCGATTTCCACCGGAAGCAGCAGCACGAACAAAAGCAGGGCGAACACGATGTCCAGCGTGCGTTTCACGAAGAGGAAACTCTTGCGCGGCGTTTTGATATTTTTGGTCGGTGCATTCATCGAAATCAACGTCTCACGGCTCATGTTCGTCACTCCTTTCAAATTCTTGAAAATCGCGGGTTTTCCCGCTTTGCACCGTTATTATACTCTGTAAAAAGGGGAAATACAAGTTTCAATTTTGTAACCTTTTCTGTCATTTTTGTAACTTTTCCGTTTGCATAACCGGTCACGTTTTCGGGAATTCTATCGAAAATGGTCAAAAAAGGAGGTGCGCCGCCGTGTATCCGACAATCAAGCGACTACTGGATAGTGTGTTTGCGGCGGCGCTTTTGGCGGTGTTGCTACCATGTATGGGCGGCATCGCGCTCGCCCTTGCCGTTGACCGTCCGGGGCGGATTTTGTTTTTGCAGCCGCGGGTCGGTAAAAATGACAAAATCTTTACCATTTATAAATTTCGCACTATTTCGGTAAAAACCGACAAAACCGCCGCGCCCGCCATCACCCCGCTTTGCGCCTTTTTGCGGGCGTGGAGTCTCGATGAGTTGCCGCAACTGTGGAACATCCTCAAAGGCGATATGAGTTTCGTCGGTCCGCGCCCCGTCGTGCCGCGCGAAACGGCGCTGTTGTCCCGCCGTCGCGCACTCGGGGCGACGGGAATGCGGCCGGGGCTTACGGGGCTCGCGCAGGTGCGGGGGCGCAAGTGGCTTTCGGCGGAGGATAAGGCGCGGTGCGACGCGTATTACTGCAAATGCGCGTCGTTTTCGCTGGATATCTATATTCTGTGGCGGACGTTGTTTTGTGTCCATGCCCGCGAGCCGTCGGGGGACAAAAAGCCCTTGACAAACGGGTGAAAAGCGGCTATACTATTAGAAGTTATGAAAGGCGTTGACGGGACTCATCCGTTTTCGCGGCAACAAGAGAGAGTGCCTCGGGTTTTCCGGCTGAAAGGGCGCTTGTGTCGCGTTCGGTGCGCCATCCCCGAGCCGCGCCGCGATGAGTGGCGCCGTCCTCCGCGTTAAGGAGCAGAGAGGCGGTCGGTTTCGACCGCAAATTGGGTGGTACCGCGGAGATTGGTCTTCGTCCCTTTGTGGGGGCGAGGGCTATTTTTTTATGGCACGACCCGAAAAACAGTAGGGTAAAAATTTACATAACGAAAGAAGGATTTTCAAATGGAATGGACCGGACTTAACGAATTGCGCGAAAAATATCTCGCGTTTTTCGAGAGCAAAGGACACTTGCGCCACGACAGCTATTCGCTGATTCCGCAGGGCGACAAATCGCTGTTGCTCATCCCCGCGGGTATGGCGCCGCTGAAAAAGTATTTCACCGGCGAGGCCGTGCCGCCGCGCAAACGGATGACCACCTGCCAAAAATGTATCCGCACGCCGGATATCGAGCGCGTGGGCAAAACCGCCCGCCACGGCACGTATTTTGAGATGCTCGGCAACTTCAGTTTCGGCGATTATTTCAAAAAAGATGCCACCGCGTGGGCGTGGGAATTCTGCACGAAAGTGCTGGAAATGCCGGTGGACAAACTGTACGTCAGCATTTATGAGGACGACGACGAGGCGTTTGAGATTTGGACGAAACAAAACGGCGTGGACCCGTCCCACATGGTGCGCCTCGGCAAAGAGGACAACTTCTGGGAGCACGGCGAAGGCCCGTGCGGCCCGTGCTCTGAGATTTATTTTGACCGCGGTCCGGAACACGGCTGCGGCAGTCCCGACTGCCACGTCGGTTGCGACTGCGACCGCTTCGTGGAGTTCTGGAATCTCGTGTTTACCCAGTTCGATTCGGACGGCAAAGGCACCTACACGCCGCTTGCCAACCCCAACATCGACACCGGTATGGGTCTTGAACGCCTTGCCTGCATTATGCAGGGCGTGGAAAACCTCTTTGAGGTCGATACCGTGCAGAACATTATGAAACACGTGTCGAAAATCGCGGGCGTGACCTACGGCGACAACGAAAAAACCGACGTGTCGCTCCGCGTCATCACCGACCACATCCGTTCCACCACCTTTATGGTGGGTGACGGCGTAATGCCGTCCAACGAGGGCCGCGGCTACGTGCTGCGCCGCCTGCTCCGTCGCGCCGCGCGCCACGGTCGCTTGCTCGGTATTAAAGAGCCGTTCCTCTACAAAGTGTGTGAGACGGTGGTGTCCGAAAACCTGTCGGCGTATCCGGAACTCAAAGAAAAAGAAGAGTTCATCAAAAAACTCATCCGCAACGAGGAAGAAGCGTTCGATAAGACTATCGACAGCGGTCTGCAACTGCTCAACGAATGCCTCGACAACCTCAAAGGCGACACGCTTTCGGGCGAAGATGCCTTCAAACTGTACGATACTTACGGATTCCCGCTGGATTTGACGGTGGATATCCTCGAAGAAAAAGGGCTGAAAGTCGATGAGGCCGCGTTCCACGAGAAAATGACCGAACAGCGCACCCGCGCCCGCAACGCCCGCAAAGATGCCGGCGCTGACGCGTGGAAAGGTGAGGCGCAGGTCGCGGAAACCTTGGAACCGACCAAATTTGTCGGCTACGACACGCTTTCCGCCGAGGCGAAAGTGGTCGCCATTATCCGCGAAAACAAACTGGTCGACAGCATTTCTCTCGGCGATGCCGCTTCGGTGGTGCTGGACGTGACCCCGTTCTACGGTGAGTCCGGCGGCCAGGTCGGCGACTGCGGTACGCTCTCGGGCGAGGGCGGCACGTTTGACGTGGAAGGCACGATGAAAGTCGGCGCGGGCGTGTTTGTGCATAACGGCACGGTGGCGCAGGGCGACCTTCGCGTGGGCGATACGCTGCAAGCGGCGGTCAACGAAGGCGTGCGGCTTGCCACCATGCGCAACCACACGGCGGCGCACCTGCTTCAAGCGGCGCTTCGCCGCGTGCTCGGCACCCACGTCGAGCAGGCGGGTCAGCTCGTGGACGACAAAAAAGTCCGTTTTGACTTTACCCACTTCTCGGCGCTGACTGCCGAGGAGTTGACGCAGGTAGAAACCCTCGTCAACGAGTGGATTCTTTCGGGTACGGCGACCGACATCCGCGAGATGCCGATTGACGAAGCCCGTAAACTCGGCGCGATGGCGCTGTTCGGCGAAAAATACGGTGACGTGGTTCGTGTCGTGTCCGTGCCGGACGTGTCGGTGGAATTCTGCGGCGGTACGCACGTGAAAAATACCGGCAACCTCGGTCTGTTCCGCATTTTGAGCGAGACGTCCGTTGCCGCCGGTGTGCGCCGTATCGAGGCGGTGACCGGTCTTAACTCGCTTGCCGCCGTGCGCGCGACGGATGCGCTGATTGCGGATGCGGTGAAAGAACTGAAAGCCAACGCCGCGGACGATCTCTGCCGCCGCGCTACGCAGATTGTGAAAGAACTGAAAGACACCCGCAGCGAACTCGAAGCCGCCAAAGGAAAACTCGCGGCCTCGGCGCTCGGCGACGTGCTGGATAAAGCCGAAACCGTCGGCGCGGTCAAATTCGCCTCGGCGGTGTACGACAACACCGATAACGCGGCGCTGCGCCTGCTCTGTGACCGCTGTAAAGATGCGATGACCGCCGACACGGTGGTGTTGCTCGCCGGCGTGGCCGACGGCAACGTGGCGTTCGCCTGCGCCTGCGGCGCGGATGCGGTGAAAGCCGGCGCGAACGCGGGCAAACTCATCAAAGAAGCCGCCACCGCTTGCGGCGGTAACGGCGGCGGTCGCCCCGATTCCGCGATGGGCGCGGCGAAAGGTGTCGGCGACGGCGCAAAAGACAAAGCCGTTTCCGCCATCGCCGCCGCCAAAGCGATTCTGTAAGGAGGACGCGAAAAATGGATTGCATTTTTTGTAAAATCGTGGCGGGGGACATCCCGTCCACCAAAGTGTACGAGGACGACACGGTGCTGGCGTTTCGCGACATCAACCCCCAAGCGCCCACCCACATCCTTGTGATTCCGAAAGAGCATATCGCGAACGGCGCGGCGGATATCACCGCCGATAACGCCGCCGTGGTGGGACATATTTTTGAGATTATCGCAAAACTCGCCAAGGAAGAAGGACTTTCCGACTTCCGCGTGGTGACCAACAACGGCGAGGGTGCGGGTCAAACCGTGCCGCACCTGCATTTCCACCTGCTCGGCGGCCGCACGCTCGGCGTTGAAATGGGGTAAACTATGCAGTACGTACTGATGGACCTCGAATGGAACGGTTCTTACTCCAAACGGGCCCACGGCTATTTTAACGAGATTATCGAAATCGGCGCGACTAAGTTGGACGAGAATTTGCAAAAAATCGGCAGTTTTCATTATATGATAAAGCCGGTTGTCAGCAAAAAAATCACCAACATCGTCACCGACCTGACCGGTATCGAGGCCTCTACGCTGGAAGACGGCGGCACGTTCGAAGAAGCGATGGCCGCACTCAAAGCGTTTGTGCCGCGGGATGCCGTGGTGCTGACGTGGAGTAACACCGATTTGCTCGTTTTGGTGGAAAACTGCCGTTTCTTTTTCCGGCGCGAGCGTATTCCGTTCCTCGGATTTTACGCGGATGCGCAGGCGTATTGTCAGCCGCGTATCGCGGCGGACGTTCCCGCCGGTCAGCAGTTGGGTCTTACCAAAGCGGGGGAACTGCTCGGTATCTCGCTGGAAGGGCTGGAAGCCCACCGCGCGGTGGACGACAGCGAATTGACCGCCCGCATCTTTGCGGCGACGTTCGACAAGCCGAGTTTTGAGGCGTTTGTGAAGCGTGCGGACGAAGATTTTTATAAACGCCTGCTCTATAAACCGCATTTTATCTCGCACGTGGGCAATCCGCTTGTAAAGCCCGAATACTTGACATTTGAGTGTCCGGCTTGCGGAAAAACGCTGAAAGCCCAAAGCAAATGGCGCTATTCCGGACGGATGCTGTGTGCGGATATGCCGTGTTCCTGCGGCAAAAAGTACGTGGGACGGGTGCAAATCAAGGTGTTGTACGACGACGTGGCGGTGCGCCGCAAGTTGACCGAAGCAAAACCGAAAGAGGAAACCGCGCCCGCCAAAGCGGAAGAATAATCGTATAAAAAGAAGAAAGCCGCGTAAAGGAAAAATCCTTTACGCGGCTTTTTGTGTGATTTTCGATTCGATTTACTTGCCGAGGAGGAGAAGCAGGAGCAATTCGACAAATCCGACTCCCAAAAGCACCATCAACCCGCGGAAACGGGGTTTGATGACTTTGAATTTTAAGAGGTAGGTGGGGATAACCGCCAACAGCACGATAAGGTAAATCCACTTAAACGCGCCGTCGCCGACCAGCCCGCGGAACAGATAAATCACGGGGAGGACGAGCGAGATGTAGTTGACGGGGAAGCCCTCGTAATAGCGGAACGGGTGGTTGCCTTGCTGTAACCGCGCTTCCTGCGCGACGTTGAAGTAGGCGAGGCGGATTTGCACCGCCACGGCATACAGCACCATCACGGGAATTACCGCCGCGTGGTGCAGCCCTACGCCATAGCCGATGGCGATGGGGAGAAGCCCGAACGCCACCATATCCGACAGCACGTCGATTTGGAGTCCATAGCGTTTTTCCACCATGGTGCGCTCTTTGGTCGAGGCGATTTTACCGTCGAACATATCGATGATGCCGCACGCCATTAAGAGGATAAGACCGGTCATCGGCGAGCCGTTCACAGCATAAAACACGCCGAGAGCGCCCAAAAACAAACTCAAATAGGTGGCGATAACCGTATAGTCGTAAAACCCAATCAGTTTTTCTTTCAGATTCGCAAAAAAGTCTTTCATCGCGAGACACGCTCCTTCTTTTTCCGCACAAAAAAGGGGGTACGGTTCAGTTGAGAGTAGGAACAGTATACCACAAAAAAACGGATTTGTAAAGCCCCGACGAAAATCGCTGTACAAACGGGGATTTTTGTGGTATGATAAGAAAAAACAAAACGGAGGGGTTGCGCGATGAATTTACCGAAAACCCATACCCTGCACGCGGTCGAAAAAGACGGTGTGCTCGTCTATGAATTTCCCGCGATGGCGGCGCTTTCCTGTGTGAAACACGGAATGTCCACCCGCCTCGGCGGCGTGTCCGACGGGATTTTCGAGAGTATGAATTTGAGTTTTACCCGCGGCGATACACGGGAGAACGTGGCGGAAAACTACCGCCGCTTTTGCGCCGCCGTCGGCGTTCCCGACGAACGGTGCGTGATGACCCGCCAGACCCACTCGATTAACGTGCGGTGTGTCACCGAAGCGGATGCGGGCTGCGGCGTGGTGCGCGAGCGCACCTACGACGAGGTGGACGGGTTGGTGACCGATATTCCGGAGTTGCCGCTGGTTATTCTCACCGCCGACTGCGTGCCGCTGTTTTTTGCCGACCCGAAACGCCGCGTGGTTGCCGCCGCCCACTCCGGCTGGCGCGGCACGGCGCATGCCATCGGCGCAAAAGTGGTGCGCGTGATGCAAGAACAGTACGGGTGCGACCCCAAAGATATTCTCTGCGGTGTCGGGCCGTCGATCGGGCCGTGTTGCTTCGAGGTGGACCCGCCGGTGTACGAGGCGTTTGCCGAAAAGCCGTTTTTTGACCCGTGTTGTGCGGTGGACGACAAAAACGGCAAGTATCACGTGAATTTGTGGGAACTGAACCGCCGTATTTTGCTTTCCGCCGGCATCCCCGCCGAAAACATCACCGTCGGCGATTTGTGTACCCGTTGTTACCCCGACCTTTTTTGGTCTCACCGCGCCACCGGCGGCGAACGGGGGAGTCTCGCGGGTGTAATTGCGCTTACAAAGGATTAACCGAGCCCGAAAAACCGCAAAATGCCGTTGTACATTCCGCGGGCGAACGCGTCCGGCTCGGTGGCGAGCAAATGGGCATCGCGGCTGTTCGTGATATAGCCCATTTCCATCAAAACCGCGGGCATCGTCGTGCGCCGCAACACGTAAAGCGACGGATTGGTGCGTACACCGCGGTCGGCGAGTCCGACGGCTTCGGAAATACCGTTTAACATCTCCTCGCCAAGCGGCACGGCGCGGCTTTGCAAACTGTACACGTACGCTTCGCTTCCCGAAACGGACGCGTCCACCGATGCGTTACAATGGAGCGAGATAAAGTAGTCCGCGCCCCAAAGATTGGCGGCGTTGACCCGCGCGGCCAGACTGCTTGCGTTGCTGTTTCCGAGTTGGGTCGTCGGTGTCGGGCGGGAGAGTTTGACCTCGAAAAAATCGTTGCCCGCGAGCAGCGTGCCGAGCCGGATACCGATTTCGTAGTTGAGGTCTTGTTCTTTCAGCCCGAATCCTTCCGCGCCCGCGTTGGGGTTTTGGGGATTATGTCCCTGGTCGATAAAAATTTTCATAAAAAAGCCCTCTTTCGCATCGTAGTTACGCTACTGTATGCGAAAAAGGGGACAAACGTGAAAAAGCGCCTTCGTTGAAGGCGCTTTTATATATGTTTCAGCAATTCTTCTTTGGTGTTTTCGCATTCGCCGTCGAGTACTAAATCGAGCAGACGGCGAAGCGTGTCGCCGAGTTCTTTTCCGGCGGGGATGCCGGCAGAAAGCAGGTCGTCGCCGGATACCGCCAACTCCGCAAGCGAGAGGCAAGACTGCTCGGAAAGCAGTTTTTTGCCCAAATCCCGTACCGCATCTTCCCGCGCTTTGCTCGGGGCAAAAAAGGCGGGGTTTTGCGCTTTTCGGTCGGCGGTTGCCAGGTCGCACAACTCAAAAAACCGCGTTTCGCCCACCTTGGAAAGCAGGCGCTTGACCGCTTTTTCGGTCGGCGGCGTGCGCAGGTCGTGCAGTTCGATGAGTTCGAGCGCCGCCGCTTTCGTGCGGTTGTCGGCGCGCAGGCGGGAGAGTACCGCTTCGGCGCGTTGGGCGCTTTCCTGCGGGTGGCCGGTAAAGTGGGACTCGCCCGCGGCATCTACCGTGGCGCAGGCGGGCTTGCCGCAATCGTGGAGCAGCGCCGCCCACCGCAACGCAGGGGTAGCGGGGACGTTGCCGACCACGCGGGCAATGTGGGTGTAAACGGTATGGATATGGTGGCGGTTGTTTTGGGAAAACCCCACCGTGTCTTTGAGTTCGGGCACCACGGCACACACGATTTCGGGGAACGTGAGCAGAACGCGGGTCACGTCTTTGCCGCAGAGAAACGCGGTCATCTCCGCGTAAATCCGTTCGGCGGAAACGGGGGACAGCGTGTCCCGCATAGCGCGCATCGCGGCGGCGGTTTGCGGCTCAATCGAAAAACCGTGTTGTGCGGCAAAACGCAGTCCGCGCAGTACGCGCAGTGCATCCTCGGAAAACCGCACGCGCGGCTCGCCGACAGCGCGGAGTACGCCCGCTTTCAGGTCGGCTTGTCCGCTGAACAGGTCGGTGACACCGCGGGTCGGGTGGAACGCCATGGCGTTGACCGTAAAATCGCGGCGGGACAAATCGTCCGAAAGGTTGCGGGAGAACACGACTTCGTCCGGATGGCGACCGTCGGAATATGCGCCGTCTTGGCGGTAGGTGGTGATTTCCAGCGGTTCGCCGGAGAGAAGCACGGTGACCGTGCCGTGTTGGAGTCCGGTTTCAATCAGCCGTTCGCCGGAGAACACCGCGCAAATTTCGTCGGGTGTGGCGGAGGTGGCGATGTCGTAATCGTGGGGCGTTTTGCCCGCGAGCATATCCCGCACGCACCCGCCGACGGCGACCGCCTCAAATCCGGCGGTTTCGATGCGTTTAATCGCATCGGCGACAAAAGGGGGCAGGGCGATCATACCGCACCTCCGAGGAGAAGCCACGCGAGCAGCGGTACGCCGACCACCGAGGCGATGGTGGTGACCACCACGCTGGATGCCGCGAGTTCCGCATCGCCGCCGTAGGTATGGCAGAGCATGGTGGAACTGTTGGCGGTGGGCATTGCCGCCATAATGACCGCCACACCGAGCATAATCGGGTCAAGCGGCAGGGAAAGCACGCGCAAAAGCGCCCAGAAAAGTCCCGGAACGATGGCGATTTTAATCACCGTGGCGGGATAGAGTCGCCACGTAACAAACACGTTTTTCAGCGGCATTTCCGCCACCGTCGCGCCGATAATGAGCATCGAAGCGGGGGTGGTGATACTGCCGAGTTTGTCGGCGGTGCCGACGATCACGTCCGGCATGGACACGTTGAGAAGATAGAGCGCAAGCCCCACAATCGGCACGATAACGCCGGGTTGGAGCGCCGCTTTCCACAAGGGGCGTTTGGGCGCGTCTTCGCCCGCCATCAAATGCACGCCGAGCGTGTAGTTGAGGAAGCAGAACGGCAGTTGGAAAAACGAGGCGTAAAACACCGCCATCACGGCATCCCCTGCATAAATGGCGGCGACGACGGGAAATCCCATAAAGCCGATGTTGCCGAAGATGAACGAATAGCGGTAGACCCCTTTTTCGCCATCTTTGACTGCGAGCAGTTTTGTAAACAGATAGCCGAGGGGAATGAGAAACAGATACAGACCGACCGCAACGCCCAAAAGGACGAACACCTGCGCGGTTTCGAGCGAGTGGTCGGCTTTCAACACCGCCGCCAGCACCATAGCGGGGAGGGTGACGTTCAGCACCAATTTGGACAGTCCGCGGTTTAGGTCGGCGTTCATCACCTTGCATTTATCGGCGATAAAACCCGCCGCCATCAACAAAAACAAAAGCAACATCTGGTTTACGATGTTGCCCATATCCAATGCCACGCAGACCACCTCACTTTGGAAAAAAGAGTCCCCATAAACGACAAAAACCCCGTACTGTGTACGGAGTCTTTGCCGAAAAGGAAAAAACACGAAAAAGGGGAAATTATCAAAATCTATCAAGATAGTCGAGTCAAACCCTTCTATCTACGCCATTATTATAACAAAGGCGTGGGCGGTTGTCAAGAGAAATTTCCGGATTTTTCGAAAAAATTTCCGTTCTTATAAAGTTTTATAAATTGAGGAAATACGTGGCAAGATTCAGATATCCCGCAAACCCGAGCCACAGAAGATAGGGGATGAGAAGCCGATAGGCGGGTTTCGAGAGATAGCGGAAGCCCACCGCGGTCAGCGCGACAAGCGCGACCAGCAAAAGCAGCCAGAAAAAGGCGAATAACCGCCATTCGAGCCGGAAGAAAAACAGCGGCCACAACACGTTTACAACGAGTTGCGCGAGATACAGTCGGAGTGCGCCGGAGCGTTCGGTGGCGCTCGCCTGCCACACGAGATAGGCGGCGATACCCATCAGCACGTACAAAATCGACCACGCGACAGGAAACAACCACGCGGGCGGCGACAGCGGCGGTTTAACGATGTGCTGATAGGTGTCGGTGTTGCCGAGAAGTGCGCCGAGCCCGCCGAGCGCGAGTGTGCCGAGCACAAACCCGAGCAACACCGGCAGCGAAAATGCCTCGCGGTCGGACTGCCGCGAACGGCCGTGCAGAGAAATACTTTCCACAAACATAAAAAATCCCCCTTTGAGACAAGTGTATGCCGAAAAGGGGGATTTATGTGTTTTATTTTCGTTCAACCAAGCGGAAACCGTAGCCCCACACCGTTTCGATCGCCGCCGAGCAGAACAGCAATTTGCGGCGCAGGCGCTTGACCGTGTCGTCCGCCACGCGTGAGCGAGTGTCGGCGGGCAAACTCCACACGGTATCGAGCAATTCGGCGCGGGAGACGGCGCGGTGGGCATTGCGCAGCAAAAACACGAGCACGTCCCATTCGGTGGGGGTGAAATGGGTGTCTTTGTCGCCGCCGGACACAATCACACGGCGGTCGAGGTCAAGCACGAATTCGCCGAGTGACAGCGTTTTGGTCGCGACCGGTGCGCAGGAAAGCGCCACGTCCGCATTTTCAAAAAGCGGGGCTGCGGCGGGCTCGGCGGAATACCCCGCGGCTTGCAACGCATCCATCACGACGGACAACAGCGCCGCGTCGTCTTGTTCTATCCGTATCCATTGGGCCATGGTAAACTCTCCTTTGTCGGTATGGATTCAGTATACCAGATGTTTTGTGAAAAAGTATGTCCGAATTGTAAAGGAACGAGAAAGAATTTTTGAACAATAAAAAAACGACAACGGAAAACCGTTGTCGTAATTTTAATCGTTTTCGATTAGACCGCGCGGGTAACCTTACCGGAGCGCAGGCAACGCGAGCAGACGTACATGTGTTTCGGCGTACCGTTCTCGAGCACTTTCACGCGTTTGATGTTCGGTTTCCAAGTACGGTTGGAACGACGGTGGGAGTGGGAAACGCGAATACCGAATTGCACGCATTTGCCGCAAACTTCACATTTTGCCATTGTCGGCACCTCCTTTGATTTTGCCCGCCTTCAAGCGGGCGGTCGCAATAACTCGTTTATTTTAGCAGATGCGTTTCGAAAAATCAAGGGTTTTTTGAAATTTTTTTGAAAAATTCCCGCAAAAGGTGATTTTCGGCAAAATTCTTGCATTCCTCCCAAAGAAATCTCTTGTATTTGACAAACAAATGAGGTATAATGTATTTTGTATATTTATTGTGTGTTTGTTTTATGAGAACGTGGAAGGATGACAGAGATGAAACAGAAATATATCTCCTGCCTTTTGATTGTTTTGACGATGGCAACGTCGTTGTTTTTGGTAACCGGCTCCGGCTTGACCGACGGTCAGCTCATTCGCGGTGACGTAAACGGCGATAATGCAATCAATATGAAAGACGTGTTGCTTCTTCGCAAGTATCTTGCGGAATTGCCGGTGGAGTTTGCTGACCACGTCTGTACTGCCGTCCCGTCTGCCGAAACGCAAGCGCCGTCTTGGACAATGCCGACGGCGGCGACCGAGCCGACCTACACAGTGCCGTCGCAATCGCAAACCGAGCCGAGCGTGACCGAGCCGACCTACACGGTGCCGACACAATCGCAAACACAACCGAGCGTGACCGAGCCGAGTGCGACCGTGCCGAGCCAATCGCAGCCGGCGGGGGACACGGTGGCATTGTCGCTTTCCGTAACGGAGCATACGCCGGACAAATGGACGGCGGTTACCCGCACCGACAGTTTCAACGTGCCGACGGGCGAAAACACCGTTGCGATTATTTTGCCCGCTGTGTGGCACGGTAAAAACGACTATCCCGAAACGACGGCAAAAACGCTTGCCAATCTGTCGTACAACGGCGCGGCGCTTACGCCGGTTGTTACCTACGGCGAAACGAAAAACAACGCCAACGACATCATTTTGACCTATACGCTGAACGTCACCGGCGCCGGTACGATTTCCGGCACGGTGGACCATCCGGCGTTTACGGCATTCCGCGTGTCGGTGAACGGTGAGGGCGGCGGCGAGCCGACCAAACCCAGTAAGGACAGCACGCCAATCGTGCCGGAAGAAAACGCCGACGTCGATTTGGTCACACTCACGTTTGCGGACGAGAGCGCTTCTTCCTACGGCGTGTCGTTCCACAGTTTTGAGTCGCTGACGAGCCCCAAAGTGCAGGTGGTCAAAGGCGCGGTGACCGATGCCGCCGCGTTTGCGGGTGCGACGGAGTTCGCCGCCTCCACCACTTCTGCGAAAATGGGCGAGTTCGAGGGCTATAACCCGCTTAACTACGATTTTTACTACACGAATGCCACCGAGGTCACGTCCTATCAGCACAAAGCCACGCTGTCCGGATTGGACGCGGGCACGACCTATTCCTACCGCGTGGGTGACAGCGCTACCGGCAAATGGAGTCCGATTTACACCTTTACGACCAAACCGGCGACGGTGGGGGACTTTTCCTTTATCTTTACCGCGGACTTCCAGCCGGAATTGCCGGAGGAAGGCCTCATGTATAAAGGTGTGGCGCAGGTGATGAATGCGGCTATCGGACTTTGCCCGAATCCGGCGTTCATTCTCCACGGCGGCGACTTCGTGTATACCGATGCCAACGGTCAAAACGGCATTTCCCAATGGCGCAACGTGATTAACGGCTGCAACAACTGGTCGGAATCGAGCCGTGCGTTCTTTGCCGAGCATCCGTGGGGGATGGCGGCAGGCAACCACGATTCCCACAAAACGCCGTTCTTCTTTAACTACGACAACCAAGCCGCCGCGGGCGATACGCAGAGTTTGTACTACTCGTTCGACTACGGCGATATGCATATCGTGTCGCTGGACACCGACGTGCTTGCCGGCGCGGGCGTGAATGCGGCGCAACTTTCGTGGCTGCAAAACGATTTGGCTTCCACCGATAAAAAGTGGAAGATTGTGGAAACCCACTACTCGTTCTACGTGAATACGAACCGCGATTTGGAGGATTACGGCACGTCGGACACCGACCGCACGACCCTCTTAAACCTCTTTGACCAATACGGCGTGGACGTGGTACTTTCCGCCCACGTGGTACAAAACTACTACACCACCTATCCGCTGAAAGCCGGCGCGGTCACGACCACGGCGGTGACCAACCAAGGCGGTGTGGACTACTATACGAATCCGGGCGGCACGGTGTATCTGCAAAACGGCGCGTCCGGCAACTCGTTCGGTATCGAGAACGAAGAGGGCAAGATTAACGGTTACGGATGGAGTTATCCGTCGCTTATGAAAGACAGCGAGGCGGGACATTACGGCTCGTTTGCGGTCGTTGAGTTGAACGGCAACGCGCTGACCGTCAACCGCTATTATCTTGACGAGGCGACAAAGGAAGTCAAAACCTACGCCCGCGGTCAATTCGGCATTATCAAGACCTAACCGTCTTCGGGAGGAAGAATGTATGTCAAGCCCTATTATTCAACTGTTTAACTGTATCAAAGACGGTGATTTTCTCACCGCTTTGTTGATGATTGTTATGTTCGCCCTGCTCATTTTCGTTTCGTTGCCGTTTCACGAACTCGCCCACGCGTTTGTGGCGAATAAACTCGGCGACAGCACCCCGAAATGGCAAAAGCGGCTGACATTCAATCCGCTGGCGCACCTTGACCCCATCGGTATGGGAATGATGCTTATTTGCGGTTTCGGGTACGCGAAACCCGTGCCCGTCAACCCCGCCAACTTCAAACGCCCGAAAAAAGATATGGCGCTGGTGGCGCGGGCCGGTCCCGTTTCCAACCTGCTGCTCGCGTTTTTGGGGTTGCTTCTCTTCCGCGTGGCCGGATGGGCGCTCGGAATGAGCGTGTCCGGCGGCGAGTTGTACGTATCTTACGAGCACGTGGAACTGATCAATATGCTGAAACTGATTTTGGTGGACGTGTTCGCATCGATTAACATCGGGTTGGCGGTGTTTAACCTGTTGCCCGTTTTCCCGCTGGACGGCTCGCACATTATTGCGCCGCTTCTGCCGGATAAAGTCAACTGGTGGATCGAGCGCAACCAACAACTGGTGATGCTTGCATTGCTCGTGCTGATTTTGTCGCCGATGCTGGATTTGCCGCTGTACTACTTGCGGGGTCTGGTGGGTTGGCTGTTGTGCCTGCCGCTGGGATTGCCCAATTTGTTCTTTTAAGGAGAAAACTCTATGGAAGCCATTTGCTACAAGTTGCCGGTGTTCGAGGGCCCTCTCGACCTGCTGTTGCAACTCGTACAAAAGAATAAAATCCAAATCACCGACATTCCGATTGCGGAAGTGCTTCGGCAGTATATGGACACCATCGGGCTGATGCAAGAGCTTGATATGGACGTGACGAGCGACTTCCTCGATATGGCGGCGCGGCTTGTCTATATCAAGTCGGCAATGCTGCTCCCGCGCCACGAGGAGGAAGACGACCCGCGCGCCGACTTGGTGCGGGAACTTATCAGTTACCAACTCTGCCAAGAAGCGGCGCGGCGTTTGGCGCTGCGCAACGTCGGCTCGGACCTCTTTATCCGCACGCCGGAAGAAGTGGAGCCGGATTTGACCTATCGCCGCATCCACCCGCCGACGGATATCCGCGATGCGTACATCGCCGCCGCGGGGCGCGGAAAACGGCGGTTGCCGCCGCCGGCGCAGGCGTTCACCGGTATCGTCACCCACAAAATCGTGTCGGTGGCATCGAAAATCTCGTTCGTGTTACGCAAACTCTACACGGGCGGCAAGGTGAAATACGAGTCGTTATTTGAAAAAGCGGAAAGTCGCTCGGATTTGGTTGCCACGTTTTTGGCGCTTTTGGAACTCGTCAAGCAAAACCGCGTAACGGTCAGCGGCGAGGGCGAAGAACAGCGCGTGGAAATGCTCGGCGAATATCACGAGGGCGACGAACAAGAACTGATACAGGGGTTGACGGTAGAAGATGGAGATTAAGAAATATATGGCGGCGATTGAAGCCGTGTTGTTTGCAAGCGGCGAGCCGATTGAGTGCGCGCGTTTGGCGGAAGTGTTGGAGATTGACGAGGCGACCGCCGGCAAGTTTGCGGACGATTTGATGAACGATTATAACACCCGCGGCGGCGGTATCGCGATGGTGAAACTGGACAACGCTTACCAGCTGTGCAGTAACCGCAACTATGCGGACTACGTGCGCCGCGCGATGGAAATTCGCCGCAACACCCCGCTTTCGCAAGCGGCGATGGAAGTGCTTGCGATCGTGGCGTATAACCAGCCGGTGACCCGCGCCTACGTCGAGCAAGTCCGCGGCGTGGACTGCTCGGCGGTGATGCAGGGCCTCGTTGCCAAGAGTTTGATTGAGGAAAAAGGGCGGTTGGAACTGCCCGGCCGTCCGCTTCTTTACGGAACGACCAAAGATTTTCTGCGGTGCTTCGGCGTGTCCTGTTTGGAGGAGTTGCCGCCGCTGCCGCAGATGGAAGTGGCGGAAAACGGCGAGGAAACGCCGATGGAAGCCACGCTCGAAGACATTGTGGAATTGGCGGAGCAGGCGAAAAAGTTGTCTGCCGCCGCCGAGCAATCGGTTGAGGAATCGGCCGAAGAATAAATAGGAGAGGAAGCCCATGCTTGCCTTGAAAATCATCGGCTTCGTGCTTTTGGGGTTGTTGGCACTTGTGGTCATTCTGCTTCTCGTTCCCGTGCGGTTTCGCGTGCGGTATACCGAGGAGTTGAGCGCGGTGCTTTGGGTGTTGTTCGTGCCGATTCGGTTGGCGCCGAAAAAGGAACAGCCGGACAAACCGGACAAGCCAAAAAAGAAAACACCCGCCAAAGCCAAAAAAGCCGAAAAGCCGAAAAAAGAGAAAAAAGACGTGCTTTCGCTGAAACAACACACCAAAGAATTGAAAGAAAACGGCGTGGCGGCGGCAATAGAGTGGCTGAAAGAGATTGCCGCTCACGTGCTGAAAGCCGCCGACCGCCTGCTTGCCGCGATTACGGTAACGAATCTCTTTGCCCGCGTGGATATCGCGGGGGAGGATGCCGCGCAAACGGCGCTGACCTACGGCAAAATCTGCGGTGCGGCGTATCCCGCGCTCGGCGTGGTGGAAAGCAAACTCAAAGTCAAAAAGCAGGACGTGAAAATCGCGCCCGCGTTTTGTCTTGAAAAAACCCGCTTCGGGTTTGACGTTCGGTTGAAAATCAGCGTGTGGCGCGTGGCGGTTGCCGCGCTCATCCTGCTGGTACAATATATCCAAATGCCCACGGTGGGCGAAGTAAAACAACGACGGTTACAAAGAATACAAAGTCAGAATAAGGAGGCCATTTGAAATGGAAAAAAGTGTACAAGGTGTTATCGGAATGTCCATGGATAAAATCAAAGAAATGGTGGACGTGAACACGGTTATCGGCAAACCGATGGCGGTCAGCGGCGTGACGCTGATTCCGATTTCCAAAGTGACCTATGGATTTGCGGGCGGCGGCTCCGACCTGCCGACCGCGGCGGACGGTCGCTTCGGCGGCGGCAGCGGCGCGGGCATCACCATTACGCCGATTGCGTTTTTGTCCATTGTGGACGGCAAAGTGCAGGTGCTTCCCATCAACGACAAACCGGGCGCAACCGAAGCGGTTGTCGCGGCGGTGCCGACCTTGGTGGACCGCCTGAAAGATACCTTCTCGAAAAAGGACAAAATGATTGACAAAGCGTAAACGATTCTCCCGCATATTTTGTATGCGGGAGA
>JAKSPN010000015.1 GCA_024404755.1 Clostridia bacterium | reverse complement strand
CCCGCGCAAGCGCCCGCACAAAAGCCGGTTGCCGCGCCGCCCGCCCCCGTTATCGAATGGGAGGAGGACGAGCCGGAAAAACGCCGCGGCGGTGTGTTCTTTACGGTGGCGGGTATCATTTTCCTGCTCATCGCCATCGGAATGACCTTGTGGCAATTCGGGTTTTTGGATAAATTTCTGCAAAAACCCGTGCCCGATCAACCCGCCGCCTCGGCGGTAGAAACGTCTGTCGAGAACGTGTAAAGAGGGATGTCTATGAAACGCTTTTGTAAACTTTTGCTTGCGACAGCGGCGGTACTCTTGTTGACCGCCGTTGTTTCCGTTTGTGCCGCGGCGCTTTCCGGCGACGTAAACGCCGACGGCGCGGTCAATTTGCAAGACGTGCTGATGCTGCGCAAATATATGGCGGATTTGCCCGTTTCGCCCGACCTTGCCGCCGCGGATATGAACGGCGACGGCGCGGTCAACACCAAAGACCTGCTTCTTTTGCGCAAAGCGGTGGCCGCGACCGAGCCGACGAAACCCGCCGAGCCGAGCGTGCTCGCCACCGGCAAAATTATGAAAATCACCACCGATTTCACCGAGACGTTCAGCGGCAACGTCACCGGCGACTATTCGAGCCCCGCCAACGCCTATCTCCCCGCCGGAACGCTCGACGTGCTGAAAAAAGAGGTCACCGACCCCAAAACCGGCTATACTTACTACCTGCTCGGTTGCGGGCGGCGGGTGTATACCGAGGATGCCGAGGTTTACGAAACATCCGGCAAACTCACCGAAAACAAACTGTACGCGACGGCGAGCGCGGCGGGCGGCTACACCACCGTTTCGCTTAATTCCGCGTGGCACGTGCCGTTTCAACTGCAACTGACACCCCAAACCTATCCCTACGTCAACCAAATGGGCGATTTCGGCCCGAAATACGACGTGACCTCGTTCACCGCCGCCGCGGTGGAGATGACGTTCTCATACACCACCTACGCAAGCGGTATGCCGGACGTATCCGAAAGTCCGCTGTTTTCCGCCGCTACGTGGCGCAAAAACAACGACAACACCTACACTCTGCGCCTGACGTTGCGCAAAACCGGCGCGTTTTACGGCTATCACGTCGAGTGGAAAGACAACCAACTGGTGTTCTCGTTCAAACACAAAACGGATATTTCCAAAAATACCGCTTCGAAGCCGCTTTCGGGAATGACGATTGTCGTCGATGCCGGTCACGGCGGCGAATGGTCGGGCACCTACGGCGTGACCCCGGGGCTCTATGAAAAAACGCTCACGCTGCAAATCGCCAAAAAACTGCAATCGAAATTGCAATCGCTCGGCGCGACGGTCGTGATGTCCCGCACCGCCGACGTGAAAGTGGAACTGCACGACGTGGCGACGATGACCCGCAAAGCCAAACCCGACCTTTTTATCAGCATCCATATGGACGGCGTGGATTTTGAATCCGCCAACGGGCCGACCTGTTTTTACTATAACGAATACTCCGCCGCGCTTGCGAGGAGTATCATTTCCAACGTGGATGCGACCTACCAAAAACATAAGGAAACCACCTACCGCGGCGCGAAATGGAATCCCTATTACGTCACCCGCGTAAGCGACTGCCCCGCGGTGCTGCTCGAATGCGGGTTTATGACCAACGCGGCGGACGAAAAACTCCTAAAAACCGACAGTTTCCAAACCGAACTCGCCGCCGCGATTGCAAGCGGTATTACCGCGTTCCAAAAAAGTTTACCGTAATGTGTATTTCTCAATAAAAAAAATCCCGCAACCTCTCGGTTGCGGGATTTTTTCTATCTTATTCTTTCGGCGTGACCGTAATGCCGAGCTCTTCGAGTTGGAGATCGTCCACCGGGGCGGGGCAGGACGTCATCGGCTCCACCATATTTTGCAGTTTCGGGAATGCGACCACGTCACGCAGCGACGACGCTTTGAGCATCTGCATCACGAGGCGGTCAAGACCGATACCCATACCGCCGTGCGGCGGCGCACCGTAGCGGAACGCGTCAAGCAGGAAGCCGAATTTTTCGTGTGCCTGCTCGTCGGTAAAGCCGAGCGCGCGGAACATATGATTTTGCAGTTCCGGATCGGTGATACGAATCGAGCCGGAGCACAGCTCCTCGCCGTTCAAGACGAGGTCATACGCTTTGGCAAACACCTTTTCCGGCTCGCTGTCGAGGTACGGAATGCACTCGTCAAGCGGCGAGGTAAACGGGTGATGCATCGCATCCCAATGCTCGGTCTCCTCGTTCCACTCGAAGAACGGGAACTCGGTAATCCAAAGCAGGTTGTACCCCTCGCGTTTGACGTTCAGTTTTTCGGCAACCGTGAGGCGCAGCGCACCGAGCACGGTCTGCACGTGTTTTTTAATGCGGTCGGCAACGAACAGCACCACGTCGCCCTCTTTTGCGCCGAGGAAGGAAAGCAGGTTGTCCATCTCGCCGTCCGCGAGGAACTTGCCGAAGGACGAGGACACGCCGTCCGCCGTCCAGCGCACCCACGCGAGACCTTTCGCGCCGATGCCTTTGGCCTGCTCGGTGAGTTTGTCGATTTCTTTGCGGGTGAGCACCGAAGCGCCGCCCTCGGCGACGATGGCATTGACCATACCGCCGTCGGCGATCGCACCGGAGAACACGCCGAAACCGCAATCTTTCACAAGATTGCTCACGTCTTTCAGTTCCATACCGAAGCGGGTATCCGGTTTGTCCGAGCCGAAGCGGGACATCGCATCGGTATATTTGAGCCGCGGCAGCGGCAGGGTGACTTTTTCGTCCAGCACGTGCTCGAACAGATACGCGATGAATTTTTCGCCCATCGCAAGCACGTCTTCCACGTCCACAAACGACATTTCGAGGTCGATTTGGGTGAATTCCGGCTGACGGTCGGCGCGCTGGTCTTCGTCGCGGAAGCAGCGCGCGAGTTGCACGTAGCGGTCAAAGCCCGCGACCATCGAGAGCTGTTTATACAGCTGCGGCGACTGCGGCAGAGCGTAAAAACTGCCGTTGTGGGTACGCGACGGCACAAGGAAGTCGCGCGCGCCCTCGGGGGTGGAACGGATGAGCATCGGGGTTTCAATCTCCAAGAAGCCGTTCTCATCAAAGAAGTCACGCGCGGTTTTCGCCACGCGGTGACGGAAAATCAGGTTTTTCTGCAAATCCGGACGGCGCAGGTCGAGATAACGATACTGCAAGCGAAGAAGTTCGGACGCGTTGCTGTTTTCCACAATCTCAAACGGCGGGGTCTCCGCTTTGTTGAGAATACGCAGTTCGGTGACGAACACTTCCACGTCACCGGTCGGGATGTCGGGGTTTTTGGACGAGCGCTCACGCACCACGCCTTTCGCCGCCAGCACGTATTCGCCGCGCACGGTAAACGCCTTATCGAACACGGCGCGGTCGGTCGCATCGTCAAACGCCAACTGCGCAATACCCGTGCGGTCGCGCAAATCGACGAAAATCAGTTGGCCGATATCGCGCTGACGTTGTACCCAGCCGCACAGCGTCACTTCCTGTCCGACGTGTTCCATACGAAGCGTTCCGCAATAATGGGTGCGGGACAAGCCCTTCAAAGTTTCTGCCACAAGAATCACTCCTGTTTTCTAAAATCAAACTTATTCCGCCACTTCGGAAAGAAGGTCGGCCACGCCCGACAACTGACGGTCGAGCGCTTTGTTGTAAAGCGTCGTATACAGACTTTCGTCCAATTTGGCGGGGGACGTTTCGCCCGTTTGCATCTCTTTCAGCACCACGTCGCCGGTTTCGAGTTCGTTGTCGCCCACCACAATGACGTAGCGTGCGCCGAGCTTGTCGGCGTACTTCATTTGGGCTTTTAAGCCCCGCCCCGCGATATCCGTTTCGGCGGAAACGCCGCCGGCGCGCAGTTGATTGGCGAGCGCAAAACACGCTTTCGCCGCCGCATCGCCCATCGGCGCAAAATACACCTCGCAGGCGGGCGGCTCGGGGAATTTGTAGCCGCAGGCATCGAGCACAATCAGCAACCGTTCGAGCCCCATCGCCCAACCGAGCGACGGCAGATGCGGCCCGCCGAGTTCTTCAATAAGCCCGTCATAACGGCCGCCGCCGAGGACGGTGGCTTGCGAGCCGAGCACCGGCGCGGAGGACACAAACTCGAACACCGTGCGGGTGTAGTAGTCAAGCCCGCGCACAATGCCTTCGTCAATCTCAAACGGAATGTCGGCGGCGGTAAGGCACGCTTTCACCGCTTCAAAGTGGTCGCGGCAGTCGTCGCAAAGGTGGTCGAGAATTTTCGGCGCATCTTTCGCAATCTCGCTGCACACCGGCGACTTGCAGTCGAGGATGCGCATCGGGTTGCGTTCCAGACGGTCGCGGCAAGTCTCGCACAACTCGTCTTTTTTCGCCTCAAAATACGCTTTCAGCGCCTTTTGATACTCCGCGCGGCAGGTCGGGCAACCGATGGAGTTGATATACAGCGTTACGTCCGGCACTTTGAACTCTTTGAGAATGGTGTCGGCGAGCGCGATGATTTCCGCATCCGCCACCGGCGATGCCGCGCCGAAACATTCCACGCCGAATTGGTGGAACTCGCGCAGGCGGCCCGCTTGCGGTTTTTCATAGCGATAGCAAGAGGTCACGTAGGCGGTTTTCACCGGAAGCGCCCCCGCATACAGCCCGCTTTCGAGCAGCAGGCGCGCCGCGCCCGCCGTTCCCTCGGGACGAAGCGTAATCGAGCGCTTGCCCTTGTCCTCGAACGTGTACATTTCCTTTTGCACCACGTCGGTGGTTTCGCCCACCGAGCGCAAAAACAACTCGGTGTGTTCAAACACGGGGGTGCGAATTTCCTTAAAGCCGAAATCGCGGGCGATGGCCATACAGGTCTGCTCAACGTGTTGCCAACGGTGGCTGTCGGCGGGCAACACGTCGCCGGTGCCGCGCGGGGCTTTGGTAATCATTTCCATAGCGGTTTCTCCTTGAAAAGAACTTGCCTTTCGGCGGAACAAAACGCGCACGTCGGTGCGCGTTTTGAAAGAAGCAACTTATTTACGCGGATTGACGATGTTACGCCAATCGAGGTCGCCGCGCTCCAAACCGTGAATCAGCACCTCGGCGGTGGCGATGTTGGTGGCGACGGGGATATTGTTTTTGTCGCAAAGGCGGAGCATTTCGAGGTCGTTCGGGTCGTCCTCTTTCGTGCTGACCGCATCGCGGAAGAACAACACAAGGTCAATCTCGTTGCAGTCGATGCGGGCGGAAATCTGTTGGTCGCCGCCGCTTTGACCACTCATCTGGCAGGTGATTTTAAGACCGGTTGCCTCGCTGACGAGGTTGCCGGTGGTGCCGGTCGCCACCAAGTCGTGGTGACAAAGGATGCCGCAGTAGGCGATGCAAAACTGCACCATCAGTTCCTTTTTCGTGTCGTGTGCAATAAGCGCAATATTCATAACTCTTTCCCCTTTCCGAAAGAAGTGTTTTGTACGTTGTAAGAAAAATCAGGGTGCCAACTTTTCAAGCGGCAACAGCGGCGGTTGGTCACCGAGCAGGCGCGCCGCAATGTTGCGGAAGCCCTCGGTGGCAGTGGAGTTGCGCGGAAGCGGGTTGCCGTTGGCGGAGGCCACGGCGACTTTTTCATCCTCCGGCAAAATGCCGAGCAGGCGCACGCCGACGGTGTCGATAATATCGTCCACGTCGGGGGTCAGCCCGTTCAAAATGGGAGTGGCGCGCAGACGGTTGATAATCAGCCGCGCGGACACGCCTTTTTTGCGGAGCAGGTCGCCCACAATGCCGCCGTCGCGGGCACACACCATATCCGGCGTGGTCACAATCAGCGCACGGTCGGCGGCGGCGACAGCGGTTTCAAACCCCTCGCCCACACCGGCGGGACAATCCACGATCACGTGGTCGAAATAGCGGGCAAAGCCCTTGCAAAGCCGCCGCAAATCGTTCGGCGTGCACAAATTCTGTAACTGCACCGGCGCGGGAATAAGCGACACGCCGGGATACACCGGCGACGAGTAAATCGCGCGAATGGGCTCGCAGTTACCCGCAAAAATATCCGAGAGGTCGAACACGGTTTCGCCGGCCACGCCGGTGATAATGTCCAAGCTACGCAGTCCCGCGTCGCCGTCCATAATCAGCACGCTCTGCCCGCGTTCGGCAAGCGCACAGCCAAGTCCCGCCGAAACGGTGGATTTGCCGACACCGCCCTTGCCGGACGTGATGACGGTGGTGATTCCCATACGTGTTCTCCCTCCTTTTTTATAATTATAGACCAGTATACCATTTTTTTCGCCGAAACGCAACCTTTTTTCGCGGTTTCGCGGCGTTTTTTGCCAAAATTTCGGTTAGGGAAGCAGTTGTCCGATAGGCGTGTCGCCTTTTCCGGTGGCATTCACCTCAAAACACGCGTCCATCACCTTGCGGGCGAGCCGACCGGAGCCGGTCGCGGTGCCGTTTTCCATCACGACCGCCACGGCGTAGCGCGGGGTCGAATCCGCGGGGGCGTAACCGATAAACACGCCGTGGTCCGAGCCGCCGTTGCCCGCTTCCGCCGTACCCGTTTTGGCGGCGAATTCGTAATCGACACCCACAAAGAAGCGGGTCGCCGTACCGTTGTGCGCGGTGAGCAGCATTCCCTGCTTCAGCGTGTCCCACACGTCGGGGCGCACGTCCATTTGGCAGGCGATTTCTTTTTCGGTTTTTTGCACCGTCCCGTCGTAGCCGAGCACCGCCGACACGAGGTGGGTTTTATACCGCGTACCGCGGTTGGCAATCGTGCTGACGTAGGTGGCGAGCTGCACCGGCGTAATCATATTGTCCGACTGACCGATCGCCGCCTGCGACGCATCGGCGGGCACCCAAATGCCGCCCGCTTCTTCTCTCTCGTCCGGGCCGGCGAGCGTTCCCGCCGATTCGCCGATTTCCACGCCGGTTTTCACGCCTAAACCGAGTTGCCGGCAGTAGTCATTCATCCGTTCAATTCCGAGCAAGCGGCCCATCTCGCAGAAAAACGCGTTGCAGGATTTACCGATACCGTACACCACGTTGCAGTTGCCGTGATTCGCCATACAGTGAATCATCAAGCCCTCGTTTTCGTAGTGGCGATACCAACTGCCGCAGTAATAAGTGTAGTCTTTCGTAATCAGTCCCTCGTTGAGCGCACCGATTGCCATCGCGGGCTTAAAGGTCGAGCCGGGGGCAAAGCCGCCGTCCAGCGCGCGGTTAAACAGAGGGTTGTCCGGGTCGTTTAAGAGTTTGCCGTAGTCGTCGTAATAGCGGTTGATGTCGAACGTGGGCCAAGAAGCAATCGCTTTAATGGAATTGTCCCGCACGTCCAGCACCACCGCGGCACCCGACGAAATATCCTGCCCGTCGTAACCGGCGGGTTGCCCGCGCATCTCTTTGACCGTTTCGTCCAGCGCGGCTTCCACTTTCTTTTGGAGCGTGTAGTCAATGGTCAGCGCCACCGCACTTCCCGGCTCGGGAGCGACGGTTTCTTCCTCGCCGATGACCTTGCCGTCGGAATCTTTTTGAAGCGTGCGCTCACCGTTTTTGCCGCGCAACACGCTCTCCATCGCCTGTTCCACGCCGTTTTTGCCAATCACGTCGTTGTAGGAATAGCCGTTATCTTTCACCTGCTCGTATTCGTCGTCCGACAGCAGTCCCACCGTACCTAAAATGTGCGCCGCGTGGGTGCCGGTGAGATATTTGCGTTCGGGCGTGAGTTCCACCGTCACGCCGGGGAATTCCGTCGAACGCTCACCGAGCGCAAAGGAGGTTTCTTTGGACACGTTTTGGGCAAACGTAAACGGCACGGTCGAGGAAAATCCCCGCACTTCCATTTCGCGGTGGATACCGGCCAGCGTGCGGGCGGTTTGTTCGTCGTAATCCGAAAGCCCGTACGTTTCAATCAGCGCCGCCATACAGTTGTCCGCCGTGGCGTAAAGCGCCAAGCGCAAATCGGTTTTTAAGGTATCCGCCGCCGTTTCCCGCCCTTTGACAAACGTATACGGCGCGGTTTTCGAAAGCGGCAACGTGTCCGTCCACGTTTCGCCCGCGGCGGAAAGCAGGTCGCACAGCGACAAAAGCATCTCGTTTTGTTGTTTTAACACCTCCGGCGAGTGGCCGTGGGGAAAATAGTTGTAATCGAACGTCACCGTATAACTGGTGGTGTTCACCACAAGCGGTGTCAGGTTACAGTCGAGAATTTCGCCGCGGGTCGCCGCCACCGGCAATTTGGTACGGCTTCCCGAATACACCTGCGCGGCGTATTCGTCCCCGTGGACGATTTGAATTTGGAACAAGCGGATAATGTACGCCGCCACAAAAAGGGTCACCAAAACGCAAAGAACCGCCACACGGCGGCTTTGCTTTTTGTTGTTCTTCTTTTCCACGGGCGGTCCCTCCCTTCAAAAACTATCCGTCGTAACGGCGCACAAGGCGGGTGACGAACAGAGTCATCAAATACAAAATCGGGGAAACAAGCAGCGTATACAGCGCGCAGGGCAGATAGGTGTACCACAGCGCAGCAAAGGGGCGGTCGTGACCGAGCAAGAGATAGGTCAGCCCCCAATCGTACAACACTTGAAGCACCAACGCGCCCGCACAAAGCAAGAGCGCGGTGAGCATATTGTTGCGCATCAACAGCACGACAAGCAAACCACACACACACCCGATTACGAGCAAGAATAACCCGTGAAATCCGGGCAGGCGGTCGGCATAAATATCCCACAAAAAGCCCGCCACCGCGCCGGCAGCACCACCGCCAATCGGTCCGGTAAACAAGCCGATCGCCACCACAAGCGGCAACAACAGAAGCGGTTTTGCTCCCGCGATTTGAAGCGCGCGGGGCGCGGATTGCAGCAAAAATGCCATCAAAAGGAGCAGCCCGTAAGCCGCACACCGCACAGTTTTTCCCTGGGCGGCGGCAAGGGGATTTTTTCCCCGAAGTGTCGTTTTTTCGCTCACGGTGTTGCCTCCTCCGAGTCGGTGATAACAAACACTTCCGTCACCGAAAACACCGGCGCAAGCGGCTCAACCTGCGCGTATTTGCTCAGCCCGTCGCTCTCCGGTTTCACCGCGGTAATTTTGCCGATCAGCAATCCGGACGGGTATTGTCCGCCATACGTGACAACGAAATCGCCTGCCGCGGCGGTGGTGTCACGGGTCAAGCGGCACAGTTTCAGCTTACCGTCTTTCACCAAGTCGTAGTCGTTACCGGTCAGCCCGTCTTCGCGGGTGCGGCTGTCGTAAGCGGCAATTTGAAGCGAGGGGTCAAGCACGGTTTTGACTTTCGCATAGTTGAGCCCCACGTCGCTGACCACGCCGATTAACCCCTCCGGCGTAATCACCGCGTCCCCTACTTTTACATCAGAAACCGAGCCGGCACCAACCGTAAAGTTGCCGTAAGGGTCGGTGGGGTCGGCGGCAATCACCCGCGCATCCACAAACACGAAATCGGGGTTTTCCTCTTTCAGCGCCAAGAATTCTTTGTACGTCTCGTTTTGGCGGCGCAGTTCTTCGAGTTCCACCTGCTTCTTGCGCAGGTCGTTGAGTTCTTCTTTGAGCGCCGCATTTTCTTTTTTCAGCGATTTGGCGGAGTCCCCGAACAGATCGTGTACACCGTCGGACAACGCGGAGATCCCGCTTTGTATCGGTTTCAGCACCGCGCCGGTAATCGTTTCAAATCCGGTGACCGCCGCGTAAATCATCATTCCGATGAAAAACGCCGCCACACACGCGAGCACCTTAAACCCGCGGCTTTTCCAAAAATCTTTCACGTTCGAGCCCTCCTTTCGCTTGTTTCAAAAAAGGCAGACCGCACAGCCATGCGCCGAGTCGGTCTGCCCTCGTATGTGTTCGTTATCTCAACGACGGTTGGAGCGGAAGTTGCTGGTCGCGCCGATGTCGAGGCATTTGCCCGTGCCGTTGACCACGCAGTCCAGCGGATTTTCCGCCACGTGCACCGGCATACCGGTTTCGCGGGAAATGAGCGTATCGAGACCGCGGAGCAACGCGCCGCCGCCCGTCAGCATAATGCCGTTGTCGATGATGTCCGCCGACAACTCCGGCGGCGTGGTTTCGAGCGTAGAGCGAATCGCATCCACCACCGCGGAAACCGCATCGGTCAGCGCCTCGCGCACTTCTTCGGCGGTAATGGTGATGTTCTTCGGCAGACCGTCAAGCAGGTTGCGGCCTTTGATTTCGAGTTCGCCCTCGTCCTCATACGGGAACGCCGAGCCGATTTCGATTTTCACGTTTTCGGCGGTACGCTCACCGATGAGCAGGTTGTATTTTTTCTTGATATACGAGATAATCGCCTCGTCGAAATCGTCGCCCGCGGTACGCACCGAGCAGGACGCGACAATGTCGCCGAGCGAGATGACCGCCACTTCGGACGTGCCGCCGCCGATATCGACAATCATACAACCGGCGGGTTCGTCCACTTTAAGACCGGCACCGATGGCCGCCGCCATCGGCTCTTCAATCAGTTGCACCTCGCGGGCACCGGCTTGGCGCGCGGCATCTTCAACGGCGCGGCGCTCCACTTCGGTCACGCCGGACGGAATGCACACGATAAGACGGGTGCGGCGGAAGAAGGTCGAGCGCACCGCGCTTTTGATGAAATAGCGCAGCATTTCGCTCGTCACTTCAAAGTCGGCAATCACGCCGTCTTTCAGCGGGCGCACCGCCGAAATCGAGCCGGGAGTACGGCCGATCATATCTTTCGCCTCTTTACCGACGGCGAGCACTTCGGACTTTTTCACGTCCACCGCCACCACGGACGGCTCACGCAAAACAATGCCCTTGCCCCGCATATACACGAGGGTGTTGGCGGTGCCGAGGTCGATACCTACGTCGCAATTAAACATAAACATAGAAAAACGTCCTTTCTTCGAACATAGTCCATAACAGAACTATTATATACGCTTTTTTTCGATTGCACAACAGTTATTTTTACTTTTTTGTAAAAATTTTTCTCTTTTTAAGAGATTTCGCGCAAAAATAACCGCAATTCGCCGCAGGGAAGCCCCATAATCGCGTAAAAATCGCCGGAAATTTTTGTGATAAACCGCCCGCCGAGGCCTTGGATGCCGTACGCGCCCGCTTTATCCATCGGCTCGCCGGTCGAAACGTAGTCAGCAATATCCTCGTCCGAAAGCGGTGCAAACGTCACGCGGTTGTCGCTTGCAAACCCGTGTCCCGCGCCGGTTTCGTCCACCACCCACACGGCGGTGACCACGCGGTGGTCGTTGCCCGAAAGCCGTTTGAGCATTTCTTTCGCTTCCGCCTCGTCGCGGGGTTTGCCGAGCACCGTTTCGCCGAGCGCCACCACCGTATCCGCGCCGAGCACCGCGCGGCCCGGATTTTCGGCGGCAATCTCCTCCGCTTTGGCGCGGGCAACGGCTTTCACCGCCTCGCACAGCGGCAACGCGTTGTCAATCGCGACTTCGGATTTTGCGGGACAGACCGAAAACGTCACGCCCAATTTTTCCAAAATCTCGCGGCGGCGCGGCGATTGCGATGCCAAAATCAGCGGTCGCGCCGCGCTTCCCAAAATCTCGTTCATTCCGTTTCCCCCGCTTGCTCGGTGGCCGCTTCGAGCGCCTCACGCAGCGTGTCGAGCGACGACAACCCTTTTTTCATTTTCACCGCGTAATACGGCGTACTGCCCGCCGAAATCATCACGCGGCCTTTGAGCGCCGAAGACATCCGCGCGCCCAGTTCCATATCGAGCGTGCGCGGCTTTAAGAGCAGCGCATCCGCTTGTTGTTTCACTTCAAAAATGCCGAGACCCGCCGCCATATTGCGCAAAAGCGCCACGTCAATAAGCCCCTGCACCGCCGTCGGCGGCTCGCCGAAGCGGTCGATGAGTTCATCGTATACGTCGAGCGAATCCTCCACCGTGCGGATATCCGCGATACGGCGATACACGTCGAGTCGCGCCGCGTGGTCGGCAATATACCCGTCGGGAATGTGCGCCGACACCGGAAGATCGATTAGGCACTCCTCTTCGCGCGGTTTTTGCGCCTCGCCCTTTTGCTCCGCCACCGCGTCGCCGAGCATTTTTAAGTACAAATCGTAACCGACCGATTCCATATGCCCGTGCTGCTGCGCGCCGAGCAGGTTGCCCGCGCCGCGCAGCTCCATATCGCGCATGGCGATTTTGAAGCCCGCGCCGAATTCGGTGAACTCGCGCATCGCTTCGAGCCGCTTGGCGGAAATATCGGTCAGCACCTTGCCGCGGCTGAACGTGAGATAGGCAAACGCGCGGCGGGAACTCCGCCCTACGCGCCCGCGCAACTGGTGCAACTGCGACAGCCCGAAACGGTCAGCGTGTTCGATAATCAGCGTGTTGACGTTCGCGATATCCACGCCCGTTTCGATGATGGTGGTACAGACGAGCACGTCGATTTCCTGCTCCATCACCCGCCGCCAGATATCCGACAGTTCTTCCTCGCTCATTTTGCCGTGCGCCACCGCGATATTCGCATCCGGCAGGTTGGCTTTTAAGTTGACCGCCACCCGTTCGATATCCTCCACGCGGTTGTGCAGATAATACACCTGCCCGCCGCGGCGCAGTTCGCGCCGAATCGCCTCCAAAAGCACACCGTTGTCGTGTTCGAGCACGTAGGTCTGCACGGGACGGCGGTCTTGCGGCGCTTCCTCGATAATCGACATATCCCGAATGCCCGACAGCGCCATATTAAGCGTGCGCGGGATGGGCGTTGCCGACAACGTCAGCACGTCCACGTTCGGGGTCATCTCTTTTAAGCGTTCTTTTTGGGTTACGCCGAAACGCTGTTCCTCGTCCACGATAAACAGCCCGAGGTCGCGGAATTCCACGTCTTTCGACAACAGACGGTGCGTTCCCACCACGATTTCCACCTCACCGCGTTTTACGGCGGCGACGGTTTTTTCCTGCTGTTTCGCGGTGCGGAAACGGGAGAGCATATCGATTCTCACCGGAAAGCCCTCAAACCGTTTGAGCAGGGTTTGGTAATGCTGAAACGCCAAAATCGTCGTCGGAACGAGAATGGCGCATTGTTTACCCTGCGACACGCACTTGAACGCGGCGCGAAGCGCAACTTCCGTTTTGCCGAAGCCCACGTCGCCGCAAAGCAGACGGTCCATCGGCACGGCACGCTCCATATCGTGCTTGATTTCGTCGGTACACCGCAGTTGGTCGTCCGTTTCTTCATACTCAAAGCGGCGCTCGAAGTCGTATTGCCACTCCTCGTCGGGGTCAAACGCAAATCCCGGTGTCGCCATCCGCTTGGAATAGAGCGCGATGAGTTCTTTCGCGATATCTTTGACCGCCGAGCGCACGCGGGATTTGGTGCTTTGCCACTCTTGCCCGCCGAGGCGGTGGAGTTTCACCGTCGCATCTTCCGATGCGCCGATGTATTTGGACACCAAATCCAACTGCGTGACGGGAACGTACAACACGTCCCCTTTGGCGTATTTGAGTTTTAAGTAATCCTTGGTCACGCCCTGCACGTCCAGCTGTTGCACACCGCAATACTGCCCGATGCCGTGTACCGTATGCACCACGTAATCGCCGGGGCGCAGTTCGGATAAACTGTGCAGTTCCGAGCCCTTGTTTTTGGCTTTGTAGCGGGCTTTTTGCCGCTTGCTCGCCACCCGCCCGTGGGTGAGAACGGCAAACCCCGCATCGGGGAATTCCGCGCCCGCCGACAACCCGCCGCAAAGCACGGTCACGTGCCGTTCGGTCAGTTCGGCGGGGTTTTTGGCATACAGCGCGGGCACGCCGCGGGCGGTCAAATCTTCCGCGAGCAGAGAGGCGTTTTTCTCCTCCGCGCCGGCGAGCACCGCCACCTTCATTTTGCGGGCGCGCAAATCTTCCAAATCCTCTTTGAGAACGGTCAAATCCCCCGACCAAATCGGCAACTGACGGGCGTTGACCGCCACCGTTTCTTTGAGTTCAAAATCCCGTTCGGTGCGGGCAAACGTGTCAAAAAGCACCACGCCCTGCGCCGAAAGCCGACGAATCACCTCGTCGTAATCGAGCGCCGCCTCGCACAATTCTTTGCAAAGCAGTTGCTCTTTAAGCAGGTCGGTTACATCCTGCCGCCACTGGAAGCCGAGCGCTTCCGCGCGCTCGCGTACCGCGTGCGGCTCGGACATCACACACAGCGCCTCCGGCACGTAGTCGAACAGCGTGGCGGGTTTTTCGTAGAGAAGTGACACGTATTTGTCGCCGTTAAACGGCAGTCCGTCCGCAATCTTGTCTGCATCCGCAAGCAGGCGTGCTTTGCACTCCGCCTGGCGCGACGACAAATTTTCGGCAAGCGCCGCCACACGGTCGGCGACCGCCGTGCGGTCGTCGGTTACGCGCTCAACGGCGGGCGGTACAACCAGCGTTTTCAGCGGCTCGGTGCGGCGCTGGGTCAAGCGGTCGAACGCCGACAGCGAATCCACCGTATCGCCCCAGAGTTCCAGTCGCGCCGGCTCGTTTCCCGCCGCGGGGAAAATGTCGATAATGCCGCCGCGCACCGCGAACTGCCCCGCGCCCTCGATTTGGTCACAGCGCTCGTACCCCGCTTCGACCAGCGTTTTCGCAAGGTCGGCGACGGGAAGCGGCGCGTTGTCTTTGATGGTCAGCGTGTGCGTGGCCAGCGTTTCCGGCGGCAACGTAAACTGCGCCGCCGCTTCCGCGGTGGTGCAGACGATATCGCAGTTGTCCTGCGCAAGCGCCGCCAACACGCCGAGCCGTTGTTGCTCGAATTCGCGCGAGCCGTAGGTCACGTCGCGCAGCGAAATCTCCCGTGCGGGATAGACCAAAGCCCGCTTGCCGAGGGCGCACAGGTCCTCGCACAGGCGGGTGGCTTCCGCTTCGTCGGCGGTGAGGAGCAACACCCGTTTGCGGGTGTTTTCCGAAAGAGCCGCCGTTAAAAGCACTTTATGAATTTGTCCCACACCGGACACGTACACCGGCGTGTTCCCCGCTTTGACTGCCGCTTGCAGTTTCTTAAACGAGGGGGAGCCCGAAAGCCCCGAAAGCAGGACGTTCATAGAATTCTCCTAAATTATTTCGAATAGCGATTCATCGCCGCATCGACGCTGTCGGTAATCGCGAGTTTTGCGGCTTCCGCGGCGGTTTTCGCGGCGGTATCCATCGTCTCGCCCTCCGCTTTCGTAAAGCGCGAAAGCACCCAGTCGGCGAGTTCCATTTGCGGGTGCGGCTTTTCGCCGACGCCCAATTTGATGCGCACAAAATCCTCCGTGCCGAGGTAGGTAATGATACTGCGCAGCCCCTTTTGCCCGCCGTCACTTCCCTTGCGGCGCACCCGCACCGTTCCGAGCGGAAGCGACACGTCGTCCGAGAACACGAGCAGTTGCGACGGCTCTAATTTATAAAACTTCATCGCCGCCGCCACCGCTTCGCCGGAGTTGTTCATATACGTCTGCGGAAGCATGAGCAAAACGCGTTTGTCGCCGATGTTGCCCTCGCCGCAAAGCGCCGAAAACCGCGCGCGTTTCACATCCGCGCCGAGGTCGTCCGCCAAAGCATTCAGCGCGCGAAATCCCGCGTTGTGGCGAGTGTTTTCATACTGTTTTCCGTAGTTTCCGAGCCCCACCACCAAAAAGTCGATAGGCCCCGCTTTCTTAAAAATCATAGCGTATTCCTCCGCATTTCGCCGTTTTTTCGTATGCGTTTTGGGCGAGAAAGCCACGCTCCCTCGCCTCGTTTTCGTATTTCGCCCTCATTATGCCACAACCGCCGCAAAAAAGCAAGCGCTTTTTTCGGGGAATTTCCCCGAAAAAACAAATGCGGGCGCGCAAAAATAAAAACCGGCAAGCTTCAAAAGAAACTTGCCGGTTTTGGTCGGAGTGTCGGGATTTGAACCCGAGGCCTCTTGGTCCCGAACCAAGCGCGATACCAAACTTCGCCACACCCCGTTATCGGGAGCGCTGTTTTTCGACAGCCACATTATTATACTGTACTTCCCCCCGTTTGTCAACTGCTTTTTTCATTCTTTTTTGAAAAAACCTTGACGGAAACGTCAAAACCTTTTATAATTCAACTTAATCTTGGGTTTTTCGGGAGGGATTTTTTATGAAATTCCTAAAAGGATATGCAAAACATCTGTTTATCGACGGATTTTCCGGTATGGCATCGGGACTGTTCGCCACGCTGATTGTCGGCACGATTTTGGCGCAGATCGGCTCGCTTGTCGCCGCCATCGGCGGTGTGTGGGTGACGGTCGGCGCGTGGGTAGGGCTTATGGCATCGGTCGCCAAAACCGCGATGGGCGCGGGCATCGGCATCGGCGTTGCCCGCAAATACAACGCCTCTCCCCTCGTCACCGCTTCCGGCGCGGTCGCCGGTCTTATCGGCGCGTTTGCAAGCCCGCTTCTTGCCGGAACGGGCTCGGTGACGTTCGGCACGCCGGGCGAGCCGCTTGGCGCATTCGTCGCCGCCTACGTTGCGATTGAACTCGGCTCGCTGGTGTCCGAAAAGACGAAAATCGACATCCTCGTCACCCCGCTGACCTGCATTTTAAGCGGCGGCGCGGTGGGATTGCTCATCGGGCCGTCGGTGTCGGCGTTTATGACGATGCTCGGCGGCATCATCGAAGCCGCCACCGAGAATCAGCCGTTTTTGATGGGCATTCTCGTCGCCACGCTGATGGGACTCGCGCTCACCCTGCCGATTAGTTCCGCCGCCCTCGGCATTATGCTCGGGCTTTCCGGCATTTCCGCCGGTGCCGCCGCCGTCGGCTGCGCGGCGCAGATGGTGGGCTTCGCCGTCAGCAGTTTCCGCGAAAACAAAACGGGCGGACTGATCGCGCAGGGTATCGGCACGTCGATGCTGCAAGTACCGAACATCTTCCGCCACCCGCTTATCTGGATTCCGCCCACGCTCGCTTCCGCGATTCTCGGCCCGATTTCCACCTGCGTGTTCCACCTCGTCAACAACCCCAGCGGCTCGGGTATGGGCACGTCGGGACTGGTCGGCCCGATTATGGGCTTCCAGGAAATGACCGCCGCCGGCACGTCGGCTGTCGCGGCGCTGCTCGAAATTCTCCTGATGTACTTCGTCGCGCCCGCCGTTCTGTCGCTGTTTTTCTCCGAAACGATGCGTAAACTCGGCTGGATTAAAAAAGGCGATATGAAATTGGATTTGTAAAAAACAAAGAGAAAAGGCACCGTCCGCGGACGGTGCCTTTTTTGTGTCGTTCTTATTCGTCGTCGGCGACTTTGTACTCGGCGACAACTTTTTGCGCCACCGCTTCGGGGGCTTGTTCATACCGTTCGAAATCGAGGGTGAAATGCCCGCGCCCTTGGGTCAGCGAGCGAAGCATCACGGCATAATCGCCCATCTCCGCCATCGGGACTTCCGCTTCAACACAAGTCAAATCGTCCTCGGCAGGATTCATACCGAGCACGCGACCGCGGCGTTTGGTCGCGTCGCCCATCACGTCACCGGTGTTGTCGCCCGGCACGTACGCTTTCAGCACGCCGATCGGCTCAAGGATGGCGGGGCTCGCCTGCGCCATACCCTCTTTATACGCGAGGGATGCGGCGGTTTTGAACGCCATTTCGGAGGAATCGACCGGGTGATACGAGCCGTCCACCAGCGTGGCTTTCACGCCCACGACCGGGAAGCCGGCGAGCACGCCTTTTTGGGCGCTGTCCACAAGGCCTTTTTCGACCGCCGGGAAGAAGTTTTTCGGAACAGAGCCGCCGAACACGGTCTCCTCAAAGATAAGACCGTCGCAATCCCACGGCTCGAACTCCACCCACACGTCACCGAACTGACCGTGACCGCCGGACTGTTTCTTGTGGCGGCCTTGGACTTTCACTTTCTTGCGGATGGTTTCACGATACGCCACGCGCGGAGTGGCAAAGTCCACTTCCACGCCGAATTTGCTTTTCAGTTTCGAGGCCACCACGTCGAGGTGTTGCTCGCCGAGACCGGAGAGAATGGACTCTTTCGTCTCTTTGTTGACCTCGAAGTGGATGGTCGGGTCTTCCTCCATCAAACGGTCAAGACCGGAAGCGATTTTCTCTTCCTCGCCTTTTTTCTTCGCCGAGACCGCCACCGACAGGCAGGGGTTCTCGAACGGCACGCGGTTGAGCGTTACCTGCGTTCCGACACTGCAGAGCGTGTCGCCCGTGCGGGTGGTGGCGAGTTTCGCCACGCCGCCGATGTCGCCGGCGGTGATAAACGCGGTTTCTTCCTGTTTCTTGCCGCGGATAAAGTACACTTTGCCGATTTTCTCGTTCGCGCCGGTACGCATATTCACAAGCGTGGAATCCGCGGACACTTTACCGCTGATCACTTTGAAGTAGAGCAGTTTGCCGACAAACGGGTCGGCGATGGTTTTGAACACGATCGCGACCGTCGGGCCGTTCGGGTCAACCGTCAGTTTCACGTCGTTGCCGGCGCCGTCTTTGCCGACTTCGCCCGCGACCGTCTCCGCCCACGGAGCCAAGTCGCGCATACCGTCGAACAGCGTGGTAAGACCCGCCATCGTGGTCGCCGAACCGCAGAACACCGGCGCAATTTCGCCGCGGCGCACGCCGCCCGAAAGCGCTTCCACGAGTTCCTCGTGGGTAAACGGCTCGTCGTTGAAATATTTTTCCATCAGTTCTTCGCTCGTCTCGGCAACCGCCTCGCGGATTTTCGTGCGGAACTCTTCCGCGCGCTCCATCTCGGGCATCGGGCATTCCAGCGGAATACCGTCTTTGTAGACGTACGCTTTTTCGTCGATGAGGTCAACGAAGCACTCCACTTTACCGTCCACCACGTGCGGCAACACCATCGGGCAAATCATTTTGCCGTAGGTGTCGAGCAGTTGCTGATACACTTTATAGAAATCGGCGTGCTCTTCGTCCATTTTATTGACGAAGAACAGTTTGGCGATGCCTTTTTTGGAGGCGGCGCGGAACGCTTTTTCGGCGCCCACTTCAAGACCGCCTTTGCCGGAAACGACAATCAGCGCGCAACCGGCGGCGCGGATACCCTCGCTCATCCCGCCCGCAAAGTCGAACAGTCCGGGAGTGTCCAAAAGGTTTACTTTAATATCCGACCACTCCATAGGAAGCACGGCGGTGGAAACGGAGGCCTGACGTTTGATTTCCTCCGGGTCAAAGTCACAAACGGTGGTGCCGTCCGCCACTTTGCCGAGGCGGTCGGACTGTCCGGTCAAATAATACGCGGCTTCGGCGAGGGACGTTTTGCCCGCGCCGGCGTGTCCGACCAGAGCGATGTTGCGAATATCTTTCGCGGCATAGGTTTTCATTTCGGGTTTTCTCCTTTCGACTTTCGCCCATTTTATTGGGCAAAAGTACCAAAAAACTAACTACTTCTTTGAAAATTAGTAGTACATTTAACAGTATACAGTATTCTTTCCCGTTTTTCAACCGTTTTTTATAAAAAAACCTGCCGATTTTGTAAAAAATCGGCAGGTTTTTGCTCGTTTATTCTATTTTGGCTTAAATCCGCTTCACTTTCGGAATCAAAAGCCCCACCACGGCGGTAATCGCCACGTACAAAACGGCGGTCAGTGTGGAGGGAAGCGTGTGGGTGGAAAACGCGAGCAACGTGGTCAGCACGAAGCCGAGAAGCCCCATACCGAGCACCGCAAACGCGGTCAGCGGAAGCGCGCCCCGCAGACGACCGCACACGGTAAGCGCCGCGGCTTTGCCCACCGCCGTGCCGTCGCACGCGAGTGCGGGCGCATCCTCGTCGTCTTCGGCGGCGGTGTCTTTCAAAAGTTGCTCATACGCCCGCCGACCGGCCGAGCCGAGGATTTCCACGTAATAGTCGGACAAATCGAACGTCTCGCAAAGCAAGTCTTCGGTGACGTTGGGGTCGCAGGTGCGCACAAGCAACGTCACGTCCTCGCGGCAGAGCGCGCGCAGCACCCGCTTGGCGGAAGCATCGGCGATATAGGTGACGACGAACATCGCGGACAACTCGCCCGCCGTAGACAGATACACCAGCTTCCGTCCCGCGCGGGTATAGCGCATTTCGTAATCGCGGGAGGGCACGTCCACGCCGTGGTTTTCGAGCAGGCGGCGGTTGCCGACCAGCACGCGGCGGCCGCCCACCCAACCGGAGAGGCCCATTTCCTGCTCGTACACAAGCGTGTCCACGTCTTGCAGAATGTCCACCTTGTCCTGAATCACGCGGCGGAACACGCCTTCCAGCGGGCCGCCCGCGGCAATCACCACCGCGGCGGCATCCAAAATTGCCTCGTCGATACGCGTACCGGCGAAGGTTTTGATACCCGCAAGAAGAACACTGTCTTCCGGGAACAAATCGGCGGCATCCACACACACGGCGTTTAAGTCGCCGAATTCTTCGGTTTCCTCACGGCCGATCACCATACCGCCGTTGTTGAGGGCATAGCGGCTGCCCCGCCAAAACGCCTCGGCAAACGACAGCGGAAGCGTTGTCGGAAGCGCCACGCAAAACGTCAGCGCAAAGAGATACAACGCCTGCCACGGCTGTTTGGCGGCAAAGCCGTACGCCACCGCCACCACCGCCGCCACAATCGCCACAGCGGGCACGAACACTTTAAGAAGCGGGGTTTCGGTGCGGCGGGAATACGAACGGTCTAAAAAGCGATGTAAAAACGGCACCGACGAAAAATACGCGAGTTCCGGCTGACCGAGCGCGACCGCGGCGCGGCCGATTTCCATCGCCGTTTGCTCGTCGTCCACCCGATGCGCCACGAATTTTTCTTTTTCCTGCGCCACAAACGCGAAGTTAGCGCACAGGCGGCGCAGCTGCAACTGTTTGCCCATCGCCGCCACCGTCAGCCCCGCACCGGCCAGCGCGGGAAGCAGACCGTTGGAAATCACCGTGTCGATGTGGAACAGTTGTACAGCGGTATGCGCCGCCGCCACCGCGCAACAAAGCAAAACGGACGAATCGCCGGAGAATTCCCCCGCTTTGAAATCGTCCCATCCGTCTTGCAAAAGCGAACGGTTTAACACCATCATCACGCCCAAAATGAGCAGTGAATCCACGATGTACACAAGCGGGTCGTGGAAAATCCCGAGCATAAAGCACAGCACGTTCAACAGCAGCATCGCCTCAATACCGGCGGTCGCCATCGTGCCGATACGGTGACGGGCGCGGCGGAAACGCAACTCCGTTGCCACCGCATCCGCATCTTCATAAGTACAGAAATCCTCGACGTACTCTTCCTCAAATTCCTCCTCAACGATGTCCTCCATCGGCGCGGCTTCTTCCTCGCCGGTGAGTTTTAAGCGGCGGTCATCGTCAAACGCGCGGATTTTTTCGCGGCGGCGGTTTTTGAGGGTTTCTTCCATCTCCGCCTCGTGTTCCTCTTTTTCGCGGCGCTCGCGCTCTTCTTTTTCGGCGGCTTCGTCCCACTCGTCAAAACACAGTTGGTCGGAGGGCTCGTCTTGCTCCTCTTCCTCTACCTCTGCAAGCGGCACGCCCACGGCGGGCATCGCTTTGGTCGCCTGCTCTTTGGTGACCGGCGTAAAGATTTTTACGTCATCCTCGTCCTCGTCGGCAATCGCGGGGATTTCCATCGTATCCTCCTCGGCGATGACTTTCATATCCTCATCCTCGGCGGGGGCGACGGGCACCGCTTTCGGCGGCAATTCCACGTCTTTCGGTAAAAATTCGGCGAGCAGTTCGTCGGTATGAAATTGTTTGTCCATAGAACTTCCCTCCGGTTTCGTTTAGGTTCCGTTTTGGCGGCGGCGAAGCACCTCATACATAAGAATGCCGCCCGCCACCGAGGCGTTCAGCGAGTTGACGTGACCGACCATCGGCAGCGACACGATTCCGTCGCACCGTTCGCGCACAAGGCGGGAAATGCCGTGTCCTTCCGACCCGATGACCAGCGCCACCGCGCCGGATAAGTCGGTTTTGTCCCACGACTGACCGTCCATATCGAGGCCGAACACCCACACGTTTTTCTCTTTCAGTTCGTTCACCGTGTCGGCGATGTTGGTCACCCGCACGACCGGCATATACTCCACCGCGCCGGCGGACGCTTTGTATACCGCGCTCGTCAGCCCCGCGCTGTGGCGTTTCGGAATAATGACCCCGTGCGCTCCCGCGCATTCGGCGGTACGAATGACCGCGCCCAAGTTGTGCGGGTCTTCGAGTTCATCGCACACGACTAAAAACGGCGGCTCACCGCGCTCGGCGGCTAACGCGAACACGTCCGCGAGCGACGAAAACGCTTTACACGCGGCAACCGCGGCGATACCTTGGTGGTTTTTGCCCGCCAAGAAATCCAACTTGCGGCTGTCCACCTCTTTGACGGGGATACCGCGCTCTTTGGCTTTCGCCACAAGCGCCACGATACTGCCGGTACGCTCGCCGCGCGCCACCTCGATATGGTCAATCACGCGGCCGGATTTCAGCGCCTCGCTCACCGCGTTGCGGCCGGACAGCACGTCCGTTTCGGGTTTTTGTCCCATTTTTTCCGGCATTTCGCCACCCCGTTTCCTCAAAAAATCCTTATTAGGAACAGTATACCACAAAACCCGCCTTTCTGTAAAGCAAAACAACGGGTTTTTTATCGGTTTATAGTTGAAAACTGTCGCCGCACCGCATCCGCACGAGGCGGTCACCCAAAATCGGCTTCATCACGTCGAACGCCGTATCGCCGGTGCAATGGCCGGTATACAAGGTCGCGCCGGTTTTGGCAAGGGTGGCGGCGAGCGCCTGCAATTCCGCGATTTCGGCGGGCGTGTAGGGGTCGGGCTTCGCCGTGTGAAACCCGCTGAACACCGCATCCGGTACACCGCCGTAAAGCGCGGTAAACCGCGCCAAGACGTTGAGAATGCCGCTGTGAGCGCAACCGGAGACAAGCACGCGCTTGCCGTTTTCCTCAACCACCGCCGCCTGCTCGTGGCAAAAATCGTCCGGTCGCTCGCCCGCCTCGTCGCGGACGGTCAACCCCTCGTTTGCGCGCGGGCGGGGAAAATCGTTCCCGAAACCGGAAAACACCGACAGCGTTTCGCCGAGTTTTGTCACCCCCACGTCCGCTATCATACGGCAGTTCGGGCAGGTCACAAGCGTTTTGTCGATACCGATATAACGCTCGCCGTGGAAATAGTCGCCGCCCGCTTCGGCACGGAGAAAAATCGGGATTTGGGGGTAGGTTTTGGCAAGCGCAGAAATGCCGCCGGAGTGGTCGTAGTGTCCGTGGGACAGCACCGCCACGTCCACCGCGGACAAATCTTTTTCGAGCGCCGCCGCGTTAGATAAAAGCGCATCCGATTGCCCGCCGTCACAGAGAATCGCCTGCCCGTTCGTTTCGATAAGCAGCGACAACCCGTGCTCGGCAACCAACCCGTCTCGCGCGGCGGTATTCTCCGCCAAAACGGTAACGTGCATCTTGCCATCCCCCTTTTTTCGATGTTTTTCTCATTGTACCACAGTTTTGCCAAAAAGAAAAGAGGGATTTTGCACCCACCCGCGGCGGCAAACCACAAAAAAATCCCCGACGGAACATCCGTCGGGGATTTTTGATTACACTTTCCACTTGTGACCGCATTCTTGGCAAATCGCCACGGTGTTGTTTTTGTATTTTGTTTTTCCCGTGCCGCTTCGTCTGCCAATTAACAACCACAAACCACAGGTACACACAATCAAGAACCAACGCCCAATTCCCCACAAGCAACCCATTTTCTTTTGACGGGTTTTAGAAGTTGCCTGCTCACTACTCACATTTACATTGCTACTTCCGCATTTCGGACAAACCATTTTTCATTCCTCCTAAAATTTGGTATGGTTTTATTTTACTGCAATTTGCGGTAAATGTCAATACTGCATTTTGCAGTAGGGTATACTGTTTTCAGAAAGGGGGAATTTGGATGTATCAGCGTATCCGCGACCTACGGGAAGACCGCGACCTCACCCAACGCGAGTTGGCGACCGTGCTCAACTGCTCGCAACAAGTGTATAGCAACTACGAACTCGGTCAGCGGGACATCCCCACCGACGTACTCATTAAACTCTCGAAATTCTACGGCGTTTCCACCGACTATATTTTAGGGCTAAAAGAAAAATGACCGCTTCCGAAATCGGAAGCGGTCATTTGTTATCTCACTCAATTATCAAAAAACTTCGCGTGGACAGCGGACACGGCGCGGTCACAATCTTTCTCGTCGATGAGGACGGAGATTTTGATTTCGCTCGTGGAAATCATGCTGATGTTGACACCCGCGTCAA
>JAKSPN010000014.1 GCA_024404755.1 Clostridia bacterium | reverse complement strand
CGAAAAAGAGGTTCAAGAAAACCCCTTTACAGAGGAATAAATTTGTGGTATACTGTACCCGTTAAATCGATAGGAGGAACGTGTGATGGCTGAAAAGAAAGAAACCGCCGCGAAGAAAGAGCCGGCGAAAAAAGAAACCGAGAAAAAAGAGCCGGCGAAAAAAGCCCCTGCGAAAAAACCGGCGGCGGAGAAATCTCCGTTTTTGCTGTATAAAGGGCGTCCGCTGGTCCGTTCGGGCGACACGCTGTATTACGGCAAGATGAACGAGGACTACGTCGTGATGTTGCAAATCAAATCCAAAACCGAGAAACACGGTATGACCGTGGCGGACAAAGTGTCGGTGCAGGTGATTGCGACCGACCCGGAAATCAGCATGAAAAACCGCATCATCAAAACGAGCGAAAAAACCGGACTGTACAACGCGATGGATATCGGCGCCATTTGGCTCGACCGTGCCCTTGCCGGCAAACTGTCGTAAAAAAACCAATAAAAAAGAGCCGTGCAACGCACGGCTCTTTTTTTATGCTATTTTATTCTTGCGGTTTGTCCGCGGTGCCTTTGTTGAAGATAAAGAGTTTCGAAAAGACGTAGTTGAGAATCAGCACGATGATGTTGCAGAGGATTTTGGAAATGCCGCCCGAAACGTGCAGCCAATCGACGAGCACAATCATACCGACGAGGTCGATGAGGTAGGTGAGCGCCCTTGCACCGAAGAACATTCCCGCCTCGCGAGCCAACTCTTTGAAGCCGTGGGTTTTGCTGTGGAACACAAACGTCTTGTTGGTGAAATAGGCGAAGATAACCGCCGCAAACCACGCGATAGTGGTGGACAGCCAGGTGGGCATATGGAACCACAGGTCGCAGAGGTTAAAGGTGACGAGGTTCGCAATGGTGGCGAACACGCCGAAGATGAAATAATCGACGATTTCGCGCGGAACGACGATGCACACAAAGATGACGAACGCCATTCCCACCGCGCCGCACAGCATATAGAGGAACGCGTGGGAATCGAATTCGCCGCCGCGCATCATCGGCAGAAGCGACCCGAGCACCGACAGCAGTCCGCCGACGTACAGGGCGGGAGGCAGGGCTTTTTTGCCCTCCTCGCGGCGCTCGCACGCGGCGAGCCACGCAAACCACGTCGGCACGGCCAGCACGCAAGCGTAAAGGAAGAACAGCATCCATTCGCCGCCGAACAGTTTGACCATATCGCCGATCAGCAGTTTGATGACGGTGTGCATCAGGTTTGCGCCGCTTTCAATCATTGCGGCGTGGGTGGCGGTGGGCAAAAACTGCGCCACACAGATGCCGGCGGCGGAGAGCGCCGTCAACACGACCCACAACGTTTTGTGCCACCGTTTACGCGGTGTCGCTTGCGTTTCGGGAGTATTCGTTTCGGCCATAGCGGTCACGTCCTTTCATTTCGGAACATCAGTAGGATTTCAGCGGATACTTGCCGTCCGGATTGTACATCACGAACGCGGCCTCGTTGCCGTTTTGGGTGCGCAGAGCTTTGAGCTCGCCCGCCACTGCGGCATCCGCCAAGTCGTAACCCTGCACAAACGGGAGCAGCAGGGGCTGTTTTGCTTTGTCGATGAGTTTTACCCGCAGTGCCGTCTGTTTCAGCACCAATTCCACCGCTTTTTGCGGGTTGCTTTCGGGGTTTTGGAGAATTTCCTTGCCCACCGTCAGTTTCGAGCCGAGCGCATCGGGGAACACCAGCGGCGCCACCGCATCCGCTCCGAAGTTAAGCGGGTTGCCGCCGTAGACGGCGGTACTGTCGCTGAACGTCGCGAGCGCGGGCACGCACACGATGAGCTTTGCATCGGCGTTCGCTTTTTTGGCGGCGGCTTTGGTGTCGGTCACGAATTTGGCGAGCACGTCGAGTTTCGACAGCGACGAGAGTTTGGTCGAGCCGAACGAGGCGGCGTAGGTTTGGTACGGGAACTGCACGCCGGTCAGCATCACGTCTTTGAAGCCGAGCCCGACGAGTTCGGTAACGTAGCCCTGCATATACGCGTGCGCTTCGGGCGCGTAGGGGTTGAGCCACGGCTTGCCGCCGCGGGCTTGGGTGTTGTCCAGCCAAATAAACGAGGCATCGCCGGCATACAGCACGCGCGCGTCGTCCATTTTGCGGGCGGCGGTGGGGTCTTCAAAACAGCACAGCCGCGGAATTGCCAAAACGCCCTGCTGTTCGCAAAACGCGCCGAACGCTTTGAGGTCGGCGGCGGTCAGCGCGGTTTTTTCCACGCACGCCGCCTTTTTCGCGCCCGCCGTCGCGGAAGCGTAGCCCACCGCACCGGTTTCGTCTTTCAAATCGAACACCACCGCGTTAAAGCCGGCTTTTACTCCGTCGGTGACCGCCTTTTCGCGGGCGGCTTTGTTTTGGAGTGTCGCTTTCGGCAGATAAAACCCGTGCGCTTCGGACAGCGCCGGCGTTTGCGGGGTTTGCGGCGCGGTGGTCGTGGTGACTGCCGCGGTCGTGGATGCGGGCGCAGACACTTCGCTGACGGCGGAGGTGGCGGGTTTCGGGTCTTTATGAGACAGTCCGGTGCCAATCCATTTAGCGGTCAGCACGCCGAGTCCGCACAGCGCCGCGAGCAATACGACAACGCCGATTCCTCTCCACGGGAGTTGAAACCGCCGCCGCCGCGAGAAACTGTGGCGGTTGCGGCGAATTTTTCTTCTACGAGCCAAGGTAAATGCCTCCTTTTTGGGGTCAATACGTTAAATAAACGAGATGTCCGACGAAAAGCCGCACAATGCGAGCGCCAAAATGCCGAGATAGAGGAACAGCGCGGGCAGTCCGGCAAACGATTTGGGCATCGCGGAATGTTGCATGCGGTCGATTCCCTCGCATAAAAGCAGATACACGAGGAAGAAGCCGACGGCGGCACCGGCGGAAAGCGCAACGTCTACAAGCAGACTTTCGCCGAATTGGTGGGGCGCGATGAGGGTGGCGCCGGTCACCACCGTGTTGATGGCGGCAAAGGGGAGTACTGCGCGGATATCTTCATACACGCGCGGCGTGGCTTTGCGAAGTACCCACGTCGCCAACAGATACCAAACGGCGGAAAGCGCCACGATAATCAGCGGGCGCAACATCCGCGCCGCTTCGCCGCTTCCGAGCAGGTTGTCAATGGGGTGGAAGCAGAGCGCGGTGAGTACCGCAAAGACAAACAGGCACAACGCGAACAGGACGCGGTTGCCGTTTTTGCGGGTCAGGCGCACCGAAAGCGCCGAGCCGATACCGGTGGTCAGCACCAAGTTTTGGGCAAACGCGGCGGCGAGGAAAATCAAAAGCGCTTGATGCGGTGTGGTTATCGTCATACGTCGCCACCTCCCGTCATCGTCGGTGTTTGGCGATTGGCGCGGTCAGCCGCCGCGGTGTTGGCGCGTTGTAACGCCGCCGCCAAAAGCCCTAAAAGCAAGAACGCCGCAAAGGGAAGCGAGGCCTCCGGCAAATCGACGGCCAACGGAAGCGGTCGATCCCAAATCGTGCGTTTGGACACGATTTCGCGCAAGCCGCCGACGAGGCAAAGCACCACGCCGAAGCCGAACGCGGACGAAAAGGCATCCACAAATCCCGCGCGCGGGTCGAACGCGCCGACGGCGTTGTCGCCGTGGTAGGCGAACAAGGTCGTCACCGCGAGAAGCGGCAAGAACAGATAGAGCGAGGCATACAGTTCGGTAGAAACGTATGCGTTGAGCAGATACGCCTCACCGCACAACAGCGCCGAAGCGCAGAGCGTGTGGACGGGGATGCGCAACACGGACGGCAGTTTTTTGCCGATACCGAGCATCAAAATGCTGGTGAGCACCAACGTAACGGCGGCACACACGAACATGGTAACGCTGTTTTTGAGGGTGGTCGCGCCGCCGATCAGCGGGCACAGTCCGACACCCTCGACCAGCACGAGGTTGCTTTTGAACGCGCGGTCAAAAAACAGCGTGCGGTACTCTTTTTTGGAACGCAGTCGCATTATACCTCACGCTCCTTTCGTCTTTGGCGGCGGGGGCGCAAGAGCTGCCACGCGAACCGGTCGAACACGCCCGAAACGGCGTTGCACAAAAGCAGGGCAAAGCAGAAGCCCTCCTCAAACTGACCGAAATGCCGCATGAGCATGGTCAGCACACCCACCGCCACGCCGTACATCACGTGTGCCAGCGGGTGGCGTGGCGAGGTGACGGGGTCGTTGAGCATAAAAATCGCGCCGAACACGAGATAGCCCGAGCAGAGTTCGAAGAGAATGCTCTCGTACCACGTGATATCCGCCGAACGGGGGAACAGCGCGGCAATCACCGCGCAGGCGGCGAGGCAGGACACGGTCAAAAGCGGTGCGGCACCGCGGCGCACAAAGAGATACACCGCGCAGGCAACAAGCACCAAAATCGCCACCGTGCCGATGGGGCCGGTGACCTGACCGATGAGCAGTTCATACCAGGAAAACGCCGTACTGCCGCCGGTTTTTAAGAGCCCGGCGGGGGAGGCGGCCACGTTTACCTCCGGCGTGCGGAGAGTAAACGGAATAACCGCTTCGCGGGCGGGATAGGCGAATACGTGGTGAGAAAAACATTCGGTGACGAATGCAAGTCCCGCGGCGGCGGGGTTAAAGAGGTTGTGGCCGGAGCCGCCGAAGGGGAGTTTTACAAGGAAAATGCCGAACGCGCACGCGAGTACCGGCACGAACAACGGCACGGAGGCCGGAAGCAGCAACGAGACGATGAGTCCGGTGACTGCGGCGGTGCCGTCGCGCAGGTCGGAGGGGCGGCGGGCAATCCACCCGCCGAGCAGTTCGAAGAACAATGCGCTTACAATCGAGATGCCGACCACAAGCAGTACTCGCCACCCGAACAACACACAGCCAAACGCCACGGCGGGCGACAGCGCGAGCAACATGTCGAGCGAGAGGGTGGATACGTTGGCCTCGTTTTGGGAGAACGGGGCGTTGCGCAGATTACTCATAGTCGTGCACCCCCCAACCAATCAACACGCGACCGCTTTCTTCGATGCCTTGTTTTACAAGGTCCGCTACCGGACGGTTGGCGGGGCAGACCACCGCACAGGCGTTACACCCGTCGCAGTCCGCCGGCGACAACGACGGCAGTTTGGTAAATTGCAGATTTTCCACCCGCCGCGCAATCTCATAGGGAAGCAAGTGCTTGTGGCACACGGCGGCGCACCGTCCGCACCCGATGCAGGCGTGAACGGCGGGCGATTTTTCTTTTTTGAGCGCCAACACGCAGGTGACACCCGGCAAAATGGGCAACGCATCCGTATCCACCGCTTTGCCGGTGAAACTGTCGCCGAGGACGTATTTGTCCGGCTCATCGACAAGTCCGCACAGCGAAAACACTTCGGAAAGCGGCGTGCCGAACGGCAGGCGCACGTTGGCGGGAAGCGAAACGGCGTTGCCCGCCACGGTAACGGTGGCGAAGCCGTGATGTTCGCCGAATGCACACGCGCGATAGAGCGCGAGGCACGCTTGCACCCCGACGGTTGCCGCGGGTTTGCCTTTTTTCGACACTTTATGAGGATAGATGTCGTGGCGGTCACGGACAAGGCGACCTTTCGGAAGCGTTGCTTCGATTTCTTTATAAGTATCGGTTTCCGCCCGCAACAACACGTGATAGTCGTCGATGCCGGCGGCTTTGGCGGCGAGCATCAGCCCGTCGGCGCAAAACGCACCGAATTGGCGCAGCGTGGCAAGTCCCGCCGAGCCGAACGGTTGGTCATCCACCGCATCCGCCACCAACAGCGCAGCATCGCTTTCGGCGATGGCGGCGAGTTTGTCCGCCAAATCCGCGCCGTCCAGCTCGTCCACCACGTGGGCGGCTTTGCACGCCGCCACAATCTCGTCGGGCGAGAGGGTGAACACGTTGGCGGGGGCGGGCTCTTCGCCGGCAAGGGCAAGCGCGTCGATTTCCATATACTCCACGTCGTCGATGGTTTGCACCGCGGCGAACACGCCGGTGACCGGCGCATACAGCGGGCGCGCGCCGTCGGTCAGCGTTTGACCGGGGGCGACGGTATCGTACAGTTCACAAAGCGGGGTGCGCGGCTGTCCGTTTTCGTCGGTCAGGGGCAACAAGAGCTTCGGCATACGGCACAGTTCGAGAGTAGGCAAACTGGCGGCGGGCTCTTTTTCCGAGGGAAACGAGAGCGCGTATTGCGGATAGGTTACGGACATGACGGCACCTCCTTTATAAGATGTGTATCAACAGAATTTCCACCGATTCCCGCTTGCAAAAGCGCCGCCGCCCACATAGAATGAAAGAGGGGGTGGTGTGCTTTGGAACGGGAACGGCTGGGTAACGGACGTTACCGGGTATTTTTATCGGATGAAGAATTGCAGGATTGGGGACTTTCGTTCGAACGGCTTTCGGGGCGCTCGCCCTGCACACGGGCGCTACTCTCGGCGCTGCTTGTCGCCGCATCCGAGGGGGAGCCGCTTTCCGCCGACGGGATGACCGCCGAGGTCTTTCCCGTAGAGGGCGGTTGTTTTTTACTGTTTTCCGGCGAGGGCGGCGAGCCGTTTGCGGGCGAGCCCACGCCCTTTTGTGCGGCGTTTTGCGACGTAGACGCGCTGTTTTCGTTTTGCAAAGCGGCGGGCGTACTCACGTCGCCGCACAGCGCGTTGGTTACTTACGAAAACCGCTTGTGGTTGTTGCTTACGCCGCACCCCGAAGAAGCGGGGCGCGCGGCGGTGCTATTGTCCGAATGGGACTGCTTTGTCGCGTGCGGCAAAGCGCCCGCCGCGTTTCTTGCGGAACATGGAACGCTCGTGTTTGCGGACAACGCGTTACAGCGACTGAACGAAGCGGGTTAAATCCGCGGCATCGGCATCGTTAAAGAACGCGCTTCCGACCACGACCACGTCACAGCCCGCATCGGCGCACGCTTTGGCGGTGTCGCGGTTAACACCGCCGTCGATTTCAATCACGAAATCGAGGCCGCGGCGCTCGCGTTCTTTGACGAGGGCTTCCACTTTCGGCAGCATATCCGCCATAAAGTGTTGGCCGCCGAAACCGGGTTCCACGGTCATCACAAGCACAAGCGCCAACTCGTCGAGATAGGGGAACACGTCCTCCACCGGCGTTTTGGGTTTTACGGTCAGCGCCGCTTTTTTGCCGCGGGATTTGATGTGGGCAATCGTGTCGGCAATCGGTGCATCGCTTTCGATATGGAAGTTGACGATATCCGCGCCCGCGTCGATAAACGGGTCGATGAGGCGATCGGGATATTGCATCATCAGGTGTACGTCAAACGGCAGGTCGGTGACGGGACGCAGACGTTTGATGACCGGCGGGCCGAAACTGAAATTCGGGACAAACACACCATCCATCACGTCGAGGTGGACCATATCCACGCCGGAACGCTCGACGAATTTCAGTTCTTCGCCCATTTTGGCGTAGTCACAAGTGAGAATCGAGGGAGAAATCTGCATACCGTACACTCCTTACAAATTGAGAATTTCGGGAATTTGCGAAACGGACGTCACCGTCGGCACGTCGGTGGCCAGCTGCAAGCCGAACGCATCGACGTACACAACGCGCATACCGGCTTCGGTCGCGCCGGACAAATCGTAATAGGGATGGTCGCCGACGTAGACACAGTCGGCGGGCGAAACGCCCAGTCGCGCGGCGGCGCGGCGGAAGATTTCGGGGTCGGGCTTGCGAATGCCCTCGTCGCCCGAAACGACGGATAAGTCGAGAAGCGGGCGAAGCCCCGAAACGTCTAACTTCCTGCCCTGCATCGAACTGTATCCGTTGGTAATCAGCCCGACGAGCACGCCTTTTTGCCGCAGCGTTTTAAGCGTATCGACGGTTTCGGGGAACAGCACCGTTTCGCTTGCGAGCACCTGACGGCACTCGGCGGTGAGCTCGTCGATCGTCGGCGGGTTTTGCCAACCCCACAAGTCGATGAGTCCTTGAAAATAGACGGGGTAGGGGATGTATTTCGAGCCGTTCACGTGGGCGTGGCCGTCGCCGTTGCGATGCCACATCTCCAAAGCGCGGCGCTCTTGTTCTTCTTTCGGTAAATCGGGGAAATGGCGCTTTACAAAGCGGTCGGCATAGCGTTTGTACGCCGCCGGACGGCTTTGGAGCGTATCGTCAAAATCGAACAGCACCGCTTTCACCTTGCCGGATGCGGCGAGGTGTTTTTTTGCAGTTTTTTTGTCCTGCTCGATTTGGGTTTTCAGTTCTTCTTCCGAGGAAAACGCGCGTTCCTCCCGCAAAAAGCGGGCGAGCGACACGCGCAGGTCTTTTCCGTATAAATCGCCGGAATAGTCGAAAATCGTGGTTTCGCAAAGTGGCGCGACTTGCCCGAACGTGGGGCGCGCGCCTACGTTTGTCAGCGCGGAATAGACGTTGCCGTCAATTTCCACCGCTGAAAGATAGACACCGCGGCGCGGTACGGCAAATCCGTCGCGCAAAGCGAGGTTGGCGGTGGGGAAGCCGAGCGCTTCACCGCGCCCGAAGCCGTGTTCCACCGTGCCGGTCAGCGAAAACGGATGACCGAGCAGGCGGTTGGCGGTGAGGACATCGCCGTCGGACAGCGCTTCGCGGATGCGGGTGGAACTGACCGGCTCGCCGTCGCAAAGCACGGTGTCGGCGACCGTCACGCGGATGCCCTCCGCTTCGCAGAGGGTTTTAAGCAGAGAAACGTCGCCCGTGCCGCCGTTTCCGAAGCGGAAATTTTCGCCGCAGGAGACGAGGCGGGCGTTCAGTTGCTCTTTAAGAATCGTTTTCACGAATGCGGCGGGGGACAGAGCGCAAACGGCGGAAAAATCCGCCAAAAACAGGTCTTCCACGCCGATTTTTTCAATCAAATCGCACCGGTCGGAGAGCGTTTGCAGCCGCGCGGCGTTTTTCGGGAGCGTTTGCTCGTCCGAAAAGGTGAATACCGCGGGGGTGAGCCCTTCCACGTCCAGCACTTCGGCGAGCACGGCACGGTGACCGATGTGCACGCCGTCAAACAGCCCCAGCGCCACGGCACGGGGCGTTTTAGGGAAACGGGTGTCGGCAGACGACAACGTATAGGTTTGCAATTCCGATTTCCCCTTTCGTAATCCCGTTAGGCGGGAAACAGTTTATAGACTTTGAGCTCGCCGTCGCGCGGCTCGCCGAGCCCCAAAAACGTGCCGTCCGGCGCGTTCACGCGCACGGTGGCGGTGACGTTCGTTTGTAAACGGTCGAGCGAAAGCGCGCCGCCGTTTTGGAAACGAGTCGCCTGCGCCGCCGAAACGGTGACGGCCGGGTAGGGCAAAAAGACGGTTTCGGTGGGCTTGAGATGAGCGCGCAGTTCGTCGGCGCTCATCGTTTTGGCGCGTTCGAGAGGCACGCAGTCGGCGAGCGTGTAGCCCGCCGCCATGGTGCGGCAAAGCGCGGTCATCACGGCGCCGCAACCGAGCGCTTGTCCCACGTCGTGGCAGAGCGTGCGGACGTAGGTGCCTTTCGACACAAAGCAGTCGAGCACGCCCTCACCGGTTTGCTCGTCGTAGGAGACGAGCGACAGTTCATACACGGTCACGGGGCGCGGCTCGCGCTCGATTTCCACGCCTTTTCGCGCGAGTTCATACAGCCGCACGCCGTCTTTTTTGAGTGCCGAGGTCATCGGCGGTACTTGCAGAATGTCGCCGCGCAAGGGCGAAAGCGCCGCTTCCACCAAATCGGCAGACGGAAATTTCGCAACGTCGGTTTTTGTGACGTTGCCCCAAATGTCCTGCGTGTCGCTGGTCATACCGAGGCGAAAGCCCGCACGATAGCGTTTGTCGCCGCAGGGCAGAATATCCATCGCTTTGGTGGCGTTGCCGCAAAGGATGGGGAGCACGCCGGTCGCCATCGGGTCAAGCGTTCCCGCGTGGCCGATTTTCTTTTGGTGCAGTACGCCGCGCATGACAGCGCAACAGAGAAACGAGGTCATTTCGGCGGGTTTTTCAAGGCAAAACACGCCGTTTAAGACAGTGCCACTCATACGGGGTATTCGTCGCCGTCGCCGGCTTCGATTTGCGGCACGGCGGTTTTCACCGCATCCAGCACGCGGGCGAGCACGTCTTGCAATTCGCCTGTTACCGTGCAACCCGCCGCCGCCGCGTGTCCGCCGCCGCCGAGCAGCGTGCAGATGTCGCAGGCGTTGGCTTTCGAGCCGGTGCGCATACTGATTTTGAAGCGGTTGTCGTCGATTTCGCGGAGTGTCGCGCCTACCCAAACTCCCTCGATTTCGCGGGGGATAGAGGCAAGACCCTCCATATCGTTTTCAAGCGCGCCCGAGTTTTTAATCATATCCACCGTCAGCGGCATTACGGCACAGCGGCCGTCCCACTCGAAGTGAATGGCGGCGAGCGCCATGCGTTCGAGTTCCATACGGCGGCGGGATTTGATATCGAACATCACGCGGTTGATGTAATCCGAGCGAATGCCTATGTCCAGCATATCTGCTGCCATGCGGTGGCACAGCGCGTCGGTATTGCTGTAACGGAAGCAACCGGTGTCGGTCGCCATACCGGTATACAGCGCCTCCGCAATCGCAGGGGTAAGTTCTACGCCGAGTTCTTTGATAATCTCATACACGAGCATCGCGGTGGCGGCGTAGTCTTTATACAGCAGGTTTTCGGCATAATACGTGTTGGAAGCGTGGTGGTCAACGCACAGTTCGACGAGCATCGCGTATGCTTCGAGTTCTTCGCCGAGCAAGCGCGGGTCCGCCACGTCCACCGCGCAGTAGTGAGAGGGGGTAAAATCGTCCCACTTGGCGGCTTCGGTAATATAGGCGTATTTGCCGGGAATGACGTCCGAACAGACGACACGCACCTTTTTGCCGAGCAGTTGCAACGCTTTTCCGAGCGCGTAGGCGCTGCCGAGCGTGTCACCGTCGGGGTATTGGTGGGTCAAAATGAGCCAGTTGTCGCCCGCTTTCAAAAGCTCGCAGGCGGCGGCTAAATCCACGTCTTTACACGCGGGGTTGATTTTGTTCACGTTGCATCCTCCTTTTTCAGAGATTGCAGAGTTTCGTTGATATGCGCGCTGTACGCGATGGAATCGTCCGGAACGAAGCGCAACTCCGGCACGTGGCGCAGTTTGAGCGCCGAGCCGAGCGAGGAGCGCATATAGCCGGCGGCGGATTTTAAGCCCTCCACCGCGGTTTTGGCGGCTTCCATTCCGGCGAGCGCGCTGACGTACACCGTGGCGTAGGACAGGTCGTTCGACACGTCCACCCGCACGATGCTTAACATACCGTCTTGCACGCGGGGGTCTTTCACCGTCCGCAAAATGGCGGTCAGTTCGCGCGCAATGTCTTCACTTTGTCGATGGACACGATAGCCGGCCATCGCCATCCCTCCTTCTTGGGAACACGGAACACGGCGGGGTTAGTCGCGGTATTCCTCGATGATATAGGACTCGTACACGTCGCCCTCTTTAACGTCGGAGAATTTCTCCAAGCTGACACCGCATTCGTAGCCCTGCATAACTTCTTTTTGGTCGTCCTTAAAGCGTTTGAGCGAGGACATCTTGTCGTCGGCAATGATGATACCGTCGCGCACCACGCGGATGAGGTCGTTGCGGCAGATTTTGCCGTCGGTCACGTAGCAACCGGCCACCGCGCCCACACCGGAAATGCGGTACACTTGGCGCACCTCCACGCGACCGTGGAGCACCTCGCGGGTCTTCGGCGCGAGCATACCTTTCATAGCGGTGGTGATTTCCTCGATGCAATCGTAGATGATGCGGTACATCCGCATATCCACTTCGGCGCGCTCGGCGGCTTCCACCGCGAGCGGCTCGGGACGGACGTTGAAGCCGACGATAATCGCGTTGGACGCGTCGGCGAGCATCACGTCGCTCTCGTTGACCGCACCCACCGCACCGTGGATAACGCGCACGCGCACGTCTTCTTCGCCGATTTTTTCGAGCGACTGGGTAACGGCTTCCACCGAGCCCTGCACGTCGGCTTTCACGATGACTTTGAGTTCTTTCATCTCGCCCTCTTTCAGTTGGTCGAAGAGGTTTTCGAGGGTGACTTTCTTGTAGCGACTGAACTCTTCTTCTTTGGCAATCTGTTTGCGCTGTTCGACGAGTTCGCGCGCGAGGTGTTCGTCGGTAACGGCGTTCACCACGTCGCCGGAAGTCGGCACGCTGTCAAGACCCATAATCTCCACCGGCACAGACGGGCCGGCTTCGTTGATTTTGTTGCCGTTTTCGTCCACCATGGCGCGCACACGGCCGACCGCCGCGCCCGCGACCACAATGTCGCCGGCGTGGAGCGTACCGTTTTGCACGAGGATGGTCGCAATCGGGCCGCGACCTTTATCGAGGCGGGCTTCCACAACCGTACCTTTGGCGGCGCGGTCGGGGTTGGCTTTCAGTTCCGCCATTTCGGCAACGAGCAACACGGTTTCGAGCAGTTTGTCGATGCCCATACCGGTATGCGCCGACACGGGAACGCAGATGACGTCGCCGCCCCACTCCTCGGGGACGAGTTCGTGCTCGGTGAGTTGCTGCATCACGCGGTCGGGATTGGCTTCGGGTTTATCCATTTTGTTGATGGCCACAATGACCGACACGCCGGCGGCTTTCGCGTGGTTGATGGCTTCGACGGTCTGCGGCATAATGCCGTCGTCCGCCGCAACCACCAAGATGGCGATATCGGTGATTTGCGCGCCGCGGGCACGCATCGAGGTAAACGCCGCGTGACCCGGGGTGTCGAGGAAGGTGATGGTCTGCCCGTTGCAGGTGGCGCGATAGGCACCGATGTGCTGGGTAATACCGCCCGCCTCGCCGGAGGTGACGTTACTCTTACGGATATAGTCGAGAATGGAGGTTTTACCGTGGTCAACGTGACCCATAACCACCACGACCGGATCGCGGGGCGAGAGGTTGCCCTCGTCGTCGTCGCTGTCGTCGATGATGCGTTCTTCGATGGTCACAACGACCTCTTTTTCCACTTTGGCGTGGAATTCTTCCGCCACGAGGAACGCGGTATCGAAGTCGATTTCCTCGTTGACCGACACCATCATACCGAGCATCATCAGCTTTTTGATAACCTCGGCGGCGGTGGCTTTCAGACGGCTGGCCAATTCGCCGACGGTGATGGTTTCGCCGACTTTGATGGTCATATGCTTCTTCTGGCGTTCTTGCTCGATACGTTTCATACGCTCGGCCTCGGTCTCGCGACGGGCTTTCTGCGGTTTTTTGTACTGTTGCGATTTTTGGTTGATTTTTTGTTTCTTCACCGCATCGCCGCCGCGGAATTGCGACGAACTCTGCGCCATACGGTCGAATTTCTCGTCGTATTTGCCGATGTCCACCTGCGCCGAGCGCGTATCCACCGTGCGGCGCTCTTTTTGCACTTTCGGCGTGGCGGGGGCGGCGGGTTTGTCGGCTTTCTTTTGGTTGCCGGTGGTCATACCGTTCATCGCCGGAGCAGCGGGCTTGTCGTCCGCTTTTTTCTCCGCCGGTTTTTCCTCGCCCTCTTTTTGCGGCTTCGGCTCGTTGGCGGTCGCAAAGTACGCGTCGAGATTTTCCGGCGCATACTGCACGGTCAGCGCTTCAAAAACGAGGTCGAGTTCTTCCTCTTCCAGCGCGCTGGCGGCTTTTTTATCCACGCCGAGGTGACCGGCGAGCAGGTCGGTGATGATTTTATTGGTTACGCCGAAATCTTTGGCGATATCCATAACGCGAATTTTTTGTTGAGTCATTCTTTTTCCTCCTTCATAGTGGGACAGAGTGCACGGATGGCGTTTGCAAATCCCTCGTCGCGCAGCACGGCGATTCCCACCGGACCGTGCGCACCGAGCGCCGCGCCCAACTCTTCTTTGGTTAGCGGGGCGACGACGGGGAGTTGCGAACAGGCGCTCGCTTTGAACGCCCATTCTTTTTTCGTCTTGTCGGAGAGGTCACAGGCGAAGAACACCGCTTTGGCGCGCCGCGACGTGGCGGCGGCGAGGGCGGCATCAAAGCCGGTAACGACGGCTCCGGCGCGTTTGGCAAGACCGAACAGTCCTGCCGCCTTCTGCTTATCCGTTTTCCAGTCCCTCCTCTAAACGGGCGTAAACCTCGTCCGGAATCTCGCACTCAAACGTGCGTTCCAGTCGTTTGGCTTTGCGGGCTTTGGCAAGGCACGCCTTGCACGGGCACAGATACGCGCCGCGCCCCGCTTTTTTGCCGGTTTCGTCCATGCTGATTTCTCCTTGGGGAGAGAGCACCACACGGAGCAGTTCTTTTTTCGGTTTTTGTTCGTTACAGCCGATGCCTTTGCGCAGCGGCACGCGTTTTTCCGCCATGGTCGTTCTCCTTTCGCGGTTTATTCTTCCGTTTCAGCCGGCTCTTCTTCGCCGAAGAAGCCGCTTTCGGGACGGATATCGATTTTCCAGCCGGTCAGTTTCGCGGCAAGGCGCGCGTTTTGACCTTTGTTACCGATGGCGAGCGACAATTGCGCATCCGGCACGGTCACGCGGCAGCTTTTCGCGCCGTCCGGGTCGGGAGTGACCGACAGCACTTTCGCGGGGGACAGCGCCGCGGCGATGAAGGTCGCCGGGTCTTCGCTGTATTCCACGATGTCGATTTTCTCGCCGCCGAGTTCTTCGGCGATGCTGTCCACGCGGGAGTGGCGCGGACCGATGCACGCGCCGACGGCATCCACGTTTTCGTCGTTGGAGGACACCGCCATTTTGGTGCGGCTGCCCGCCTCGCGGGAGATGGCTTTGATTTCCACCACGCCGTTGAAGATTTCCGGCACTTCCATTTCAAACAGGCGTTTGACAAGGCCGGGGTTCACGCGGGAGATGAGCACGCGCGGGCCGCGTTCGCCCTCGCGCACGTCCGCCACGTAGATTTTCACGTAAGAGCCCTCGCGGATGATTTCGCCCGGCATCTGCTCGCCTTTGATCAGGACGGCTTCCGAACGGCCGATTTCTACGGTGGCGTTGCCGGTCACCGGATCCACGCGGGACACTTTGGCGGTGACGAGGTCTTGGCTGTGGCGCTGGAACTCTTGGAGTTGCTGGCCGCGCTCCGCCTCACGAATGCCTTGGCGAATGACGTGTTTCGCGGTAATCGCCGCGATACGGCCGAACTGTTTGGTTTGAAGCGGGATACGCACCACGGTATCCAGCTTGGCTTTTTTGCTGATGGCTTGGGCATCCGCGAGCGTAATCTGCGTGCCCGGATTTTCCACTTCCTCCACCACGTCTTTGAGCAGCGTGACGGTGAACTGGTTGGTTTCGGGGTCCATAATGACCTCGACGTTGTCCTCGGCACCGAAATCGTGCTTCACGGCAATCACGATCGCCGCGCGGATTTTTTCCAGCAGGTAGCCGGACTCGATGCCTTTTTCTTTTTCGAGGAGCGCCAGCGCCTCGAAAAATTCTGCGTTGAATTCGTCTTTCTTTTTCATCAGTATTCCTCCTCGCTCACAGAGCGTTCATTAGACTGTTTCATCCGTGTCGTCGTCCCATTCCTCGATGAGGCGAACGCTCGACACTTCTTTTTTATCAAAAACGAGCGGTTGCCCGTTTTCATCCGTAATGACGATTTGCCCGTTGTCGCAGGGCTGTAAGATACCGGCGAACTCGCGTACGCCGTCTTTCGGGGCGAACAGCGTGACTACCACGGCATCCCCCTCGCACCACTCGAAATGTTCGGGGCGGGTGAGTTCCCGCTCGATACCGGGGGACGACACCTCCAACGTGTAGGACGTGGCGATGGGGTCGGCCTCGTCCAGCACGGGGTTGAGCGCCCGCGTCAGCGCCACACAGTCGTTGATGTCCACGCCGCCGTCTTTGTCGATGAAATACCGCAAGTACCACGAAGCGCCTTCTTTGACGAAGCGCACGTCCCAGATGACGAGCCCGAGTTCGTCCGCAAGCGGCTTTGCGAGTGCGCGGCAGGTCTCGACGGTGTTACCGCCTTTTTTCGTTGCCAAAACGTCTTCACCCTCCCGAAAAGTCGTAACAATACAAAAGAGCGGGTCGCCCCACTCCTTTACCTTAACCTTATCTTTACCGTACCCCACTATACCACACTCATTCGCATTTTGCAACCCCTTTTGTAAAAAAATATTTATAAGGGCTTGAAAATTCCACCGCAGAATGGTATACTAAACGACGAAAAAGTCACAAGGAGGAACGAACTATGTCGAAAGTGATTATCAGCGCGGACAGCACCTGCGATTTGTCGCCGGAACTGGTCGAGCGCTACGGAGTCCACGTGATCTCGCTTCACGTCCGTTTGGGGGACAATTCCTATTTGGACGGTGTGGACGTGAAAGCCGAGGATATTTACGCCTACTATGACGAAAATAAAGCGCTGCCCACGACCGCCGCTATCAACATTGACGAATACACCGAATATTTCAAGGGCTTGCTCGAAGACGGGGACAGCGTGGTGCATATCTGCACCGGCTCGGCCATTTCGTCCTGCTGCCAAAACGCGCGTATCGCCGCCGAAGACGTGGGCAACGTCTACGTGGTGGATAGTTTGAGTTTGTCTACCGGTATCGGTCTGTTGGTGCTCGCCGCCGCGGAAAAAGCGCAGGCGGGGATGTCCGCATCGCAGATTGCCGCCGAGGTGGAGGCGCTTCGCGCCCACGACCACGCGAGTTTCTTCCTCGATACGCTCGAATATCTCTATAAAGGCGGGCGCTGCTCGGCTCTCGCGATGTTCGGTGCGAACGTCCTTAAACTGCGTCCCTCGATTTTGGTGGATAACCAGACGGGCGCGATGGGTGTCGGCAAAAAATACCGCGGCACCTACGAGCGCGTGATGGAGGAGTATATCCGCGACGAACTTTCGGGTAAAGACGTGGTGACCGATTACGCGTTTATCACCCACTCGGGCGTGTCGCCCGAGCGCGAGGCGATGGCGGTGGAATTTGCCAAAAAATACGGCAAATTCAAAGAAGTTTACGCCACTCACGCCGGCTCGACTATCTCGTCCCATTGCGGGCCGAACTGCCTTGGTGTGTTGTATTTCACCAAGCCGTAAAAACCGAACGAAAAGTATAAAACCCTCGTCGTTTTTGACGAGGGTTTTTCTTTCGGAAACTCTTGCCAAAAGCGGGGGAATATGGTATACTCAAAACCGTAAATCACAACCGAAAGTGAGTGAACGAATATGGCAAAAATCCAAATGAAAACGCCCCTTGTCGAAATGGACGGCGACGAGATGACCCGCGTACTGTGGAGTGGGATTAAAGAGAAACTCATCTGCCCGTTCGTGGACCTCAAAAGCGAGTACTACGACCTCGGTTTGCCGCACCGCGACGAGACGGACGACCAAGTGACCAAAGATGCCGCCGAAGCGATTAAAAAATACGGTGTCGGTGTCAAATGCGCCACCATTACTCCGAACGCCCAGCGTGTCGAAGAGTATAAACTGAAACAGATGTGGAAAAGCCCGAACGGCACCATCCGCGCCATTTTGGACGGTACGGTATTCCGCGCGCCGATTCTCGTAAACGGCATTCACCCGACGGTTTCTACGTGGAAAAAGCCGATTACGCTCGCGCGCCACGCCTACGGCGATATCTATAAAAACACCGAAATGCGTGCGCCGGCGGGCAGCCGCGCCGAACTGTGTGTGACCGATAAAGACGGCAACGAGACCCGCACGCTGATTCACGATTTTGCGGGCGACGGCATCGTGATGGGTATGCACAACACCGATGCGTCGATTAGCGGGTTTGCCCGCGCCTGCTTCCGCTTTGCGCTCGATTGCAAGCAGGATTTGTGGTTCTCCACCAAAGACACGATTTCCAAAATCTACGACCACCGCTTCAAAGATATCTTTGCCGAGATTTACGAAAACGAGTTCAAAGCCGCGTTCGAGGAAGCGGGTATTACCTACTTCTACACGCTCATCGACGATGCGGTGGCGCGCGTGATTCGCTCGGAAGGCGGCTTCATCTGGGCCTGCAAGAACTACGACGGCGACGTGATGAGCGATATGGTCGCGACCGCGTTCGGCTCGCTCGCCATGATGACCAGCGTGCTCGTCTCGCCGGACGGCAACTATGAATACGAAGCGGCGCACGGCACGGTTACGCGCCACTACTATCGCTATCTCAACGGCGAGCAGACCTCCACGAACCCCGTCGCCACCATTTTCGCGTGGTCGGGCGCTTTGCGCAAACGCGGCGAAATGGACGATTTGCCCGAGCTGCAGGCATTCGCCGACAAACTCGAAAAAGCCACGATTGACACGATTGAGGGCGGCGTGATGACCAAAGACCTCATCGGTCTTTCCACCATCGAAAACAAACGCGGTGTCAATTCCGACGAATTTTTGGATGCGATTGCCGAAAATCTTGCAAAAACCCTGTAATTTCTCTTGAAAAACGGAGAAGAATGGGTTACAATAAAGAGTGGTTGAAAAAATAATTAGGAAAGGAACCTGACCTATGTCTATGCTCAACAAAAAAACCGTAGAAGACCTCAACGTCAAAGGCAAACGCGTTCTCGTCCGCTGTGACTTCAACGTGCCGCTGAAAAACGGCGTGATCACCGACGAAAACCGCATCGTGGCGGCTCTGCCGACCATCGAGTATTTGCTGAAAAACGATGCGAAAGTCATCCTCTGCTCGCACCTCGGCAAACCGAAGGGTGAGCCGAAGCCGGAATTCTCGCTCGCGCCGGTTGCCGTGCGCCTGTCCGAGAAACTCGGTAAAGACGTGGTGTTCGCCGCCGACGACAACGTGGTGGGCGACAACGCCAAAGCCGCGGTTGCCGCGATGAAAGACGGCGACGTGGTTCTCCTGCAAAACACCCGCTATCGCGTGGAGGAGACCAAAAACGGCGAAGAGTTCTCGAAAGAACTCGCCTCCCTGTGCGACCTGTTCGTCAACGATGCGTTCGGCGCGGCTCACCGTGCCCACTGCTCGACCGTCGGTGTGGCTTCCTTCGTGGAAGAATCCGCCAACGGCTATCTGATGGCGAAAGAGATTAAATTCCTCGGCGCGGCGGTCGAAAATCCGGTCCGCCCGTTCGTCACCATCCTCGGTGGCGCGAAAGTGGCCGACAAACTGAACGTCATCGAAAACCTGCTCAACAAAGCCGACACGCTGATTATCGGCGGCGGTATGGCGTACACCTTCCTCGCGGCGCAGGGCTACGGTATCGGCAAATCGCTGTTTGACGGCGAGAAACTCGACTACTGCAAAGATATGCTCGCCCGTGCGGAGCAAAAAGGCGTGAAAATCCTGCTTCCGGTCGACTGCAAAGTCGCGGCTTCCTTCCCGGATCCGATTGACGCGGCAATCGACGTGGATATCGTTGCGGCGGATGCGATTCCGGACGACAAAATGGGTCTCGACATCGGCCCGGCGACCGAGAAACTGTTTGCGGACGAAGTGAAAAACGCGAAAACCGTCGTGTGGAACGGCCCGATGGGCGTGTTCGAGAACCCGGTTTTGGCGCAGGGCACCATCGCGGTGGCGAAAGCTCTCGCGGAAACCGACGGCACGACCATCATCGGCGGCGGCGACTCCGCGGCGGCGGTCAACACCCTCGGCTTCGGCGACAAGATGAGCCACATCTCGACGGGCGGCGGCGCTTCGCTGGAATACCTCGAAGGCAAAGAGCTTCCGGGTATCGCCGCGATGAGCGACAAATAAGATTGAACTAAATTTTAGGAGGAACTAACAATGGGTAAATACGTAATTGCCGGTAACTGGAAAATGAACAAAACTCCCGCGGAAGCGACCGCGCTTATCAACGAGCTGAAACCGTTGGTGGCGAACGCTTCCTGCGACGTTATCGTCGGCGTGCCGTTTGTGGACCTGCCGGCGGCTCTCGAAGCCACCGCGGGCACCAACATCGGTGTCGCGGCGCAAAACTGCCACTGGAAAGAGTCCGGCGCGTACACCGGCGAAATTTCCGCCGCTATGCTGAAAGCCATGGGTGTCGGCACCGTCATCCTCGGCCACAGCGAGCGCCGCACCTACTTCGGTGACACCAACGAAACCGTCGCGCAGCGCGTGCGCGGCGCTCTCGATGCCGGCCTCAACGTCATTCTGTGCGTGGGCGAGTATCTCGAGCAGCGCGAGCAGGGCGTGACCGGCGAGGTTGTTGCCATGCAGACCAAAATCGCGCTCGGCGGCGTGTCCGAAGAGGAGCTGAAACGCGTGATTATCGCGTACGAGCCGGTGTGGGCCATCGGTACGGGCAAAACCGCGACCGCGGAGCAGGCGAACGAAGTCTGCGCCCTCATCCGTGCGACCGTTGCCGGTCTTTACAACGATGCGGCGGCGAAAGCCCTCACCATCCAATACGGCGGCTCGATGAACGCCGGCAATGCGGCGGACTTGCTCGCCCAGCCGGACGTGGACGGCGGTCTTATCGGCGGCGCGGCGCTCAAAGCCAACGACTTCTCCATCATCGTGGCGGCGGCGAAATAAGAAATCCAAAAACAAAACGGGCGCGGACTCCGCGCCCGTTCTTTGTGAAAAGAGAGGAAACTCCAAATGAAAAAACCCGTAACTTTGATTATTATGGACGGCTTCGGCATCAACCCCGACGAAAACGGCAACGCCATTCGTGCGGCGAAAACCCCGAATCTGTCCCGCTTGTTCGCCCAAAACCCCTGCACGTCGATTGCGGCTTCCGGTTTGGACGTGGGTCTGCCGGACGGGCAGATGGGCAACAGCGAGGTCGGTCACACCAACATCGGCGCGGGCCGCGTGGTGTACCAGATGCTCGTGAAAATCAGCAAATCCATTAAAGACGGCGACTTTTTCGAGAACAAAACCCTGCTCGCCGCGATGGAAAACGCGAAGAAAAACAACTCCGCGCTGCATCTCATCGGTCTTTTGTCCGACGGCGGTGTGCACAGCCACCAAGAGCACCTTTACGGTCTTCTCGAAATGGCGAAGCGCAACGGGCTCGACAAAGTGTATATCCACGCGCTGATGGATGGCCGCGACGTGCCGCCGACTTCCGGTGTGGAGTATATGCAGCAGCTTTGCGATAAACTCGGCGAAATCGGTGTCGGCAAAGTCGCCACCGTGATGGGCCGCTACTACGCGATGGACCGCGATTTCGCGTGGGACCGCGTGGAAAAAGCGTATGCCGCGATGGTGTACGGCGAGGGTGTCGAGGCCAAATGCCCCGTGCAGGCGCTTAAAGATTCCTACGCCAACGAGGTCACCGACGAGTTCGTGATTCCCGCCGTGCTCGACAAAGAGGGCACGATTAACGCGAACGACAGCGTGGTGTTCTTCAACTTCCGCCCCGACCGCGCGCGCCAAATCACCCGCACCTTTGTGGACGAGGCGTTCGACGGTTTCGAGCGCAAAAACGGCTTCTTCCCGCTTCACTACGTGTGTATGACGTCGTACGATGCGACCATGCCGAACGTCACCGTGGCGTTCCCGCCGCAGGAACTCACGCAGACGATGGGCGAGGTCATCAGCAACGCGGGTATGACCCAGTTGCGCATCGCCGAGACCCAGAAATATGCCCACGTGACCTTCTTCTATAACGGCGGCGAGGAAAAAACCTTCCCCGGCGAGGATCGCATTCTCATCCAATCGCCGGACGTGCCGACCTTTGACCTGCAACCCGAAATGAGCGCGTATCCCGTGTGCGACGCGGTGTGCGAGCAGATTTTGGCAGGTAAATACGATATGATTATCCTCAATTTCGCCAACTGCGATATGGTCGGTCATACCGGCGTGTTTAATGCCGCGGTCGCTGCGGTGGAAGCGGTGGACGAGTGTGTCGGCAAGGTCGTCGATGCCACCCTCAAAATGGGCGGCGTGGCGATGATTACCGCCGACCACGGCAACGCCGATAAAATGGTCGAGCCGGACGGCTCGCCGTTCACGGCGCACACCACCAACCCCGTGCCGTTCTGTGTGGTCGGTAAAGAATGCACCTTGCGCGAAGGCGGCCGCCTCGCGGACATTTCGCCGACGATGCTCGACGTGTTCGGGCTCGAAAAACCCGCCGAAATGGACGGCGAATCCCTCATTGTGAAATAAGAGTTTGCAAAAGAAAACCCCCGACCGACGGTCGGGGGTTTTTTGTTTTATTCGCGGCGGGTATAGGGGACGGCGCCTCGACGACCCTTCGTGAAGTTTCGCACACGTTGTTGGTGAGCGCGACACAGCATTTCACCATGTAAACACGCTATTGGAAACAAAGAAATTTTGGGATATGGAATGATAAAAACTTGAAAGAATGTCGAGATTGATACATTTTAAAAAAGGTAAAGCCCCTCTCTTTCGGGAGGGGCTTTTATAGAACTATAAAGGGGCGGTTCTTGCCGTGCTGATTCATTGCACATAGTTTCAAAGAAGAAATCATTAGCTTTCAAGGTGCTCAAATGGTTTTTGTCAAGTCAAATGAGGTTACTCATTTCTTTGCACTTCCGTAACACCCCATTTTCCCTCTTCAAAAGAAAGATACACTGAATAGTATCCTTCATATGTATCTTTCGTTTTTACTTCGTCTAAAGAATCGATAGAGGCGGTCACAAGGCTCGTTATTTCAACCTTATCTATTGCACATATTTTGAACCTGTTTTTTGTTTTGATCTGAACATATTCATTATCAGAAATCTTTCTGTTAACCACACACATTTTCTCATAGTTCTCTTGTGAAATGAAAGAGGTGTCGTCAACACTGTAACCATTTGTTTTATTGGAAGAAACGATTGTTTCATTCACTTTGGAAAACGGAATCAAATAAAAAGTTACAACCGAAAGAATGAAAACTGCTAAAACAAGGAACATAATCAATAATAGCGTTTTCTTTTTCATCTGCATCCCTACCTATAATAGATTTTAATACGAAACTTTTTAGCAATATTTTTTATTGCGCTCAAATTTGTTCCTGATTTTTTGAAAATTGAGGAAAAATATTTTTTTAGAGGTATATAAACACCACCATCAAACGCCGCTGTTTCCCAGCTAATTCCAACGACGGCAGGAGCAAGCCCCTGCCCTACAACGCCGCCACTTTATGATAATAAAGATTTGTAAAGACAAATCTCTTGTTCAGTAAATGGAGAATCCGGATGGCCTTCGTAAGTACAAATAATCCAATTAAGAATACGAGCCTCCGACGGAAATTTGCTAAGAGCCAGATCAGATATCATCCGAATCACAGGATGTATGTCATAAAAAAAAGTGTCAGTATATGTCAAAAAATCAAGTAACAACAAGACATTATTCACACAAAAATCATTTGATAATAAATAAATCAGAAAGCAAAACTTATTTGAACTATCAATTTTTGAAAAATCTTTATCAAAGTTATCTAGTGTGTATTCATAATTGCTTTTTTTTAATTCCTGATAAATAGCATTATAATTTCGATTTTTCCAAAGCGATTTAAATTTAACCATAGTATCACCTTCCTAATGAGTGGGCTCTTTAATCCCTTTACTATTATTTTTCGTAATGCCACTTTGATAATACTTACATCATTCTCTCTACATCATACCAATTAGTTCTACGTATTCCTCTCCGAAACATCCGTCGTACAAGGCGTAGCGGAGAACGTCGCCGACAGCGCAGGTTTCAAAAAATGCTTTTTTCACCGGCACCACAACGGTTTCTTGCTGTTGTTCGCCGTTTTCAACGTCAAACGTTACGGAATATTCTGTGTATCCCAAACGGTCGGGAATGGATTGGGTGCATTCAACGATTTCGGTTGTGCCTTCGGACAAACAACGGTGGGCAAAGGTCAGCGATGCCGCCGTCATAATGCCGTTGGCGAAAAATCCGGTCATCACTGCAAAGAACACAAGCGAAGCCACCAATTTTGTCACGGCTTTTTTGGCGGAAAGTTTCGGCTCTTCGGTGGCGGCTTTTTGAATTTCTTTCATCAACACAAGACCGAGCAGAATAAACATCCCGCCCGCCGCCAAGAAGGAGAGTTTTGCGAGAGCGCCTTGATGTAAAAACGTAACGGTTTCGTGTTCAAACCACAAAATGGCGACAACCCAGCAGAGTGCTCGCACCCCCGAAAGGGCGGTTTCGCGCTTGAAAAAGACCGCAAACGTGACGAGCAGATACAGAAAACTGCCAAAAAGCAACAAAAACGTCGCAAGCGAGGGAAGTTTCAATGCCGCAAAACACACGAATGCGCCGAGAAGCACCACGTCGCCGATAGAAAGAAACAGGCGGGTTTTCGGTTTCATCGCGCAACATCCTTTCCAATTTTCGCAAATGTGCCGTCGGAGTTACTCTTTCTCTTTCAAAAAGAACGGAGCAAACGCCATTCGCGGATACCGTTCGGTAAGAAAGTCATAAACTCTTCGACTTACAAGATACATCGGTCTATGCATTTCAAATTCTTCATACGTTCTGTTAATATCGTGTAAGTCGTCAAGAGTCTCTCGGGAAATATAATAATACTCCCAGTCTTCTTTGGTTTTGTTATCTTTTATACGATATTCAACCGAGCCACATTTTTTACAAGGTTTCAATTTTCTTACACGATTTACATCGCTTAACGGCAACATAATATGCTGTGGTGTGATCTGGAAGAAGACGATATCCCCTGCTTTATTTCGAATGGGACGGAAATCCTCTTCTGTAATGTCGAAATTTTCGATAAGTAAGTCGTGAATTTCGATACTGACACCATACTCATAACTTTGCAATATCGCGCCGTCTTTTTTTCGACACTCTGATTTCGGGGCCAAGAAATCGGCAAATTGCTCCATATAATTACATCTTGTACATGCATACCGTTCATATTCATCCCATCCTACGTTCCCATAGGAGTAAACAAACGGTGCAAATGCCACTTCAAATGCCACGGCATCCTTGACGTTGGGAAATCTTTTTTCGGTTACGTTGGTCATTGCCATTTTCCTTTCACGGTCTACATAAACGCGGGTTCTATTACCATAACGTTTCACACGTGGAATCTATTGGGT
>JAKSPN010000013.1 GCA_024404755.1 Clostridia bacterium | reverse complement strand
CCGATGCGGCGTTTCTTTTTTCTTCAATTATTCGAAATTCTCAATAAGGCCGGCAACGTATTTGCGCACCTGCAACACGTCTTTCATGTTGACCGCACCGTCCGCAATCACGTCGGCGTTTTGCGCGTTCATCGCAACGTCCAACCCCGCGATATGTTTGCGCATAACGAGCACGTCTTTCATATTGACGGAGCCGTCGTCGTTCGCGTCACCGAGCATCACCGCGCCGGTCGGCTCGGTTTTCTCGTGGCGATACACCGTAATCGACAGCGCATCCACCGTGCAAACGTCCGTCCAACGGCCGTCCGAGTCGCTGAAAAACACAAATTCGGTCGTCTCGTCCATTTTCGCCGGCAACACTTCTCGACCCATTTTGTCGGTGGTGTCGCCCATCAAGCGTTGGGTGAACGTGCCGCCGGATTTTTTGATTACACCGCAGCCGTCAAAGTGGTCCTGCGCCCAGATTTGGCAATCGCCCACCACAAAACCGGTGGTGGCGTAACCGCTTTCACCGCGGGCTTTACCGGTGGTGGTAATCTCATAATACTCGTCGCCGGAAATGGGGCCGTTTTCGCGGATATCCGCTTGAATCGCGGCATTCACCGCCGCCGCCACGTCGCCCTCGAGCGAACCCTGATACGCTTTCGGCTGACCGATATAGACGTTTTGTCCCACGTCGCCCGACCACAAGGTTTTGCCTTTCAGTTCACCCTGCGGCGCGGTCGGCTCGGTTTTTTGCGTCGTCACCGGCTCGGCGGCTTTGCGCAGGTTATACCAGTCCTCGTGTTGGTGGACGGCAATACCGAAACCACCCGCCGGCGGGTCTTTTTTCAGTTCCGCATACACCTGCGCGAGTTGACCGTACATATACTCTTTGTCCTCTTGGGCATACTCGTCACCGGGGTCGTTAAACGTCTCGTGGTGCGGGGCGGCACCGGAACTGTAATCGCCGGTCTCCACGCCGAACACCACGCGGCATCCCTGCGCTTTCGCCGCCGCCAAGGCGTTTTTGCCGAGCGACCACATACGCGCGTAGCTGTCTTTGTAAGACATGAGCGACAGCGTATCCACGTTCGCGGCAATGATGTTATAAATGCCGGTCACGCCGTTGAGTTCGCCGGCGGTCGCATCCATCGCGCAGTTCACGTCCATCGACAGCGGCACACCGCGCTCGCGCGCATCAGCAAACTGCGCCACCATATTGTTGACAAACTGCCGCGTGGTTTTGTGTTCCACGTCGAAGTGCAATCCATTCAGTTTGTCGTCCGGATACTCGGCAACGTAACCGAGATAATCGTCCGCCGCACTCTTCAAATAGTTATTGCCGTTGACGGTGGCAATTTCCGGATCGTCATAGATAAACGAAATAGCGATCCCGCGTTTGTTCGCCTCTTGCACGAAACCGTGAAGCATCGCGCGGTCGCTCTTGTTTTGCAGCATATAGAAACCGTAGAAGTAGATTTCGTTCACGCCGTTTTCCGCCATAAAATTGAGGTACATATCGCGGGTTTCCTCGTCAAATGCATCGTCCGCATACCACCACCACGTGCCGATTTGGGCGTTGTCGGCTTCGTCCATAAAGTCCATGACCGGCTCGCCCGCCTCGTTGTAGTGGAAGCCGTTGCCGCCGAGAACCTCGGTGTCGGCGGCGGAAGTCACGCTCATCACGCCGCACGCCGTCACAAGCAGTGTAACAGCAACCAATAAAGACAACAGTTTTTTCATAAATATCCTCCCAATAGCCCCTATATAGGAAATTTTTATTCGAACACGGTTAGTATATCACAACACCCTCGAAAAGTAAAGAAAAAACGGCGCGTCTTTACGCGCCGTTTTCTCTATGCCGCATTTTCGGCGGTTGCCTCCGCCGTTTTCCACATCGTTTCCGCAAAAATCCCATAACCGGCGGTCGGATCGTTGAGAAACACATGGGTCACCGCGCCGACTAGCCGTCCGTCCTGCAAAATCGGGCTTCCACTCATCCCCTGCACAATCCCGCCGGTCTTTTGAAGCAGCGCGGGGTCGGTGATTTTTACCACCATATTGCGGGTGGGTGCCGCCTCGGCATAGCGCAGTTTTGTAATCTCCCCGTCGTACCACGCGGGCTCGTTCCCCTCGACACAGGCAAGCACTTTGACCGCGCCCTCTTTCACTTCCTGCTTCATCGCCACCATCACCGGCTCACCCACCGTCGGCAGTTTCCCGCCTTTGCCGTAAATGCCGGTATCCACGTTTTTGCAAAGCGTTCCGAGTGTCCCGCTTGTAAAACTGCCGCGCAGTTCCCCCGCTTTGCCCTCTTCTCCCTTGTCGATGCCGAAGATATACGCGGGCACGAGTTCACCGCCCGAAATGGGAATGGCTTCGCCGGTATCCACGTCGCAAATCGCGTGCCCAAGCCCCGCCAGCACGCCGGTTTCGGTGTCGTAAAAGGTCAGCGTGCCGATGCCGGCGGCGCTGTCCCGCACCCACATTCCCGCTTTGAACGTGCTTTCCGAAGCGGAATATTCCGCCCGCACGGTGGCGGGGAATTCCACCCCGTTTCGCCGCACAAGAAGGGTTTGCGCCCGCCCGTTCGCGCCCGCAATCAGCGCCGAAACCTCCTCGTTGGTGGTCACCGTCTTGCCGTCAATCGCCAAAATCACGTCCCCCACCCGCACGCCCGCGTTTTCGGCGGGCGAGGCGTTGCCCGTGTGGGTATCCACGTCGCAAAGCCCCACCACCAGCACACCGTCGGTATACGCTTTAATGCCGAACGGTGCGCCGCAAAGCCGCACCACCGGCGCGTTGCCGTGTTTCACCGTCACGGTTTTAACGGGAATAACCCCGAATAGCCGCACGTCCCATTCTTCCAAATCTCCGGCGGCCGCCGCCACCTTTTCGCTTCCCGTTTTCGGGGTTGCCGCCGCGGTAATCGTGCCGGAAAACAGCGAAAACGCCTCTTCTCCCGCCGTATCCTTAAACACGCCGGGCACCGCGTTTTGCGCCGCGCCCACCACCGCAAACACCGCCGCACACGCCGCAAAAAGCACCGCCGCCGTCCATCGAATTGCCCGTTTCATTTGCGAAACACTCCTTTCAACTCTACTCTGTCCGAAACCCGCGTTTTGATACCGAAAACCGCGCCGAAAGCCGTTGACAAATGCTGGTATAAGAGGTATACTAAATAAATACGACAAAAAAGGGGAAACGCTATGAAAGTCGCCATCGTCGGCAGCCGCGATGCCGAAGCATCCGCCGCGCGCCTCATCTTAAAATATTTGCCCGCCGACGTGACCGAAATCGTCAGCGGCGGCGCACGCGGGATTGACGCGCTCGCCGAGGAAGTGGCAAAATCGCTGTCACTTCCCGTGAAAGTGTTTTTGCCCGACTACGAAACCTACGGGCGGCAAGCGCCGCTGTTTCGCAACCGCCAAATCATCGACTATGCCGACCAGGTGTTGGCGTTTTGGGACGGCGTTTCTCCCGGCACGAAATCCGTCATCGGCGCGTGCATGGATATCGGCAAACCCATTCGGGTGATTTCGCTGAAATAACCGCATTTTCGAGAGTATTTTCAAAAAAGGAGGCCTTTTTATGGACGTTCGTATCGGCGACACGCTGGTGATGAAAAAAACACATCCCTGCGGCGGCAACCGCTTTGCGGTACTGCGCATCGGGATGGATTTTCGCCTGCGGTGTGAGACTTGCGGTCACGAAATGCTGGTGCCGCGCAACAAAATCGAGCGCCATATCAAGACCATCGAGCGAAACGAGGAATCCGTATGAACGACCAACTTTCCGGCATCGTCAAACGGTATGACGAACTGTCCGCGCGGTTGTGCGACCCGACGGTGTTGGCGGACGTGTCCGCGTTTCGTGAACTGACGAAAGAAGCCAAACGTTTAGAGCCCATCGTCCAAGCGGCGAGAGAGCAGGATGCCTGCGAAGCCGCCAAAGCGGAAGCCGAGGCACTTTTGTCCGACCCCGCCGCCGACAAAGAGCTGAAAGAACTGGCAAGCGAAGAACTCGCCGCCGCCGAAGAACGTCTGGCGGCGTTAGAACAAGAACTACGCGTGTTGCTTCTCCCGCGCGACCCGATGGACGGGCGGGACGTGATTTTAGAAATCCGCGGCGGTGCGGGCGGCGAAGAATCCGCGTTGTTTGCCGCCGAACTCTTTCGGATGTACACGATGTACGCCGCCGAAAAGGGCTGGCAAATCGAGGTGCTGTCCGCGAACGAAACCGAACTCGGCGGTGTCAAAGAACTCACCGCCAAAGTCTCGGGCGACGATGCGTACAGCCACTTAAAATTCGAGTCCGGCGGTCACCGTGTCCAGCGTGTGCCCGAAACCGAATCCGGCGGGCGTATCCACACCTCCGCCGCCACCGTCGCCGTGCTTCCCACGGTGGACGACGTGGAAATCGACGTTCGCCCCGAAGACGTGAAAATGGACGTGTATCGTTCTTCCGGCGCGGGCGGTCAAAAGGTCAACAAAACCTCCTCCGCCGTGCGGCTGACCCACATCCCGACCGGCATCGTCGTCGCCTGCCAGACCGAGCGCAGTCAATACCAAAACCGCGACACCGCGATGGCGATGCTCCGCGCCCAACTGTATGAGCGCGAGCGTATCGCCCGCGACAGCGCCGTTGCCGCCGAGCGCAAATCCCTTGTCGGCTCGGGCGACCGCAGCGACCGCATCCGCACCTACAACTTCCCGCAAGGGCGCGTAACCGACCACCGCATCGGACTTACGCTGTATAAATTAGACCGCGTGATGAACGGCGATTTGGAGGAACTGTTCCAAGCCCTTCTCCAAGCCGAACAAGCGGAAAAATTAGCGGCATCGGGAGGGTCAGTATGAACCCGATTGAAACAAAAATGCTAAAAAACACCCCCGCGGACATCGCGCTTGCGGCGGAACTGCTTAAACGCGGCGAACTCGTGGTAATGCCGACCGAAACGGTCTACGGTCTCGCCGCCGATGCCCGCAACGAAGCGGCGGTCGCCGCGATTTTCACAGCGAAAGGCCGCCCGCAGGACAACCCGCTGATTGTGCATATCAGCGATTTAAGCGAACTGCAAGCGCTTGTGAAATCCGTCCCCGAAGCGGCAAAAAAACTGGCCGCCGCCTACTGGCCGGGGCCGCTGACGATGATTTTGCCGCGGTCGAGCTCCATTCCCGCCGTCGTGTCGGCGGGGCTCGACACCGTGGCGGTGCGCTTTCCGTCCCATCCGGTGGCGCAGGCGCTCATCCGCGAAAGCGGTTGCCCTCTCGCCGCCCCGTCGGCGAACTTGTCCGGCAGTCCCAGCCCCACCACCGCGGCGCACGTCGCGGCGGATTTGAACGGCCGCGTGTCCGCGATTGTGGACGGCGGCGCGTGCCAAGTGGGGCTCGAATCCACCGTCGTGTCGCTGGTCGGCGACAAACCGCGCCTGCTCCGCCCCGGCGGGATTACGCTCGCGCAGTTGCAAGCCGTTTTAGGCGACGTGGAGGTGGACGATGCCGTCACCCACAAACTCAAAGAGGGCGCGGTGGTCGCCTCGCCCGGTATGAAATACAAACACTACGCCCCGAAAGCGAAAGTCGTGCTCGTCAAGGGTACGCCCGCCGCGTTCGCCGCGTTTGTCAACAGCAAAAAAGCCGACGGCGTTTACGCCCTGTGCTTCTCCGGCGAAGAAACCGCCCTCACCGTCCCCACGCTGACCTACGGCCGTCGCGAGGATGCGAGCGCCCAGGCGCAGCAACTGTTTTATTGCCTGCGCCGCGCGGACGAACTCGGTGCCAAAACGCTCTACACCGCCTGCCCGTCGGAAGACGGCGTAGGTCTCGCGGTCTACAACCGCCTGCTTCGCGCCGCCGCGTTCGAGGTCATCGACCTTGACGCGCCGACGAAAAAGTCCGTTGTACTGGGGCTCACCGGCCCGACCGGAAGCGGCAAAAGCGCCGTCGCCGACGTATTGAAAGCCCACGGCGCGGTGATTATCGATGCGGACAAGGTCGCCCGCGACGTTGTCGAAAAAGGCGAGCCGTGCCTTGCCGCCCTTGTCGAAGCATTCGGCACGGAGATTCTCAATCCCGACGAAACGCTCAACCGCCGCGCCCTCGCCGCCAAAGCATTTGCGAGCGACGACCAAACCGCGCGGCTGACCGCCCTCACCCATCCGTTTATTCTCGCCCGTATGCGAAAAGAACTCGCCGAAGCCGAGAAAGCGGGCGCGAAGCTTATCGTCGTGGATGCGCCGCTGCTCTTCGAGTCCGGCTTTGACCGCGTTTGCGACAAAACCGTAGCGGTGCTCGCCCCGCGCGAGGCACGCCTTTCCCGTATCTGCGCGCGTGACGGTATTTCCGAGAAAGCCGCCGCCGAACGTATGGCGCGCCAGCCGGACGACGAGTTTTACGCCGCCCGCGCCACCCGCCTTATCCGTAATGACGGCGACCTCGCCGCCCTGTATTCTGCCGCCGAGGAGATTATTCAATGGCTCAATCCGTAACCTCTCGCGCCGCGAAAAAACGCCGTAAAAAGCGGCGTTTCACCACGGTGCTTTTAGCCCTCGTCTTTCTCGCCTGCGCCGGCACGTTGTTTCTTTTGACCTTTTTCCCGCTTTCCTACAACGAAGAAATCACCGCCGCCTGCGACACCTACGGCGTGTCCCCCTCGCTCGTCTACGCCGTCGTGCGGGTGGAAAGCAATTTCGACGAAACCGCCGTGTCGAGTGCCGGCGCGTTGGGGCTTATGCAAGTCACCCCCGAAACCTACGCGTGGTCGCTTTCCCGCAAGCACGTCAGTTGGGATGCGAACACCGACGTGTTGCTCGACCCGCAGGTAAACTTAATGACCGGCGCGCACGTGTTGTCCCTGCTCTATGAGGAATTCGGCGACACCGACACCGTCGTCGCGGCGTATAACGCGGGCTACGGCAACGTCGAAAAATGGCTTGCCGACCGCCGCTACACCTCCGACGGCAAAACCCTCGATTCCATTCCCTACGGCGAAACCTCCCGCTACGTCCAAAAAATCAAGCGGGCGCAGTTCGCCTACAAAATGATATACAATCTCGACTGAAAAAGGAGTGCCGAACTATGGAAAAAACCAAACGCGAAGCCCTGAAAAAAGAACTGCTCGCAGGCAAACCGAAAGCGGTCACGCTGAAAGCCGCCGAACAGAAAAAAGCCGACGCGTATGCCGAGGACTACAAAACCTTCCTCTCCGCCGCCAAAACCGAGCGCGAAGCGGTGAAACTCGCGGTCGCCGCCGCGAAAAAAGCCGGCTTCGTCCCCTTTGAAGCGGGCAAGAAATACAAAGCGGGCGACAAAGTCTATTCCGTCAACCGCGAAAAAGCGGTCATCCTCGCCACCATCGGCAAAAAGCCGCTGTCCGACGGCGTGTCCCTCGCTATCGCGCATATCGACTCGCCGCGCCTTGACTTAAAACCCAACCCGCTGTACGAAAAAGACGGGTTTGCCTATTTCGACACCCACTACTACGGCGGTATCAAAAAATACCAATGGGCAACCATTCCGCTCGCGCTCTATGGCGTAGTTGTTAAGCAAGACGGCACGACGGTGGACGTGAAAATCGGCGACGACCCGCGCGACCCCGTGTTTGTCGTGACCGATTTGCTCATCCATTTGAGTGGCGAACGGATGCAGATGAAGGCCTCCGAAGTCATCGACGGCGAACATCTCGACCTGCTCATCGGCTCCCGCCCGCTGGACGACAGCGAGGAAGCCGACCTCATCAAACTCAACGTGATGAAACTCTTAAACGACAAATACGGCATCACCGAAGCGGACTTCCGCTGTGCCGAACTCGAAGCCGTGCCCGCGGGGAATGCCCGCGACGTGGGCTTCGACCGCAGTCTCATCGGCTCCTACGGCCACGATGACCGCGTGTGCGCCTATCCGGCGCTGACCGCGCTGTTGTCGCTCAAAACCCCGACCTTCACCGCCGTCACCGTGCTGACCGACAAAGAAGAAACCGGCTCGGCGGGCGTTTCGGGTATGCGGGGGGCGTATCTCCAAAACTTCTTGGCCGACCTCGCCGCGCCCTACGGCATCGAACTGCGCCACGTGCTGTCCCGTTCGCTCTGCCTGTCGGCGGACGTGAACGCCGGCTACGACCCGCTGTATCCCGAACAGACCGAAACCCGCAACTGCTCCGTCCTCGGCGGCGGCGTGGTGCTGACGAAATACACCGGCGCGCGCGGCAAATCCGGCACGTCGGATGCCTCCGCCGAACTGATGGGCAAATTCCGTTCGATTATGGATGCCGAAGACGTCGCGTGGCAAATCGGCGAACTCGGTAAAGTGGACGGCGGCGGCGGCGGCACCATCGCGCAATTCATCGCCGACCTCGACGTGGACACCGTGGACCTCGGCGTGCCGGTACTCTGTATGCACGCGCCGTTCGAAGTCGTTGCCAAAACCGACGTATATATGGCGCACAAAGCGTTTGCGGCGCTGCTCGCCCGCAAAGCGTGATTTCTCATTCCGATTTTTCCCGAAAGGAGGCGACTGCCGTGACCGTCGGCTTTTACACGCTCGGCTGCAAAGTCAACCAATACGAAACCCAAGCCATGCGCGAACAGATGGCGGCGGCGGGCTATACGCCCGTTGACCCCGACCAAACGCCCGCCGACGTGATGGTGGTCAACTCCTGCTCGGTCACCGCCGAATCCGACCGCAAAGCGCGGCAACTCTGCCGCCGCCTGCGAAAAGACAACCCGAATGCGGTGCTTGTCTTATGCGGTTGCTCGTCTCAGGCGTATCCCGCCGAAGCCGCGGCGCTTCCCGTGGACGTGGTGCTCGGAAACGCACAGCGCGCGAATTTACTCCCCGCTATCGAGGAATTTCTCAAAACCCGCGCCCAAGTGGTGCGCGTGCCGGAGCATACGAAACAGTTTGAGCCGCTGTGCATCACCGATTTCGACGAGCGCACCCGCGCCTTTGTCAAAATCGAGGACGGCTGCGACCGCTTTTGCTCGTATTGCATTATCCCGACCTCACGCGGGCGCATTCGCTCGCGTGATTTGGACTCGCTCAAAACCGAACTGCACGCCCTTGCCGCAAAGGGCTTTCGCGAGGTGGTGCTCACCGGCATCAACCTCACCGCTTTCGGCAAAGAATCGGGTTTGGACCTCGCCGATGCCGTGGCGGTGGCGAACGCCGTTCCCGGCATTGAGCGCGTGCGGCTCGGCTCGCTTGAGCCGGAAGATATGACCCCCGAACTCATCGAAAAGCTGAAACAATCCGAAAAACTCTGCCCGCAATTCCACCTCTCGCTTCAAAGCGGGTGTGATGCGACGTTAAAACGGATGCGCCGCCGTTACGATACGGCGCTGTACTTACACATCTGCGAAAATCTCCGCGCGGCGTTCCCCGCTTGCGCGATTACAACCGACGTGATGGTCGGCTTCCCCGGCGAAACCGAGGAAGAATTCGCGCAATCGCTCGCGTTCGCCGAAACCGTCGGCTTTGCGCGCGCCCACGTCTTTGCCTATTCGCGGCGGGAAGGAACGGTAGCCGCCAAAGCACCTGCGCAGGTTTCCGCCGCCGAAAAATCCCGCCGCAGTCACGAAATGACCGCGGTGTGCAACCAAACCCGCGATGCGTTTTTGCGTTCGCAAATCGGTGCGACCGCCACCCTGCTCACCGAGCAAAACGACGGCGTTTTCACCGAAGGGTACACCGAAAATTACACGCCCGTCAAAGTGCGCGGCGTGTATCCCCCGAACCAACTCCTCTCCGTGCGGCTGACCGCCGCCGAAAACGGCGTTTGCCTCGGCGAAACGCTTTGAAAAAATCCCTCTTTACATTCTGAAACGAATGTGCTACAATACCGATATTCTTTCGCAACCATCTGCCTTTAGGAGGCGGTTTTAATGAACCACAAACGAATTTTATACACCATCGGCCAGGTCATTATGGTCGAAGCGGTCTTTTTGGCGCTTCCGCTGTTGGTGGCGGTGATTTACGGGGAACAAAAAGGCGTTCTCGCGTTCCTCATTCCCGCCGTCGGCGCGCTTGTGCTCGGCGGACTGCTGACACTTTTCGGCAAAAAGGCCTCGTTTGAACTTCGTTCCGGCGACGGTATGCTGATTGTGTCCGGCGCGTGGCTCGGAATGTCGCTCATCGGCGCGATTCCGTTTGTCATCGCCATCGACAGTTGTTCCTACGTCGATGCGTTTTTCGAAACGGTCAGCGGCTTTACGACCACCGGCGCTTCGGTGCTTCCCGCCGTAGACATCTTGCCGAAATGCATCCTCTTTTGGCGCAGTTTCACCCACTGGATCGGCGGTATGGGCGTTTTAGTATTCGTCCTCTCCATTGCCGAGCGCTCGTTCGGCAAATCCATCCATATCCTCCGCGCGGAAATGGCGGGTCCCGACGTAGACAAAGTCGCCCCCACCGCCCGCGCCACCACCAAACTGCTCTATCACCTCTACATTGCGCTGACCGTCGCCGAAATCGTGGCGTTGCTCCTTTGCAAAATGCCGCTGTTCGACAGCGTGTGCCACGCCCTTGCCACCGCCGGCACCGGCGGCTTCGGCATCAAAGCTGACAGTCTCGCTTCCTACAACATTGCCGCGCAAATCGTCGTCACCGTCTTTATGTGGCTGTTCGGCGTCAGCTTCAACGTCTATTTCCTGATGCTCGCCAAACGCTGGAGGGATCTTAAAAAACAAGACGAGTTGTTTTACTACACCGGCATTACGATAGTTGCCGCCGTTCTTATCACCATCTCTCTCACGGTGTCCGGCGTCACTTCCGCCACCTACAGCGGTGATATCGGCAAAGCCATCCGCGATGCCTTCTTCGCCGTCTCCTCTATGGTCACCACCACCGGCTTCGCCACCGCCGACTACGCCGCGTGGCCGGAATTCTCCCGCGCCGTGCTGTTCTTCCTAATGTTCTGCGGCGGCTGTATCGGCTCTACGGCGGGCGGTCTTAAAGTCGGGCGTATCATGGTGATGATGCGCAACGCGAAAAACGACCTGCGCCGCGCCGTCCACCCCCGCACGGTGAAAAAAGTGTCGCTCAACGGCAAAACCTTGGACGATGCCACCACAGCGGGTATCTGCACCTATTTCGTACTCTACTGCGCGATTATTTTCGTGACGTTCTTGCTGCTCGCGTTAGAGCCCACCCGATTCGAAACCGATATCTCGGTTGCCATCGCCTGTGTCGGCAATATCGGCCCGGCGTTCGGCGAAGCGGGCCCGATGGCAGGATACGCGATGTATTCCGATTTCGCCACCATCGTGTTAAGTTTCGCGATGTTGCTCGGCCGTCTCGAAATTTATCCGCTTCTCGCCTGCATTATGCTCGGCTCGAACAAAAAAGGCACCAACTGATTACAAACGTAAAAACCCCCGCAACCTCACGGTTGCGGGGGTTTTTGTTATTCTTCCACGATATACGGCTCAACCAAATCCAAAAGCGGGTTGCCGAGGGTGACGGTCATCCGCAATCCCTCCGCCACGTATTCCTCACTCTCCACCGCACCGTCTTTGCGGCAACGGCCCGCGAGCGCCCCTTCTTTGAACGGCAACAACAGCGTTACCCGCCGTCGGTCGGGCGGCAACGCCGCGGCCACCGCTTCCAAGAGCGTATCCACACCCTCACCGGTTTTCGCGCTGATACACACCGTCTGCGCATCGGTGTGCGGATAGGGCGGAAGCGCTTTGTCGCACTTATTCAGCACCGCAATCATCGGCTTGTCGCCGCACCCGAGTTCTTCTAAAAGCGCTTTGGTCACGGCGAAATGCTCCGCCGCCTCGTCGCTCGCCGCATCGCACACGTTTAAGATGACGTCCGCCTCCACCGCTTCTTCGAGCGTTGAGCGAAACGCGTTGACGAGGTGGTGCGGCAATCGCCGCACGAATCCAACCGTGTCGATTAAAAGCACCTGCCGTCCGTCCGGCAGTTTTAACCCGCGCGACACGGGGTCAAGCGTAGCAAACAGCATATCTTCGGCAAGCACGCCCGCATCGGTCAAATAGTTTAAGAGCGTGGATTTGCCCGCGTTGGTATAGCCGACCAGCGCCACGGTGGAAACCCCCGTCTTTTTGCGGTGGTCTTTCAAGTTTTCGCGGCGTTTTTCCACCTCGGCGAGTTGCTCTTTCAGCGCCGAAATCCGCCGCCGAATATGCCGCTTATCGCTCTCGAGCTTCGTCTCGCCGGGGCCGCGCGTGCCGATACCGCCGCCGAGGCGGGACAACGCCGCGCCCTGCCCCGCAAGCCGCGGCAGGCGATACTGCAACTGCGCGAGTTCGACCTGAATCCGTCCCTCGGCCGACCGCGCGCGGGCGGCAAAAATATCCAAAATCAGCGTGGTGCGGTCGATAATCGGCTTGCCCACGATGTCCTCTAAATTGCGCTGTTGGGTGGCGGTCAATTCGCGGTCAACAATCACGATTTCCGCCTCCGTCTGCTCGCACAAGTCGCGCAATTCCTCGGCGCGACCCGAGCCGATACACGTCGCGGCAGACGGCGTGTCCCGCTTTTGGCAGAGTTCCGCTACCGTTTCCGCACCCGCGGTTTTGGCGAGTTCGCGCAATTCCGCAAACGCGGTTTCCACGTCGTATTCGCCGGTATCCAGCGCGACGAGTACCGCCCTTTGCGGCGCTTGTTCGGTTACGATTTCGGTCAAGCCGTCCACCTCCTTTTTGTCTATCTCATAGTATACCCGAACTTTGCCCCGCTTGCAACCCCAAAATTTCCTCGAAAAAACGAAAAAAGCAGTTGCACTCTTCCTTTTTTTATATTATAATGTATTTTGTATAAGTATGTAGAAGGGGGAATAGGCCGTGTCCGCATATCTCGATAACAGCGCCACCACCAAAGTGTGTCCGCAAGCCGCCGAAAAAGCGGCGTTTATGATGACCGAATGCTTCGGCAACCCCTCCTCTCTCCACTCGCTCGGCTTTGCGGCGGAACGCGAACTGACTGCCGCCCGTGCAAGCGTGGCAACGCTTCTCAAAGCCGACCCCGCCTACGTGACCTTCACCTCCGGCGGAACGGAAGCGAACAACCTCGCCATTCTCGGCGCGGCAAACGCCAAAAAACGCCGCGGCCACCACGTCGTCACCACGGCAATCGAGCATCCCTCGGTACTCGAAGCGTTCGCGCGGCTGGAAGCCGACGGATTCGAGGTCACCCGCGTTCTGCCGCAAAACGACGGCACGATTGACCCGCGCGACCTGCTCGCCGCCTGCCGACCCGACACGATTCTCGTCAGCGCCATGGCGGTCAACAACGAAACCGGCGCGATTTTCTCGTGGGATGCCGTTGCCCCCGCCGTGCGGCGCAAATCCCCGCTTGCCACGCTTCATTGTGACTGCGTGCAAGCGGCGGGCAAATGCGCCCTCTCGTTCGACAAAATGGGGGTAGACCTCTGCTCGGTCAGCGGCCACAAGCTCCACGCCCCGAAAGGTGTCGGCGCTCTGTTTATGAAAAAAGGCACACGGCTCATCCCGCCCGCGGCACTCGGCGGCGGTCAGGAAAAAGGCGTTCGCTCGGGAACGGAGAATATGCCCGCCATCGCCGCGTTCGGCGAAGCGGTCAAGGCGCTCCCCGCCCCCGCCGAACAAGCGAAACGCTATGAAGCGCTCCGCGCGTTTCTTCTGTCGGAACTTGCCGACCTCGACGACGTTGTCGTCCACACCCCGCGAAACGCGGTTTCGTATATCACCCACCTCTCTCTGCTCGGACGAAAAAGCGAAACGCTCGTCCACGCGCTGGCAGAACAAGAGGTGTTCGTCTCCGGCGGTTCGGCCTGCGCCAAGGGCAAAAAAAGCCACGTGTTAGAGGCCATGGGACTTCCCGCCGCCGAAATCGACTCCTCACTGCGTATCAGTTTTTCGCACGAAACGACCGAAGACGACATCCGCGCGTTTTGCAACGCGCTTCGCACCGCCCGCGACACGCTGGCGCACGTTTAATCTCCAAAAGGAGGCACTCGCATGGAAAGAAAAAATTTGGACCGCTGGGAAGAAAAAGAATTTCTGACCGATTGGGTCAAGCACGCCCCTGCCGGCTCGCTTGACAAATCGGTGGACGATATTTTGGCGGAACTCGGTCTCGGGGATACCCCTGCCAAACCGGCACAACCCGCGCCGCAACCGAAACCTGCCGCGCCCGCGCCGCAACCGAAACCTGCCGCGCCCGTGGTACAGCCGAAACCTGCCGCGCCCGCGCCGCAACCGAAACCGGTCGAGCCCGCGGACAAGCCGCTGACTCCGTATCCGCGCCCGGTAAAACCCGCGCCGCAGCCCGTACAACCCATCGAGCCCGCGCAACCGGAAAAATCCGCCGAAACCCCCGCACCCGCCGAAAAACCGCAAGTTGCCGCCGAAGCGACAGCGGAGCCGGCGCCGGTGGTGCGCAAAAAACGCAAAAAAGACAAATGGATTTGGCGCTTCCTCGGCAACATCCTGCCGAAAAAGGGCGACGGCGCGGTGGAACTCGTGCGCAAAGGCATCTGCATCGCCGCCATCTTCGTGCTGGTCGGCAGTTCGTGCGTGCTTCTCAACGATTTCGTGCTGACCCCGTTGTTCGGCAACCGCTTGGCGGACAACATCGACGATATGCGCAAAAAACCGGTTGACCCGAACGCGGACACCGGCATTTATCCGGCGGGTATCCTCGATTCGTTCAAAAACCTCTATAAGAAAAACCCCGACACCATCGGCTGGATTACCTACAAATCCACCAGCCCCTACTGGCACGAAAAATTGGGCAATCCCGGCTACGTGGTGGTACAATCCAACGACAACGACTTCTATCTGCATCGCGATTTCGATAAAAAAGACGACCGCAACGGCACCGTCTTTATGGACTACCGCTGTAAGTACGACACGAAAGAGGATGCCGCCTCCGGCAACCGCATCACCATTCTCTACGGTCACAATATGTACAGCGGACTGATGTTCGCCAACGTCAACAAACTGCTCGACAGTTTGGCGTTCGCCCAATCCGCGCCGGTCATCCAGTTCAGTTCGCTCTTCGGCGAAAACAACTACAAAGTGTTCGCCATCGTCAGCAACGACACCTCCGAGCAGGGCGGCGAAACCTTCCTGCGCACCGAATTCAGCGATGATAAAGATTTCCTCGAATACGTTGCCGAACTGCGCCTGCGCTCGTGGTATAACTACAACGACGTGGACGTGCGCGCCGACGACCAACTGCTGATGCTGTACACGTGCAGCAACACCTACCAAACCACGATGGGCAAAGAGGGCCGCACCATTTTGGTCGCCCGCAAAGTCCGCACCGGCGAATCTGCCGAGGTGGACATCTCCTCGATTACCGAAAACGATAACAAACTGATGCCGCGCCAATGGTACGCGAACAACGGTTTGGAACTGCCCGCCTATTACACCTCGAAAGATGCGGCGCAGGCGGCACTCCGCGAGATTCTCGGCGACGATTATTACGCCGACGATAACGATGTGACCGTCTCCTCGGTGAAGAAAAACCCCGTCGCCTCAAAGAAACCGAAGCAAACGCCGGTGGAAGAAGACGAAGACGACTATTACGAGGATGACGAGTACTATTACGAAGACGATTACGACGACGAGGAATACTACTACGAAGACGAAGAAGAAGCCTACGTTGAACCTGTCGAGGAAGAGCCCGTCGCCACCGACCCGCCGGTAGAAGAGCCCGTCGAGGAAGAGCCCGTCGAGGAAGAGCCGGTCGAGGAAGAACCCGTCGAGGAAGCCCCTGCCGAAGAGCCGGCGGAATAAAGTGAGGAATCCCCATGAACACGAACCAAGAACTGATTTTAATCAAAAACGGCGAATTGGCGCTGAAAGGGCTTAACCGCAACACCTTCGAGGCGATTTTGTGCAAAAACCTGCGCCGCAACCTGAAACACATCGGCGAATTCGACGTTCAAAAATCCCAATCCACCATCTACGTGTTCCCGAAAACGGACGATGCGGACTTGGATTTGGCGGCCGACCGCGTTTCCAAAACGTTCGGCATCGCCGCCTACTCCCGCGCCAAAATGGTCGAAAAAGAGTTGGGTGCCATCTGCCGCGCCTGCGCGGACTATTTCAAAGACACGCTGTCCCTCGCCTCCACGTTCAAAGTGGAAGCGAAGCGGGCGGATAAATCGTTCCCCCATCCGTCCCCCGAAATCTGCGCCACCGTCGGCGAATATCTCTTGGATACCTTTTCCAACCTGCAAGTCGACGTGCACAATCCGGACGTGACCGTGGTGGTGGAAATCCGCGATTTCGGCGCGTTTATCCACGCGCTGCAACTGCCGGGCGCGGGCGGTATGCCGATTGGCACGGGCGGCAAATGCGGCCTGCTTCTCTCCGGCGGTATCGACTCCCCCGTCGCCGCCTATATGATGGCGAAACGCGGCATTACGCTGTGCGGCATCCACTTTGCCTCCCCGCCGTATACGAGCGAGCGCGCCGAACAAAAAGTGGTGGATCTTTTGGAAAAAATCACGCCGTACACCGGCTATGCCGAACTGTACGTCGTGCCGTTTACGCACATCCAAGAGGAAATCCGCGACCACTGCCCCGAAGACCTCTTTACGCTGATTATGCGCCGCTTTATGATGCGGTGCGCCACCGCGCTCGCCAAAGAAAAGAACTGCGAAGCGCTGATTACCGGCGAAAGTGTCGGTCAGGTGGCAAGCCAGACCATCCCCGCCATGGCGTGCACCGAAGCGGTCACCGATTTGCCGGTATTCCGCCCGTGTATCGGTATGGATAAAGAGGAAATCGTCACGATTTCCCGCAAAATCGGCACGTTCGACATCTCGATTGAGCCGTACGAGGATTGCTGCACCGTCTTTACCCCGCGCCACCCCCGCACCCGCCCGAAACTCGCAATGTTAGAGCAGGCGGAACAAGCGCTCGACGTAGAGGCGCTTGTGGACGAGGCGCTTAAAAACACCTACCGCCGCAAAATCCTCTATTAAAAATCCCCCAAAAACCGAACGAAAGGAGTTGCATCCGATGACCGTCACCCGTCGCCTTTGTGTGTTCGGGCTGTCGCTTTCCGACGTGGCGTCCCGCCTGTCCGACCGCCTGACCGCCGACAACCCGCGTCTGTCCCTTACAGCGGACGAAAACGAAGTGACCGTGCTCGTGTCCGCGGATGCCGACTCCCCCGAAACCGCCGCGGCATCTTTGGACGAAGCCACCGCTTTTGTCCGCGATTGCCTCGGCATTTTTGTTTACGGCGAAGACACCCCCGATTTGCAGCATCGCGTGGTATCGCTTCTGCTCGAAAAGAACAAAAAAATCGCCACCGCCGAATCCTGCACCGCGGGACTCCTCTCCGGCGCACTCACCGAAGTCGGCGGCGCATCCGCCGTGTTCGATTGCGGCATCGTCTCCTACTCGAACGACATCAAACACTCCGTGTTGGGCGTGCCACAGAAATTGCTCGACACCCACGGCGCCGTCTCCGAAGAGGTGGCGGCGGCAATGGCGACCGGCGTGCGGCGGTTAAGCGGCGCCGATTTCGGCATCGGTATCACCGGTGTCGCCGGCCCCGGCCCGAGCGAGGGTATCCCCGCCGGTACGGTGTTCGTCTCGCTCGCGGACGAAAAGCGTGTGTGGGTCAAAAAAATCGAATACCCCGATGCAAGCCGCGAGCAAGTACGCCTTTTCGCCGTCAAAACCGCCCTCGATTTGGCACGCCGCTATCTCGAAGCATTCCCCGGCGTGATGGCGGGCGCATTCTCGCTCGAAAAACCCTCGTCCGAGACCATTCCGTTCCCCACCGGACGGGTGAAAAAACTGCATTTCTGGTCGCCGCTTTTCCCCTCGAAATCCCAGGGAAAAGCCGCCGCTTTCCGCGCCGCCGCGTTGTGGCTGCTCATTGTCGTCACCCTCGCCGTCGTCGCGTTTTCGCTCTACTACTTCATCTACCGTCCCCTGCACAACGAGCAAATTTACGACCGTCTCGAAACCGTCTATTACGCGGGGCTTGCCGAAACTTCCGTCGTGGTGGACACGTCGTCCTATCCCGACGGTATGCTCTCCCGCTTTTATGCCTTGTATGACCAAAACCCCGACATCCGCGGCTGGCTGAAAATCGACGGCACGACGATTAGTTACCCCGTGATGGACAGCCGCCATTCCGACTACTACGCCACCCACGATTTCGAGGGCGCATCTTCCGCTTACGGCGTGCCGTATTTCGACTCCGCCGCCGACTTCTCCTCCGCAAAAGCGGCGGAGGCCGCCCGCACGCTCACCATCTACGGCGGCATTCGCGAGGGCGATGCCCAAATGTTGTCCCCGCTGTGGCGCTATACCGACAAGACGTTTTTCGCCGCCCACGAGTATTTGACACTCAACACACTCTACGCCGAACACCGGTACCGCGTGGCAGCGGTCTTTACCGCCGACAACACCGACACGGCGACGGATTTCCCCTATGACGACCCGCCCGCCGACAAAGACGGCTACGCGGCATTCCTCAAAGAACTCGAATCCCGTTCGCTCTATACGTTGCCGTTCCCCCTCACCGCCGACAGCCATCTGCTCTTTCTGTCGGTAGAAGCGCCAGACGAGGGACATCCCGCCCGCCGTTTGGTAGTTGCGGCCGAGCGACTGGCTTCCGGTGCTTCCGAGCGCACCTACAAAATCGAAGATAACCCGACGGCATCGTTGCCCGTCGTTTCCGGTGACGAAGCATCCGACCCCGCCGTTTCGTCCGTTTCCGCCGTCCCCGTGACCACCGCGAAACAGACGGCGCATTCCACCACCGCCCGCCAAAACAACACCCCCGCGGCGGTAACCACCACCCGCAAGCCGACCACGACCGCGCTGACCACCACCCGCAAACCCACGGCGCCGCCGACCACCGCTTCTACCACGGCTTCGACCACCGAACCCACGATTTTCACCACCGAGCCCACCGTTTTCACCACCGCACCCGAAAATCCGGAATAATTTTCAAATTCCCCTTGACAAGGTGATATCAAAATGATATCATACAAACAAAAGGAGGGCTTTGCTATGCTCAATATCCAACACCTCACCAAACGCTACGGCAACACCGTTGCCGTAGACGACCTGTCTCTGCGCATTCTCCCCGGCGAACTGTACGGCTTCATCGGCCACAACGGTGCCGGCAAAACGACCACCATCAAGGCGTGCTGCGGTATTCTCAACTTTGAGGAGGGCGAAATCACCATCAACGGCATTTCCGTTAAAGACGACCCGCTCGCCTGCAAAGCGCAAATCGCGTATCTGCCGGATAACCCGGATTTGTACGAGTTTATGACCGGTATCCGCTATCTGAACTTCATCGCCGACATCTTCGGCATTCCCGCCGACGAGCGCCAAAAACGCATCCGCAACCTCGGCGACCGCTTTGATTTAACCAAAGATTTGGCGCAGCCGATTTCCGCCTATTCCCACGGTATGAAGCAAAAGCTCGCGATTATCTCGGCGTTTTTGCACGACCCGAAACTGCTCATTATGGATGAGCCGTTCGTCGGTCTCGACCCCGTGTCGTCCCATGAACTCAAAGTGCTGATGCGCGAACTGTGCGACAAAGGCGGCGCGATTTTCTTCTCGACCCACGTGCTGGAAGTCGCCGAAAAACTGTGCGATAAAGTCGCCATCATCCGCGGCGGCAAACTCATCTGCTCCGGCACGATGGAGGAGGTCAAAGGCGACGGCTCGCTCGAAGACGTGTTCCTCGAATTGGAGGCGGACGAATGATGCTGAAAGCCCTGCTGAAAAAGCAGTTTTCCGAACTGCTTTACGGTTATATGAAGCGCGGTATCGCGAAACCGGACGAAAAAGGCAACGGCAACAAAGGCAAACTCGTGTTGTTCGCCGTGCTGATGCTGTACGTTGTCGGCGTGTTCGTCGTTGTTTTCTATAAAATAATGAACGAACTCTGCCCGACGTTGTGCGCGTTCGGTCTGCAATGGCTCTATTTCTCGCTTGCGGGAATGCTCGCCACCGCGCTCGCCATCATCGGCAGTATCTTCCTCGTGCAATACCAACTGTATGAGGCAAAAGACAACGATTTACTGCTCTCGATGCCGATTCCCACGTCCTACGTGATGTTCGCGCGCCTTTTCACGTTGTACGTCCAAAACTTCCTCTTTGAAGCGCTGGTGTTCGTCCCCGCTATCGTGGTCTACGTCCAATGCGGGCAGGCGCATATGACCGCCGCTGTCATCAACTGCGTGTTGTTGCTTCTTTTGATGCCGCTGTTTTCGCTGGCACTCACCTGCGTGCTCGGCTGGCTTGTCGCGCTTTTATCCTCGCGGATGCGCCACCGCAACCTCGCCATTGTCGTGTTTTCGCTCGCGTTCATCGGCGGCTATTTCTACGTCTACTCGCAATACAGCACGTTTTTGAAAAAAATCCTCGAAAACAGCGAAATCATCGGACAAAAAGTCAAAACGCTCTTTTATCCTTTCTATGAACTCGGCCGCGCCGGAACGGGTCGCGTGGATGCGCTCGTGTTTTTCACGCTCATCACCGCCGCCGTGTCGGTGCTTGTGTTCTTGCTTCTCAAAGCCAACTTCGTCAAACTCGCCACCGCCAAACCCAACGAGAAAAAAGCGGTGTATAAAGAAAAAACCGCCCGCGTTTCGTCGGCGGACCGCGCCCTGCTTAAACGCGAAGCACTCCACCTCGCGAAAAGCCCCGTCTATCTGTTAAACGGCGCGCTCGGCTCGATGGCGATGGTGCTCGGCTCGATAGCGCTTTTCTGGAAGCGCAACGGGCTCTTATCCTTCCTGCCCGCCCTATTCCCGGAAGACCCCGCCTACGCCGGTGTCGCGGAACTCGTGGTCACGTTGGTCGTTTGCTTTGCCTGCTCGATGAACGCCATCACCGCGCCGTCGATTTCGCTCGAAGGCAAATCCATTTGGATTGCGCAGTCACTCCCCGTCCCCGCCGAAAAAGTACTCTGGGCAAAACTCCGCTTGCACCTGCTCGTCAGCGCTCCCGCCGCCCTCTTGTTTGCGGGCGTGTTTGCGATGTTGCTCGATGCAACCGGCAAAATGCTCGCGCTGATGTTCCTGACCCCCGTGCTGTTCATTTTGTTCAGCGGTCTTGTCGGGCTTACCTGCAACCTCAAAATGCCCAACCTCAAATGGAACAACGAGGCGTACGCCATCAAACAGGGTTTCTCGGTGCTTATGACCATTCTCATCGTCATCGGTATGCTCGGTCTGCTCATTGTGGCAGTCCGCTTCCTGCTCGATTTCCTCACCGCCTACGATTTACTGCTGATTTTCGATGCCGTAATGGTCGCCGTCTCGCTCGTGTTATTCCAATGGATTCGCACCCGCGGCGCCAAAATTTTCAGCACACTTTCTTAAAAACCGCATTAAAAAAGGCGTTGGTCTTCGACCAACGCCTTTTTTCTTTTACTCTTTTATTTTCCCAATTCTTTTAACGTCGGGAAACTCTTGTCCCGCGCGTTGAGCATCATCTCTTGTGCGGGGATGTCCGGCCACTCGATACCCACGTCGGGGTCGTTCCAAAGAAGCCCGCCCTCGTCCTCGGGATGATAAAAATCGTCGCATTTGTAAAGAATTTCCGCCGTTTCCGAAAGCACCAAATACCCGTGCGCAAACCCTTTCGGCACAAACAGTTGCTTGCGGTTATGTTCCGACAGCGTTACGCCGAACCACATCCCGTACGTGCTGCTGCGGGGGCGCAAATCCACCACCGCGTCGAACACCTCGCCTTTGAGCACGCGCAGCAGTTTCGCCTGCGGATGCGCTTTTTGAAAATGCAATCCGCGCAGCACGCCGCGATGCGAAAACGCCTGATTATCCTGCACAAACACGTTCGGAATGCCCGCTTCGGCAAACGCCTCGTGGTTATAACTCTCCATAAAGCCGCCGCGCTCGTCGCCGAGAAAATGCGGCTCAATCACACAAACGCCGTCGATTTCCGTCCAATAAAAATCAAATCCCGCCATGGTTTGTCACTCCTTATCCTTTGGTGGCGCGCAAGCGTTTTTTTACCGCCCGCCACATATTCCACCGATTGCTCACCATCGCGGAGAATTTCCCGTGGTGGTCTTTGGTAACCGTGCCCTCGTGCCGCCGATAATCGAGCAGCACCTTTTGCAAAAACGCCACGTTGCCGCGCTTTTCCGCGAGCAACCCGAGCCACTGGTCGTGCATCGGAATACGGTCGTCAAACGGGAGTGCCACGTCCAAAAGTTCCTTTTTGAACGCCATACAACACCCGATATACGAGTTTTTCCACAAATTCTTCGCATATCCCGCCCGCGAGCCGCGGAACGCGAAAAACGACGGCGACAACACGTGCCGTTCGTTGTCGGTCATCTGCGCATCGTGCAAAACGAGCGCCGCGCCCGTCTCCTCAAAGCAGGCGAGCACCGTCTCCGCTTTGTCCGCGTGCCACACGTCGTCCTGGTCGGACAAAAACACCACGTCGCCGTTGCAGGCGGCAATTGCGTGTTCAAAATTCTTGATAAGCCCCTTCTGCGGCCCGTCGATGAGTTTCACGCGCCCATCCGCGGCGGCGAGGTCGCGGACAATATCCCGTGTGCCGTCGGTCGAGCCGTCGTCCGACACGATAAGTTCGTCCCCCTCGCCGAGGTTTTGCAAAATCGAGTTCAGTTGTTCTTCTATATATGCCTCGCCGTTATAGGCGGCAAGCGCTACCGACAGTTTCATACGTCTTTCTCCTTTCGCCACTTGCGAAAATACAGCCGCAGCGAATGCAGGTGCATCCGAAACAGTTTCGGGTTGCGGTAACTGCCGCGCTCCCACGCGTGCACCGCGACCGCCTGCGGCATACAAGTGGCTTTCCCGAGCTTGCGGGCGCGGCGGGTCAAATCCGCATCCTCGCAATAGAGGAAAAATTGCTCGTCAAATCCGCCGAGCGCTTTGAACACGTCGGTGCGGATAAACATAAAACATCCGGTGCAAAACTCCACGTCAATCGGCGCGGACACGTCCGCATCGCTCATCGTGTATTCCACCCGCTTTTTGCGGAAATAGCGGCTGTACTTTTGCAGTTTGCCGGACAGAATATACCGAAAATTCGGGTTGCGGCGCGGTACGTCCTGCACCGTTCCGTCCTCGTTTTTAATCAGCGGGCAGGTAATCGCCACGTCGGGATGCTCGTCCATATAGGCGGCGAGTTTCGACAACACGTCCTCCGAAAAGGTGATATCCGGGTTGATAATCGCGTGATAATCGGACGAAAGGTGCGAAAGCACCGCGTTGTGACCGCCGCCGAAACCGCGGTTGTCCTGCTCAATCACCGTCACCTGCGGGAACTGCTCGCGAACGAGTGTCGCCGTACCGTCGGTCGAGCCGTTATCCACCACGAACACCGCCACGTCCGTCCCCACCGTTTTCTCAAAAAGACCGGAGAGCAGGCGCCCGATTACGTCCGCGCTGTTATAGGTTACAATCGAAACCGAAACCATACAAAACCTCCCGCAAAAGCAAACCAAAATCTGCCCCGCGTTTCAAAAACTTCCGTTCTCGGGAATGTTTCCTCTTAAAACTTCTGTATAGTATACCATAAAGAAGCGAAAAAGTCCAGCACGAATTGTTTTTGCCCTTTTTCGGCAAAAAATCGAAAAAAATTTGCAAAAAAATCAAACTTTTTGTCATTTGGGGGTAGATTTTTGGAAAACGATGTGTTATACTATATACAGTATTTACGAGGAACACGTTTCCGCTAAATCTTGCGAAAGGAGAAGGTTCCGCCTATGGGCGTTCTCGACAAATGGCTCCGCGGTACCGGCTCTCCCGATCGCGGACGAAAACCTGCCCCCTATCGCCCCGCTTCCACCATCGGAAGCACCGTGCGCGAGCGACAAACTACCCCCACTCGTCCGGCTTCCGGCGTGCGGCCCGCCGTCCCCGTTAAACGAAAAGACGGCGTCCCCGTCCCGACAGCCCCGACCCCGCAGCCGGCGGCTCCCGTCCCGACCGCGGCAGTCGAAACGCCGACACCCGCGTTTGACGACGGACTCCAAAAGAAGCTCGACCGCTACTTCGAACGATTGCGGGCGGTCTACCCGAACGGAGTCATCTCCCGCTTAAACACCGGCCAGAAAAAACTGGCGGAACGTGGCGCACAACTCCGCAAACTCTGCGGTATGGAAAACGAGTTGGACGCGTTTTTCGCCCTCGGCGGCTTCACCTATGAACGCACCGCCGGCGGCCGCCCCCGCAACGTCCAAAGCTCCACCGCGCAAACGGCGCTGGTGAACGAGGTCAAAGCCCTCTTCCCCAATGGCATCGCCTCCGCCGCCGAACTCGACCGCGCGGACCACGCCCTCTACCTGCGATTGCGGAGTGCGGCGCGGCTCTCGGGCGGAACGATTACCGCCTTCCTCAACGAAAATAATTTGAACATAAAAGGAGAAAAAGCCGTATGACTACCAACAAGATTAAATTGAACATTGTGGGCACCGAATACTCCATCGTTTCGGACGAGCCCGTCAGTTATATGACCGAACTCGGTATGCAGGTGGACAAAGAAATGCGCGAGATTATGCAAGACCCCCGCATCTCCACCGCGATGGCGGCGGTGCTGGTGGCGCTCAACAACGCCGATGCCGTCCGCAAAGCCGAGGCCGCGGCGGACAACCTCCGTTCCCAGATGAAGGGTTACCTCGACGATAACGCCCGCGCCCGGATGGAAAGCGATTCCACCCGCCGCGAAATCGAGCGCCTGCGCGAGGAAAATCGCAAACTGCGCGAACGTCTTTCGATGTAAGCGCCTAAATTCGACATCTTCTTTTCTGAATATTCTCTGACAGAGGCAAAAAAGACGAGCGGTTCCTTTTCGCTCGTCTTTTTTGTACCCTTTTTTCGGTTGTCAGATTTCGATATCCACACACGCCCGCGACTCGCGCAGCGGTTTCATAAACGCGCCGACCGCTTTGTGGTCGGGATGCACGATATACGCGTTGAGGTCGTCGAAATTCTCGAAATCGCTAATCAGCAGCAAATCCGCGTTGCCGGCGGCAGAGCCGTCCGCCCCGACGTAAGTTTCGGAATGTTGAATCAGGTCGATTTTCGCGGGAAGCGCATCCAACATCGCTTTGGTGGCGAGCACGTTTTCGCGCTTGCTTTTGCCGTCCGCTTCCTCCAAAAATTTGAACATCACGATATGACGAATCATTTTTCTTCCTCCTTGTCCCGTTTTCGTCCCACAGTATATCACGTTTCCTCTTGTTTGTCACGAAAAAATGTGCTAAAATAAGAAAAAACATCGAAAAGGAGTTTTGCTTTTATGGATTCTATTCTGCTTTGGGTCATCGCGGCGCTTTTGTGCGCGTGTGTCGTGTTGCTGATCGTGCTTCTCGTGCGCCAGTCGAAACCCGCGGATGACACCGCTCTCAAAGACACGCTCGAAACCCAAAAACGTGCGCTCGCCGACGACCTCCACCGCGAAACCCACGATATGCGCGAGTCGATTGCCACGCTCGGGCGCGGGTTCGACACCCACCAAAAAGAATTGCTTAAACTGCAGCTCGACCAGCAAGAGCAGTTGCACAAAACCCTCAATTCCCAAACCGACAAAGTGACCGAAACGCTTACCCAATCGGTGGAAAAACTGCAGGCCGGCAACGAGAAAAAACTCGACGAAATGCGCGCCACGGTAGACGAAAAACTGTCCGAAACGCTGTCCCAACGGCTGGATGCGAGTTTCAAAACCGTCAGCGAGCAACTGCAAAACGTCTATAAATCCATGGGCGAGATGAAACAACTCGCGGGCGACGTCAACTCGCTCTCCCGTGTGTTGTCCAACGTCAAAACCCGCGGCACGTTCGCCGAAGTGCAGCTCGGCAACCTGCTCGAGCAAACCCTCACCGCCGACCAGTTCGAGCGCAACGTCTCCCCGAAAAACAACGGCAAAACGGTGGAATACGCCGTCAAGATCCCCTCGAAAGACGACGACGGCTCGTTCGTGTGGCTGCCGATTGACTCCAAATTCCCGCAAGAAGACTACCTGCGCATCGCTGAAGCCGCCGAAGCGGGCGATGCCGTCGCGGTGGAAGCCGCCGCCAAATCGCTCGAAACGTTCATCAAGGACCAGGCGAAAAAAATCACCGATTTGTACATCTCCGTCCCCAAAACCACCGATTTCGGCATTCTGTTTTTGCCCACCGAAGGGCTTTACGCCGAAGTCCTCCGCCGTCCGGGTCTTGCCGAAACCATCCAAACGAAATACCGCGTGATGATTTGCGGCCCGACAACGCTGACCGCGTTCCTCAACACGTTGTCGATGGGCTTCCGCACCCTCGCCATCAACAAACGCGCCTCCGAAGTGTGGGGCGTGCTCGGCGCGGTGAAACAACAGTATGAAAAATTCGGCGGCATTCTCGGCAAAGTTCGCAAAAAAATCGACGAGGCGGGCAACGCCATCGACGAGGCGCAAAAGCGCAACAACCAAATCCAGTCGAAACTCCGCCGCGTCGAAACCCTCCCCGAAAACGAAAACGCCGATGCGATGCTCGGCCTCAC
>JAKSPN010000012.1 GCA_024404755.1 Clostridia bacterium | reverse complement strand
TTTCAAATTTCACCCTAAAAAACGCCCTTTTTTTCGGCTAGTAAATGAGGGGATAAATTTGGACAAGGGAAATTTTCTGAAAAAACTTTTCGGATTTTTCCCTAAAATGACCTTTTTCGCCGGCTAGTATATAGAGGGGTAAATTTCTGACAACTGAATAGCCGCACCCGAGAACGATATGATTGCGCGATGAAATGAGCGCAGCGACGCCGCTTGGCAGGGGCAGGGATACAAAAACCAACTCGGGAGCGCGGTGCTTAAAAACAAACGGTGGCTATACGGTGGCTGTTATATCCGTAAGGATAACGAGCATGGGATTTGTGTAGCCACCATCCCTCCGTGTCAAAGACACGAAAGGGGCAAGCCCCTGTAACCCCACTTGAAAGGAGTGAAATGCCAAAAATATTCTCTTCAAAAGATATTGACATTATAACGGTGCGCCGTTATAATGTTGTCAAGAGATGAACACAATACTTTTGAGAGGAGGGTGCGTATGAACATCAACGAATTGCTGAAAAGCAAAGAGATGACCAAGTATCGGTTGTCCAAACAAAGCCGTGTGCCGTATGCAACGCTATCGGATATTTGCACCGGCAAAACAGAGTTGACGAAGTGCAGCGCCGAAACGGTGTACCGCTTGGCAAACGCATTGCACGTTTCGATGGAAGAACTGATCGAACCATGTCTTGAAGTGCGCCCGGCTTTTGAGCTGTTCAAGAGCAACGTCTGTCACCGCTTGAAAGAACTCGGCGATATTGACTTTTTAATCGAGAGTTTAAGCCAAAACAAAATTGACGAATACTACGAGAAGAAATGGTATCCCGAAAGTTTCTATTTGCTCGCGATGGTGGACTACGTGAGCCGTGCAAACGACATTCCGCTTTGCGACCGGTATAACGAACTGCGCAAATCCAAATTGGAAACCGTTTTGTTCCCGGCAAGCGTTTTAAGTATGGCATACGCAACCGACAACAACCAAGTCAAACAAGAAGCGATGCAAAATGCAATCCCCGAATTTATGCGATTTAATATCGTGGAAAGCGAGGTAAGAAATGTCAACTGAAACTTTTAACAAAGAAAACCTGGACAATATTTTGAAAGAACTCGGAAAAGAGTATAAAAAACTCGGCGGCAAGAATATGCCGGCGGAAATCATCTTGATCGGCGGCGCAGCGGTTATCGAAAACTACGGATTTCGCGATATGACGACCGATATCGACGCGGTCATCTCCGCTTCCTCTATGATGAGGGATGCCGCCAACAATGTCGGAGAACGACTATCTCTCCCCGTCGGTTGGCTCAACGACGATTTCAAAAAGACGGATTCGTATTCGACGAAGCTTTCCGAAGTGTCGGTTTACTACAAATCGTTTTACGGCGTTTTAGATGTTCGTACCGTCACGGCAGAATATCTTATCGCCATGAAACTGAAAGCCGGTCGAAAGTACAAGAACGACTTGTCGGATGTGGTCGGCATTTTAGCCGAACACAAGAAAAACGGCAGCGAGATTACCAAAGAGCAAATCTTTACGGCAATCGAAGCGCTGTACGGCAGCGCCGACAACATCCCCGAGGACAGCAAGGCATTCATAACCGGCCTTTTGGAACGGAGAAATTACGAAGCGGTCTATGACGAAATCCGCAACAACGAGAAAGCGTCCAAAACGTTGCTGGTCGATTTTGAGAAAGCGTATCCGAATACCTTGAAAACGGATAACGTAAACAACATCTTGGCAGCATTAAAAGCGAAAAAGCCAAAAGACCGTGGAGCACGGTAAAACCGAATAACAAAACACACCGAGTGGTTAGCGATAACTGCTCGGTTTTTTGTTACCCAAAAATCAGAAAGGAGTGAAATCTATGAGAACAAGAACAGAAGAAATCAACGTGCGGCTGTTCAAAAGCGAGAAGAATCTTATTCGCCGCAACGCGAAAAAGTGCGGTATGAATCTGTCCGAATATCTCCGCACGCTCGGCACCAACGCCGTTGTAAAAGAAGCGCCGAGCGAGGAGTTGATGCTCGCCTATCAGAAAGTCATCGCTCTTTCGGACAGTATCGAATGGGATTCTCCGTATGCGCACATTGCGGACGAGTTGGAAGAAACCGGCAAGTTGCTTTTGAAAGCGTATCACGGAAAGGAGGATGCCGATGGCAGTCACGAAGATTTGGGCCATTCATGACAGAGTGGCTCGTGTCGTGGATTACTGTCAAAACCCGGACAAAACCAAACTGTCGGATTTGGAACAAGTACTTGTTTACGCTACTGACAAAACCAAAACCGCCGATGAAAACGAAACGAGTTATGCCGTGACCGGCATCAACTGTAAAGCAGAAACCGCCGCCAAAGAGATGGCGGCGGTACAAAAACGATTCGGCAAAACCGGCGGCAACGTCGCCTACCACGCCTACCAATCGTTTAAGACCGGCGAGGTGTCGGCAGAAGACTGTCACCGTATCGGTGTGGAAACGGCAAAGCAGGTGTGGGGTGACAACTATCAAGTATTAGTCGCCACCCACTTTAACACGGGAACATACCACAACCATTTTGTTATCAACTCGGTCGGGATGTGGGACGGACGAAAGCTCGAAGCCAAATACAAAACCTACTATGACCTCCGCAACACCTCCGACCGCATCTGCGAGAAATACAAGCTGACGGTGTTACAAGATCCGCAACGGCACAAAACACCGCGCTCCATTTACTTTGCGGAAAAGAACGGCGAACCCACGCGGTACAACCTGATGCGGGAAGCGCTCGACAAGGCCATCTCGCTTTCCGGTTGCCATAACGATCTGTGTGCGGTTCTCCGCAAACTCGGGTATGAGCTGTCTGTCGATGTAAACCGAAAATATCCGACCATTCGCCCGATCCATTCCAAAAAGCCCACACGCCTCTATCGGCTCGGCCCTGCGTATGAGCCGGAAGCCATCCGCGAGCAACTCTTGCAAAACCAATGGGACCCCGAAGTACAACGGCAGTATTACGAGTTTATGGGAGCATACACGCGCAACATCTACCGTGAACCGCCGACCGAAGAATATTACCGTCGTCGCGAGTTTTACAAGACGGCACCGACTGTTGTCGGGTATGTGTCGCTCTTTCGGTGTATGGCGATTGTGCTCGGCATCGAACCGTTTCCGAAAACGCAGCAATTCCAAAAACCGCTATCGCCGGAATGCCGAGAAGCGTGTCGCAAACTCGACCGCTACACCGCCGAACTCACCTTGGTAGCAAATGAACATTTGGACACGGCACAAGACATCCAAAAATATCTTGAAAAGGTCAACGGAGAAATCGACCGTATTTCCGCCGCACGGAACAAAATCCGCAACAAACAAAAATACTGTACCGAACCCGCGAAAAAGGAACAACTCAAACACGATTGCACGGCATGCACAGAAGCGCTTACCGCCTTGCGCAAAAAGCGCACTATCGCGAACAACATTCTCGAAGACAATCCAAAGATCCGAGAACTGTTAAAAAGCGAATACGCTGCACGAACACAAACCGATCCGTATTTGTCCGAAAAGGAAAAACGAGCCGCCACAGACCCTCACACACTCACAAAAACACACAACACATGGGAACGCTGAACACAGCAGAAAGGAAATTATCATGAATCAAATCAAACAAAAGACATCGGGATTTAACATCTACGATGAAATCCCCCTTACCGAACTTGTACCGTTCAAAAATCACCCGTACAAGGTGAAAGACGATGCCGAGATGGATGCTCTCAAAAAGAGCATCGAAGAATCGGGTGTCCTCGTGCCGGCGGTCGCACGCTACAATCCGCACGGTGACGGATACGAACTGATTGCCGGCCATCGCCGCTTTGCCGCGTGCCGGGCGCTCGGTTTCGAAAAGATGCCGGTTATTGTTTTCGACGGTCTCACCGACGAGGAAGCCGTCATTATGATGGTGGACTCAAACCTCCAACGCGAGCACGTCCCGCCCTCTGAAAAAGCCTTCGCGTACAAGATGAAAATGGACGCGATGCGCCACCAAGGGATGAAGACAAAGGAAACTTCCCGACAAGTTGTCGGGAAGTCGGAAAGCGCCGACCTCATCAGCGAAACCGAAAGCGGTCGCACCGTCCAGCGCTACATCCGCTTGACGTACTTGATTCCCGAAATTCTCCAAATGGTGGATGACAGAAAAATTGCCCTGACTCCGGCGGTGGAACTGTCGCACTTAAAGAAAGACGAGCAGCAAGAACTGTTCTCCATTATGGAATGCGACGAGGTGACACCGTCGCTTTCCCAAGCTCAGCGTTTGCGCCGCATGAGCGAGGATGGCTGTCTTTCCGATGACGAGATCCTGTCCGTTTTGTCCGAAATCAAAGGCAATCAAAAGGAATATGTCCGCATCCCGACGGAAACCATCCAAAAGTATTTTCATCGGGACACTTCTATTAAACAGATGTCGGACACGCTTGTCAAAGCTATGGATTTTTACAACAAGCATTTGGAACGTCAGCGGCACGACCGCGACACGCGATAAGGAGGTGCTTTTATGACGAAAGCCGAAGCAAGAGAATTATACAAGATTATGTTTACGAACTATCCCGACGTCGTGAATGTGAAAGAACTCGGTGAGATGCTCGGAAACATCAGCGACAAGGCTGTCCGCCGCCTTTTGAAAGAGAATGTAATCCCCAGCTTTTTCATCGGACGAAAATACCTTGTCCCGAAAATCAACGTCATCGAATACTTAACGTCCCTCGAAAAATCCGTTTCGTAGGACACCATAGGTTTGTCGTCGGCGGGAACCCGTGCTATACTGTTCCCGTCAACGGCAGATGACCAATTATGCTATATGAAAGGAGTTTTGAACATGGTAGCTGGACATCTGCGAGAAAAGAACGGTATTTACCACATTGTGCTGAGTTATACCGATGAGAACGGCGTAAAACACACGCCGTCAAAAAGCACACATCTCCCCGTAAAAGGAAACAAAAAACGCGCCGAAGAAATGTTACGCCAAGCGCGCGAGGAAATGGAATGGAATTTGGCGCATGCCACCCGTATGAAAGAAAGCGGACTAACGGTACTTCCGGAGGAACTTCCGTTCACGACGTTTTTGGAGGACTGGCTTAAGATGATGAAATCTTGCGTAGAAGCCACCACCTTCTCCGGTTACGCTTTTGCCATCCGCAAAAGGATCATCCCGTATTTTGACGAGCATTACCCGAAGCTGACGCTTCAAAAGCTCACGCCCAAGCACATCCAAGATTACTACACCTACGAGTTGGAGGTCAACGGTGTGAGCCCCAACACGGTGATCCACCGTCACGCGAATATCCGCAAAGCGTTGCAATACGCCTTTCAGACGGGACTGCTCGACCATAACCCCGCCGACCGCGTTCAGAAACCGAAGAAGGTGCCGTATGAAACGTATCCGTACAACGCGGATGAAATCGCACAACTGTGCGAACTCGTCAAAGGCAAACCGCTGGAACTCGGCGTTATCCTCGCAGCATTCTACGGTCTGCGGCGCGGCGAAATTGTCGGTCTCAAATGGAGCAACATCGACTTCACCCGTAAGACGATTACCATCAAGCATACGGTAACGGAGACAAACGTAAACGGCAAAATGACGATTGTGGAAAAGGATAGTCCGAAAACCAAATCGTCCAACCGCAGCCTGCCGCTGATGAAACCGTTTGAGGAACTGCTGCTCACCTTGAAAAAGAAGCAGGAAATCAACCAAAAGCTCTGCGGCAAGTATTATCATCACGAATACGACGAGTACGTCTACGTGAACGAAATCGGCGACAGGATGAAGCCCGGATACCTCACGAGGGGCTTTCCGGACTTTCTCAAAAAGCACGATATGCGACCCATCCGCTTCCACGATCTTCGCCACAGTTGTGCCACGTTATTGTACACAAACGGCGTGCCTCTCAAGGACATTCAAGAGTGGCTCGGTCACAGCAATATCTCCACCACAAGCAACATTTATACCCACCTCGATTTCTCCTCGAAAGTGGCTTCCGCGAACGCGATTATCGGTGTCTTTTCGGACGGCTAAAAAAGACGGCCATTTGTGCACACGAAAAATTTTTGCTTCAAATTTTTGTGCACCTTGTCGGTTATTTTGGACCGGTTTTGGACACCTCTCACGGAAAAAGGAGGGATTTTGGAGGTCGTTTGGAGGGATGTTTGCCCAAAAATGACCGATTTTGCAAACATTTTGAAACGTTCTCCGAAAAAACAGAAACCCGCAAACCCTTGATACATAAGGGTTTGCGGGTCTGGTGCCGCTGACCGGGCTCGAACCGGTATGGTATTGCTACCGAGGGATTTTAAGTCCCTTGTGTCTGCCAATTCCACCACAGCGGCGTGTTTGATTTTTGCGCCTTGCCTATCATACCGCCTTTTTGCCGTTCTGTCAAGCAAAACGAAAATTTTTCGCTTATTTAGCATATCCCGCCGTCACCGAGCCACAATATAGCGGGACGGTTTTTCGGTTTTTGCCAAAGTTTTGCTTGATTTTCTGTAAAATGATGGTATAATAAATAAGAATGGATTTATGTGCATTTTTCTACGAAATCTACGGGAGGTGACATCGCGTGAGTAAATACCGTGTGCAAGGCGGCAACCGCCTCGAAGGTACCGTTCGCATCGGCGGCGCAAAAAACGCTTGCCTGGCGATTTTGCCGGCGGTGTTGCTCTCGGATGAACCCTGCCGCATCTCCAATATTCCGAATATTTCCGACGCGCTCGTTTCGCTGGACATTTTAGAGGCGCTCGGTGCGCGCATTCGCCGCATCGACAAATCCACCGTGGACATCGACCCCACCTCGGTCAGCACCCACGAAGTGCCTCACGATTTGGCCCGCCAAATGCGTGCGTCGTATTATTTCCTCGGGGCGCTGCTCGGTCGTTTCGGCGAAGCGCGCGTGGCGCTTCCCGGCGGCTGCAACTTCGGCGTGCGCCCGATTGACCAGCATTTGAAGGGCTTTACCGCGCTCGGCGCAACCGTTCCCGCGGTGGTCACCAACGGTATGATTGACGCGTCCGCCGACTGCTTAATCGGCAACTCGATTTATTTCGACGTGGTGTCGGTCGGCGCAACCATCAACGTGTTGCTTGCGGCGGTCAAAGCCCGCGGCATTACGATTATCGAAAACGCCGCCAAAGAGCCGCACGTCGTGGACGTTGCCAACTTCCTAAACTCGATGGGCGCGGACGTGCGCGGCGCGGGTACCGACGTGATTAAAATCTGCGGTGTGCAACATCTTCACGGCGCGGAATATTCCATTATCCCCGACCAAATCGAAGCGGGCACGTATATGGCGTGCGCGGTGGCAACCGGCGGCGATTTGTGGATTGAAAACGTCATCCCGAAACACCTCGAATCCATCTCCGCAAAACTCATCGAAATGGGCGCGGAAATCACCGAGGCGGACGATGCCGTGCGCGTTAGAATGAACGGCCCGATTCACGCCTGCAACATCAAAACGATGCCGCACCCCGGCTTCCCGACGGATATGCAGCCGCAGGCGGCTGTGCTGTTGGCACTCGGTGACGGCACGAGCATTATCACCGAAAACATCTGGGACAACCGCTTCCGCTACATCGACGAACTGCGCCGTATGGGTGTGCAGGCGACGGTGGACGGTAAAATCGCGGTGTTCCAAGGCGTACCGTATTTAAGCGGCGCTCCCGTGCGCGCGCTGGACCTGCGCGCCGGTGCCGCGATGATGGTCGCCGCCCTCGCCGCCCGCGGTCAAACCGAAATCGAGGATATCCACTTTATCGAGCGCGGCTACGAAAACTTTGTGGAAAAACTCCACGCTATCGGCGCGGACATCTGCCGTATCGACATTCCCGATGCGGTGGCGCGCCACGCCTGACAAAACCAACACGCGAAGCGGTCGCACAAACGGCGACCGCTTTTTTCTTGAAAGGAGGTGCCGCTTGTGGCACAGTTTTGCCCGCTGTTTTCCGGCAGTTCCGGCAACTGCACGTACATAAGTTCCGGTCGCGGCGGCATTCTCATCGACGCGGGCGTATCCGCCAAGCGCATCACCGAGGCGCTGACCGCCCGCGACATCGACCCCGCCACTATTCAGGGCATTTTCGTCACCCACGAACACTCCGACCACATTACCGGCGTGCGGGTGCTCGCGAAGCAACTCGGTTGTCCCGTTTACGGCTCCAAAGGCACACTGCTCGGCATGGACAAGGCAAAAGCGCTTCCCGAAACGCCGATTTTCGCGCTGTCGGCGGGCGAATCCGTTGCCGTAGGCGATTTGCAAATCACCGCATTCGCCACGCCGCACGACACCCCCGAAAGCACCGGCTACGCTGTGGAAACCGCCGACGGAACGCGGCTTGCGGTGGCGACCGATATGGGCGAATTGTTAAAGCCCGTATTCGATATTCTTTGCGGGTGCGACGTGATGGTGCTCGAATCCAACCACGACGTGCAGATGCTTCGCGCGGGCCCGTATCCCCCGTTTTTGCAGGAACGGATTTTGAGCAACCGCGGCCACCTCTCGAACGCCGCGTGTGCCGCCGCGTTGCCCGCGCTTGTGAGCGCCGGCGTATCCCAAATCTTTTTGGGGCATTTAAGCGACAAAAACAACACCCCCTCGCTCGCGTTCGATACGGCTTGCGCCGCCCTTTCCGAAGCGGGTATCACCGTCGGGCGCGATCTGCGGCTGTCGGTCGCCAAGCGAGTGTCGGATGAAGCCGTCCTGCGGGTGTGACCTTGATTTATACAAACCGTCGTTTTTCTTGACATCTTTTTTGTGTTGTGCTATATTGAACAAACAAGGAGGGGATTGTTTCCATGAAACAAAACCGCAAACTTTTCGCCGCCGTGCTCGCATTGTGTATGGCGGTGCTGTGTTCCGGTTGCATTAAAAGCGATATGTCCATGAACATCCGCAAAGACCGGAGTATGGACTTTTCCGCCACCTATTTGGTTGCGGATACCCTCGCCAACACGTCTACCGGCAGTCAAACCACCCAAAACGGCATCGACGAGAACTCACAGAATTGGAAAACGCTCGAAAGCCGCGGATACAAACTCGAAAAATATGCCAAAGACGGCTATTCCGGCTTTAAGGCGACCCGCCACTTCGACTCGATTGACGATTTGTCCAAAGAAACCGGCGTGGGCGTGGTGATGAACAATTTTCTAAACGAAGATTTCGACGATTCCGCCCTGTTCTGCGTGCGGCGGGAACTCTTGAAAGATACTTACACCGCCCACTTCGTCTATGATTTGAAAGAGGATGCGCAAGCCACCGGCATCGACTCCGCCGACCTTACCGCGTTCACCTCGTCGATGGAAATCACGTACAGCGTGACCCTTCCCCGCAAAGCCAATTACCACAACGCCACCAACGTGTCTGCCGACGGGCTGACCTATTCGTGGAAAATCCCCTACGGCACCTTTACCGCTATCGACTATGCCTTTACGCTGACCAGCCGCAACGTGCTGTACGGCTGTATCGGCATCGCGGTACTGCTTTTGCTGATTGCGGCGGTGACGTTCCTCATTATCCGCGCGAAAAAACGCAAAGCCGCCGCCGACAATAACGAAGACCTCCCCGCACCGAAAACGCCGGAAGAGGCCGCCGCGTTACAGGCGATGATTACCGGACAACCGATTCCCGAACAAAACCCCACCGTTTGCCCGCTTTGCGGCGGTAAGGTGACGGTGCGCACTGCCGGCGGCGCACACGCCGGTGAGTCGTTCGCCGTGTGCGAGCATTACCCCACCTGCAAGTTTATTAAACCCGCGGTTGCGCCGCAGCCCGCCGCGCCGGAAAAACCGGTAGAAGCGCCGAAGCCCGTCGAGCCGGTGGAAGCGCCGCAACCCGTTGAACCGGAAAAACCCGCGAACGTCTGCCCGCTTTGCAGCGGAAAACTGACCGTCCGCGTGGCACAAAGCGGCCCGAATGCGGGCACGAAATACGCGGTGTGCGAACACTATCCCGCCGCGTGCAAATTTGCAAAACCCATCAAGTAAGAGAAGATAAAAGCGCCTCTGTTCAAATGAACAGAGGCGCTTTTTTGTTGCGTAAAATCATCCCACGAGGTCAGCCATATCCTCCACAAGTCCCGCGTTGCGGGTGGCGGACATATTGTTGATAAATATCACCTTTTTCACCCCGTTTGCGGTCACAAACGACTGCAAAGACTGGGTGTCGTAATAGCGGTAGTCGAGCACGTACACTTTTTCGAAGTGGTCCACGAGGAACGGCACAAACGCGTTGCCGAACGACTCTTTCACCACCACCACCGACGAGCCGTCGTGCACCGCATCCGAGGTAATCTCGGTATACGGGTTGTCGCCGCCGATAAAGGTGTTGTATTTCGAACTGGCCGCCCAATCGGACACGTTGGAAATGACGTGCCAATCGAGCCGCCCGCCGTCGCGGTCGATGAAATACAGCGAGCCACCGCCGATGGGGTTATAAGCGATAACCGTATCCACGCGGAGTTTCGCGTCTTGGGTTTCGGAGAAGAACGAGCCCTGGAAGCCGTCGAACACCGACTCGGAATACTCGCCGAGCGTGTGCGGGGTCATCCCCGCTTTTTTGGCGAATTCGGCATAGGCATAGTACGCGCCGCGCGCCGTCCAATGGTGGTCGGAGTGAAAATAGAGATACTCGTCGTTGTGGCTGCGCAGTACGTCGATAATCGGCACGGTCACCACGTCCGCCGACATCGAGCCGTAGAGGTAGTCGGTGGCTTTTTTCTGGTCGGAACTGTTTAAGCCGTTCCGCACAGAGGCGGGAAGCATCACGTCGATGCTGGTCGGCACAACGATATCGTACACGGTGGCTTTGCCTTTCAGTTGGGAAGCCGCTTTGTTAATCACGCGCACGTACTCGTCGCCGGTGCTCTTGGAGAAGTTGTAATACTCAAACGCGCTGTCGCCGCGCACAAGAACGCCGCCGAGCGTTTGGGTGGGCGCATTCTCCGGCACGCCGTCGTGCCAATAATCGTGGTCGGCAGCGGCGCGGGTGGTTTTGGGGGCGGGTTTGGTGGTGGTTGTCGGCGCGGCGGTGGTGGTCGAGCCGGTCGTCGTGCCGGTTTTGCCGGTGGTGGTCGAGGTCGGGGCCGCCGTAGTGGTCGGTTCCTCCGTCGGGCGGGTGGGCGTGTCGGGGATATCGTCGCCCTGCTCCACCGAACCGTAGAGTTTTTCGTCACTCATCCGATAAAAGCGGTTGGCCCACGCATCCAATTTCACAAATCCCTCGCGCCCGGGGAACGTATCGGCAAACCAGGTGTTGATGTCGTCAAAATACTTGCCGGAGAAAAAGGTTTTGAAGGTAATCGTCGGGAATTTCGCCAAATCCCGCTTTTCCACCTCGGAATGGGTGGGGTGAGGCGCGACCCACACCGCCACGCTGAAAATAAGAAGCATGAGGAAAAACGCCGCAATGCGAATGGGATAACTCCACGTCGCCACGCGGGACGACGATTCTTTTCGCGCGCCCGCCTCGTCGGTTTCCGGAAGCGTTTCCTCCCGCGCCAGCTCTTCCTGGCGGCGGCTTAACTGGTCGTCCAACTGACGGGACAAGCGGATTTTATCCGGCTTTTGCATTTTATAGCGTTTCAGTTTGCGTTTCGGCATCGGTCTCACCTCCTTGTCGAAAAATCAAAAAATCAAAACATCAAATCAGAATTGGAAATAGAGGAACGGGTTGTAGCTGTCGCCCACCAGCGCCGCCGTCGAGAAGATGAGCAAAAACACCGGCGCGACGGACTGAATCACCCCGTAGGCAATCGCGGCACCTTCGGACGTTTCGCCTTTGCGTTTCAGCGCCTTGCCGATAAACGACACCAGCGGCGTTGTCGCCACGATTGCGAACACAAAGAACAGGAAATAGCCGCCGAGCGCCGCTTTGGTTTCGGCGGTAATCCAGTAGTTGTCCGGCACGCCGAACAGTCCGCGGAACATCGCCGTCACAAGCGAAAAATCCTTAAAGCGGAACAGCACCCAACCGAACATCACCACAAGCAGGGTGTAAATCCGTCCGATGAAATGCGGGATTTTGTCGAACACTTTGCCGAGGAACAGGCGTTCCGCGGTAAGGAACACGAAATAGTACAAGCCCCACAGCACAAAGTTCCACGACGCGCCGTGCCAGAAACCGGTCAGCATCCACACGACGAACAGATTGAAAATCGTGCGCGCGCCGCCCTTGCGACTGCCGCCGAGCGGGATATAGACGTAATCGCGGAAGAAAGACGAAAGTGAAATGTGCCACCGCCGCCAAAAATCTTTGACCGTGCGGGCGGTGTAGGGGTAGTTGAAGTTTTCTTTATAGTGCAGTCCGATCATCCGACCCATACCGATCGCCATATCCGAATAGGCGGAGAAGTCGAGATAAATCTGCAAGGTGTAGCAAATCATACTCATCCAAAGCGCCGCGCCGTCGCTCGCCTCGATCGCGGCGGCGGAAAGCGTGCCGCTTTTTAAGAGAAGCAGCGAATCGGCGAGTTCGCCACACACGTTGGCAAGAAGCGCCTTTTTCGCAAGACCGATGGCAAAGCGGGACACGCCCTCACCAATCTCGCGCAGGTTGGTTTTGCGGTAGAGCAGTTCTTCCGACACGTCGCGGTAGCGCACAATCGGGCCGGCGATGCATTGGTGGAACAAACTCGCGTAAAGCAGCAGGGTAAACACGTTCTTTTGCGCCGGCACTTCGCCGCGGTACACGTCCACCACGTAGGAGAGCAGTTGGAACGTATAGAACGAAATGCCGATGGGAAGCGCAATTGCCGGAAGAAGCGGTTTTGCGCCGAACAGCCCCATAAACGTGCTGTCGAAGAAGTTGAGATACTTGAAAACACCGATAAGTCCCAAGTTGACGACACAGGCGGTGACGAGCCAACCCTTTTTCTCGCCCGTTCGCTTGCTGGTTTCGATGTTTTGCGCAATCTTCCAGTCGGCGAGCACCATCGCTATCAACAGCAGCAGATATTTCGGCTCGCCCCACGCGTAGAAGAACAGCGAGAACAACAAAAGCACCGTGTTTTTGCCGCGAATGCCCGGCACCAACACGTAACACAAAAGGCAAAGGGGCAAAAATGCGTATAAGAATAACAGACTCGAAAATACCACGCATCTTCACCCCTTTCTGTAAAATAAATAATCCAAATTAGTATCCGCCGTTGCAGGCAGAAAAATAGTATACCATACCGTTTTTCGGTTTGCAACAACATTTCGGCAAAAAAACCGAATTTTCCTTTAATTGAGACCGTTTTCGCCAACCGTCGCAAACAGACGGTCCACCTGACCCGCAAGCGGCGCGTAGTCCGGCTCATGTAGGTGCGGCAACAGCGCCGCGGCCGCCTCGCGTACCGGCTCGAGCATCGCCATATTTTCGGACAATGCCGCGATTTTTAAGTGCGGCAAGCCGTGTTGACGGTTGCCGAAAAAGTCGCCCGGACCGCGGAGTTTCAAATCCTCGTCCGCGATTTTGAAGCCGTCGGTGGTGTCTTTCATCACCCCGAGACGGCGTTTCACCTCTTCACCGTGGGCATCCGAGATGAGAATGCAGTCGGAGGCGTATTCGCCGCGCCCGACACGCCCGCGCAGTTGGTGCAGTTGCGCAAGCCCGAAACGGTCGGCGTTTTCCACCACCATCAGCACCGCGTTCGGCACGTCCACGCCGACCTCGATGACCGTGGTGGACACAAGCACGTCGACGTCGCCTTTCGAAAACGCCGCCATCACCGCTTCTTTTTCGGCGGGCTTCATCCGCCCGTGCAAAAGACCCAAGCGACAATCGGACAGCGCCCCCGCTTTCAGGTCTTCATACGTACCGATAGCGGATTTCGAGGTTTGGTCGAACGTCTCCTCATCCTCATCGTCCCCCACAAGCGGGCAAACGATATACGCCTGCCGCCCCTCGGCGACGAATTTTTTGATATAATTGAGTACGCGCTCGCGCTTGTCGCCGCCGACGGCATAGGTGCGGATGGGCGTCCGTCCGGCAGGCAACTCATCCAAAATCGAAATATCGAGGTCGCCGTAAATCACAAGCGCCAGCGACCGCGGAATCGGCGTTGCGGACATAACGAGCGTGTGCGGATTGCCGCCTTTTGCGGCGAGTTTGGCGCGTTGCGCGACACCGAAACGGTGTTGCTCGTCGGTGATGACAAGCCCCAAATTCGAGAACACGGTGCTGTCTGACAACAGCGCCTGCGTGCCGACCACAAACGAGAGCGACCCGTCGGCCAGCCCCTCTTTAACGGCGCGTTTTTCCGCCGCCGTCCGTCCGGCGGTGAGCAATCCCACCGAAACGCCGGCGGGCGCTAACATTTTTTCAAGCGTTTTCGCGTGTTGCTCCGCCAAAATCTCGGTCGGCGCCATCATCGCCACCTGCAATCCGCTTTTGACCGCGGCGTACCCCACCGCGGCGGCAACCGCCGTTTTGCCGCTGCCCACGTCGCCTTGAAGCAAGCGGGTCATCGCAAACCCGCTTTGCATATCCGCAAGGCAGTCGTCCACCGCGCGGCTTTGCGCGCCGGTGAGCGCAAACGGAAAGAGCGATTTGGCCTTTTCGGCAAGTCCCGCTTTCACCACCGCGCCCGTCGGCGTTTTGCCGCCGGAGCGAAGCCGCGAAAGCCCTAATTGCAACAGTAATAACTCGTCGAACGTCAGCCGTTTGCGCGCTTTTTCCACGTCGGCGCGCGACTGCGGAAAATGGATGAGCCGGACAGCCGTCATCCGGTCACAAAGCCCGTACTGTTCGCGCACAAAGGCGGGCAAAAATTCCTCGCCCGCCGCATCGCCGAGTGTGTCCAGCGCCGTTTTGACCACTTTTTCAATCGCGCGGGAGGTAAGCCCGCCGGTCAGCGGGTAAATGGGGCGCATTCCGTGGATGTCGCCCGACACCGGCTCGATTTGCGGCGACGCCATCTCCCGCTTAAAGTAGCGGGTATCCACCTTGCCGAAGAACAGATACTCGTCCCCCGCTTTGATTTTGGCGGCGGCGTATTTGTTGTTGAAAATCGTCACCTGCATCGCGGCTTTGCCGTCACTCGCCGCAAACTGGAAGAGCGAAAGCCCCCGCCGAATGCGCCGTTCGGTCGGCGAAGTCACCGCGCGGGCGCGGATACAGCAAAGCGTATCCACCGGCGCATCCTCAATCGAACACGCCGACGACCAATCCTCATACTCGCGGGGATAGTGGCAAAGCAGGTCGCCCACGGTCACGATATCCAATTTATGAAACAACGTCGCGCGTTTTTCGCCCACGCCTTTGACGTACTGAATGGGCGAATCGATTGTCAATGCCATACTCTCCCCTCCTTTTTGTAAGAAAAAAGGGCCGCTGCAACCGCAGCAGCCCTTTCAATAGTTGTTTATTCGACCGACAGAATGTAGTAATACACCGGCTGACCGCCCGAAAGAAGCGTGACTTCCACGTCGTCGCCGACTTTGGATTTGACAATATCCAAAGCGGCGGTAGCTTCTTCCTCGGTCACGTCTTCGCCGTACATCAGCGTGACGAACGCGGTATCTTCGCCCGCGGATTTGCGTTTTTGAATCAGCGATTTCGCGAGTTTGCCGAGCGCTTTCATCAAATCGTTTTCCACGAACGCGAGTTTGCCGCTGTCCATCGCCAGGATTTGACCCTCTTTGATGTTTTTGCCCTCATAGTCGCTGTCGCGGGCGGCAAAGGTCAGTTGACCGACCGACACGCTGTCCGCCGCCTTGCCCATCATCAGGAGGTTTTCCTCCACCGAAGCGGTGGGGTCAAACGCCAGCATCGCGGACATCCCCTGCGGCACCGAGCGCGTGGGCAACACGTGTACCTCGCGGGAGGCCAGCGGAATCGCCTGCTCCGCCGCGAGAATGATATTTTTGTTGTTCGGAAGCACGTACACCACTTTGGCGGGCGTGGCTTCAATCGCCTGCAAGATATCCTCGGTAGACGGGTTCATCGTCTGTCCGCCGGACACCACTTGGGCGCAGCCGAGGTCGGAGAACAAGCCCTGCAATCCCTCGCCGGCGGCGACCGCCACAAAGCCGAATTCCTCGGTGGCTTCCGCGGGCGCAGGGGGCGCGATTTCCGCGCCGCCGTCCCCGCCGACCCACGCGGCGTTTTGGTGTTGCAGGCGCATATTTTCCACTTTCACCGTCTCAAACGAACCGTATTCAATGGCTTCGTGAAGCACGCGACCGGGGTCGTTCGTATGTACGTGGACTTTGATGATATCGTCGTCGTCCACCACCACAACGCAGTCACCCACCGACTCCAAAAACGCGCGGAGTTTCAGCGGGTCGTTGTCGTTTTCACGCGCCACGATAAATTCGGTGCAATAGGCGAAATGGATGTCCGTCTCAAACGAGCCGGCGGCGGAAACCGCTTTTTGCGGCGCGGCGGAAACCGCAACGCCGCCCTCTTTGACAGCGCCGCCCTCGAACACGTCTTTCATCGCACGCAGGATGATGCACAGGCCGCGGCCGCCCGCGTCCACCACGCCCGCTTTTTTCAGCTGGGGCAGAAGGTCGGGCGTGCGCGCGAGCGAAGCATCCGCCTCGTCGCAAATCACCGTCCACACGGACAGCGCATCGTTGTCCGCCAGCGCGGCGGCTTTACCGGCGGCGGCGGCTTCCCGCGCCACCGTCAAAATCGTGCCCTCGGTGGGTTTCATAACGGCTTTGTACGCCGCATCCACACCCATTTCGAGCGCAGCGGCAAGCGCCGTGCCGTCCGCTTCGTCCATGCCTTTAAGTCCTTTGGACAAACCGCGGAACAACAACGACAAGATAACGCCGGAGTTGCCGCGCGCACCGCGCAGCATCGCCGAAGCGGCCGTATCCGCGGCGGCGGTCACCGTCGTATCGCCGAGGCGGGCGAGTTCTCTGCCCGCGTTGCCGATGGTCATCGACATATTGGTGCCCGTGTCGCCGTCCGGCACGGGGAAGACGTTGAGCGCGTCCACCGCCTGTTTTTCCGCGGCCAGCGTATTGGCGGCGGAAATCAGCGCGTCGCGCAAAAGATTACCGTTTATCAAGTGGTGTCACCTCGTATTCTACTCCGATTACTCGGTTTTCATTCCGTCAACAAACACGTTGACCTTTTTCACGGAAAGGCCGGTCACGCTCTCCACCGTGTACCGCACTTTGTTGACGATACTCTTGGAGATTTCGGAGATGTTCATACCGTAGATGACCGCAATGTGCAGGTCCACGACAAGACTCTCTCCCTCGCTGCGCACTTGGATACCCTCGTCCGCATAGGTGCGGCGGAACAGAAGCGAGCGAATGCCCTGCTTCGCGCCGGTTTTCACCATTCCCGCCACGCCGTAGCACGAGGAAACCGCGTGCCCGATGAGGTTGGAAAAGTATTCCTGCGAGATTTCGATTGTGCCCAAATGGTTTTCCAAAGTAATCATATCATTTACCCCTTTCTGTCAGGTGAAAATCCATTGTTCCGCGCCGTCAAACCCGCCGACTCCTTTGCCGACCTCGGTCAGCCGTTTGGAGGAAAGCAGAACGCCCTGGCCGTAGCACAAGGGCAAAAACGGCGCTTCTTTTTGGAATGCCTCCGTGAATTTTGCGGCGGTCAATTCCCCGTTTTTATACTGCGCCCACAGCGTTTTTCCGCCGGAAGACACTCCGTAGGACGCGCCGCCCGCGCCGGTCAACACCGCGTCGAGCGACAAGGTATTTGGCAAGCGCACCTCGCCGAGATACCAATCGTAATTTCCGCTTGCGAGGCGGCTTTTGTAATCGCTTTCGGAAAGCGCTTTCACGCTCACCTGCATACCCGCGGTCTTTAATTCCTCGGCGATTTCGTTCGCGGCGGCGTTGTGCATTGCGTTGCTTTTGACACAAATCAGTTCCGCCGACAAGCGATTTTTAACTTTGCCGTTTTCGGTGACGTTATAGCCGTTTTTCTTCCACGTCGCCACCGCGGCGGCCACGTTTTGGGAAAGCCGCGCACCCGCCACGTCTTTCACCGCCGCATACGCGGAGCAAAAGGGCGTTGCCGTCGGCACGGCGTAGCCGGAAAAGCCCACCGCCGTCACGTCCGTGCGGCTGACCGCATCGCACACCGATCGGCGAATCGAGGCGCTCGACCACGGCGCGCGATTGGCGTTAAAACCGAGATACACAAGATACGGAACCGTCACCGGAGTCAGCGTAACGTCGGTCACCGCCCGCGGCACCGTTCCGGTGGCCAAATCGTCGAAATAGGCGCAAATCGTGCCGGTTTCGAGGGCGAATTGCATCTCCTCGCGGCGGCTGACGTTTTGCAGCACGAACGTTTCAATCTGCGCGGCGGTTTCGGAATACGGGTTTTGTTCCAGCGCCGTCTTTTTGGTGTTGAGCCGATACGCGCCGGTGCCCACCGTGCGGGATTTGACCGTTTTTACAACCGGAAAACTGAGCGCCGCCTCGTAAAACGGCACGGCACTCGTGAGGGTCACGGTCAGCGTGCGGTCGTCCGTCGCTTTCACGCTCGCCACGTCCGCCACCAAGTCGGCATACGTCTCCGACCCCGCCGCCAAGCGGAACGAATTTGCTACGTCCGCGGCTTTCAGCGCCGATTTTTCGGAAAATTTCAGCCCTTTTTTGAGCGTAACGGTCAAATGGGTTTTGTCTTTTTTAACGATTTTCTCCGCGAGGCAAAGCGAGGCGGAATAGTCGGCGTTTACGCGGGTCAACCCCTCGTAAAGAAGCGGCGAAAGCGCCCGATTGACGCGGGTTTTCGCCGCATAGGGCGACAGCGAATCGCTTTTATCCCACCCGAGCGCGGGAACGGCGGTTGCGGCGGCCTTTGTCGGCGACACCGTCGTGGTAGTCACCGGTTTCGCGGTGGTTGTCGCGGCGGTCGCGGTGGTGTCGGGTGAAGAGGATTCGGTCGGCGGCGCAAAAGCGCATCCGCACGTCGAAAGACACAGCGCCGCGCACGCGAACAGCGCCGCGCATTTCCAAAGCCGGCTCAATGCTTGTCGTCCTCTCTGCGGTCGCAAATGAGGTAGCGCGGGCGACCCTTGACCTCGTCGTAAATACGCGCCACGTACAATCCGAGGATGCTTAAACTAATCATAATGCACGCGCCGATAAACAGTTGCAGTAAAATAACGGTCGAGAAACCGGGCGCGGCGCCCATAAAGTACTGCACGAGGGTTTCGATGGCGAGCACCACCGCCGCCGCCCCCATCAGCACGCCGAGCCACAAAATCACGTGAAGCGGCGCGTTGGAATAGGCGGTAATCGAGTCGGTGGCGAGTTTAATCAGTTTGCCGAACGTCCATTTGGTTTCGCCGCCGGCACGCGGCGCGACCTCAAACGGCAGTTGACAGCGTTTGAAGCCCACCCACGCGGACAACCCGCGGAAAAAGGTGTTGCGCTCGGGGAGTTTTTTCCACGCATTAAGCGCGGCGCGGTTCATCAGTTTGAAATCCGAAGCGGCATCGAGTTCGAGACCGGTCGTCTTCCGAAACGCGCGATAGAACATTTTTGCGGACAGTTTGTTGGCGAGCGACTCTTTCCCGCGGGAGGTTTTGACACCTTCCACCACGTCGTAGCCCTCTTCTTTCCACAAACGCACCATTTCGGGGATGCACTCCGGCGGATGCTGTAAATCCGCATCCATCACGACGACGGCATCGTCGTCGGCATTTTCGAGCGCGGCACAAAGCGCCGCCTCTTTGCCGAAGTTGCGGGAAAGGCGCAGGATTTCCACGTTGTTCAAATCCGCATTCAGGCGGCAGAGCGACTCCCACGAATTGTCTTTCGAGCCGTCGTCCACAAGCAGAAACCGCGCGTCGATGTTGTTTTCTTTCATCAGTCGGTCAACGGTGCACACGTTATCGTAGATATACGGGCCCTCGTTATAGACCGGCATCACAATGGTAATCATTGTTTCTCACCCATTTTTTGTTCGTATTGTTCCAACGCCGACGGCGCGGCAGGCACTTCCTGCACCGGCTGTGCGGGCGCGGCGGCCTCCGGCTCGGTGGGGAGAATGGTCTCCGACACAGCGACGGGAACGACTTTTTTCTTTTTGAGGTTTTGCAGTTTTTTCTTGGCACGCGCCAATTTTTCGGGGTGCTTTTTAATCATCAGGATAAACACCAGCGCGAGCACACCGAGCACGAACAGCACGATACCGTAAAGCAGACCCGTCGGGAAGAAGGTCAGCGTAATATCGTGGGTGCCGGCGGTCACGTCAAACGACAGCATACTGTTGCCGATGGTGTAGGTATCCACTTTTTGACCGTCCACCTTCACCGTCCAGCCCTTGTCAAAGACCATCGAGGTCATCACCGCACCGTTGCGCGGCGCGGTAATGCGGCCGGTAATCTTGGTATCCGAGAAGGTATCCACCGCCATCTGGCTTCCGGCAAGCGTGTCGAGTTGTTGCTGATACACGTCCTCGTTGAGCATCATCGCGTAGATGCTGCCGCCGCAACTGGTCTCGGTGGTGAGCGTCACGCTGACCGTGTCACCCGGTGCCACCGTGCCCGCATCCACCGTAAAGGGCTCGTGCGGGGTAATCGACCAGCTCTTGGACGAACCGGCGGTGTAGGTGGCGGCGGCGGAAATGGATTTCGCCGCACGGCAGTCCACGTAGAGGTACAGACGACCCGATTTGGTCACCGGCACGGTGTAGGTCGCGGTGCCTTCCGACATCGAGATGCCCGAAAGACCGGACACCGTCGCCGAGCCGCTTCCCTCCACTTGCAGGCATTCGTACACGTCTTGGTGAATGCCGGTCATCGCGGTAAGCAACGAGTTGTTGCTCACCTGCACGTTGTAGTAGTTATACGCCCACTCTTTGGCGGCGGGATCCACGAAATAGCCGAGCGACAACGCATCCGGGTTTTCGTAGATGGTGTAGGTGGCGCTTCCCACCGTCACCCGCTGGCGCTCAATGAGTTGCGGCGGAGCTTGGTATTCGCTGTTCATCGCCACGTAGCGAATGCCCAAAAGACTGTCCGCCACCGGCACGAACGATTTATAGAGATAACTGTTGACACCGTTCACCGCGTAGCCGAGCGAGCCCATAAAGCGGGTGTTCTCATACGGGTTACTGGATGCGAAAATGGTAATGCCGTTGTAATCGTAAAGCGCGGTATCGGCGCAGGTACGGCGCGGCAGGAATTCCACGCGGTAGAAGCCGTCGTCCGTTTGGGCATCACCGAAACTCTCCATTTGGTCCACCGCGCTTTGCAGCACTTTGGTGGTATCGTTATCCACGTAGTCGGCGTGGTTGGTAAAATACTCGTTGGAGTTGAGTTTGACAAGCGTTTTGTCGGTCGCAGTGACCATTTCCGCCACCACGATAAGCAGCAACAAAATCATACCCGCGTCTTTGAGCAGTTTCTTTTGGGAAATCATAAACGACACGAGCGCATACAGGAGAATCAAGCCGAAACTGAGATACAACGAGTTGAACCCGTAATCTTCGTTGCCGAACTTGCCTTCCAGCACAAGGTAGGCGGCGATGCCGATGAGCGACCACGCAAACTGTTTCGGCTGGATGTCTTCGATGTGGGTCAGCGTTTCATACGCAATCAGCAACAGCACGAAGCAGTAGAGGAACGAGAAGCGATACGGCAGGTCGTTCGGGCTGTGCAGTCCGTGCCACAGCAAATCCATATTGTTGACGCACAAACTCACCGCCATCACGCCGAGCAAACCGACGAGCGAGGCACGGCGGCGACCCGGAATGGCTTTGGTGGTGGCAAACAGCGGCAACAGCAACAGCGAGAACACACCGCAGTAGATGTTCGGCAGGTTACCCGAGCGAATGGTGGGCGACACGTCGTACAGATGACGGCCGAACAGGTCGAAGAAATCGAAGGTGGAACCCCACGCCGCGGCAAAACCGCCGTCCGAAGCGGAGGTTACGCCGAGCGCCATCGCCACCGGAACGAGCAGCAACGAGGCGAGCGCCGCCGCAAGCACCGAATACCCGCCGAAGCGCAGGAAACCGGCAGCCGCATCGCGGCTTTCGTGTTTTTCGCGCAGCAGGTACACCACGAAGTACAGCACCATAAACACACACACCATAAAGGCGATGTAGTAGTTGACAAACAGCGCGTACGCGAGGGAAATCGTATACAGCAGGAATTTCTTTTCGCGCATCATCTGCTCGAAGCCCATCACGATCAGCGGCAAAACCATAATCACGTCCAGCCACATGATATTCCACGAATAGGCAATCATGTACATCATCATGGAGAACATGATGGACACCGCGCTGATGGCGTAGGATTTTTGTTTGTAGGTATATTGCAGGCAAAGTGCAAAGAAGCCGGCGGTCAGCGCGTTTTTGAGGAGCGTGATAACCAAAATTGCCTCGGTGAGCAACCGTTCGGGGAACAGAAGCAGGATGAAGTTGAACGGGCTCGCGCAGTAGTAACCGATCAGCGGCAGATAGCTGGCGCCCATACCGAGGTCGAAGTTATAGAGAAGACTTTGACCGTTGAGAATGGTATCCCGCATCTGGGCGAGAAGCGGTGCGTACTGGTGGTGCATATCGACGAGCATCACGCTCTTGGTGCCCACCGGCCACACGCCGAGGAAACTGTAACAAATCACCATACACACGAGCGCGAGCAAACCGGTAAACACCGGGAAGTAGGAAGCGGTGTACGCCTCGTCCTCCGACTCGGTTTTCATAAAGCCGAGTTGTTTCGCAAGCCACAACGCCGCGAGCGCCGCGAGCACAAACGCAAACACAATCGGGAAAATGCGTTTTTGACCGTCGGTGGTCAGTTGTTCCGATTTTTTGCACAAATCGAAAACCGCATAGAAAAACACCCCGAAAAAGAGGGCGATTCCGCCGTAGCGGGGCAGATTTTCGTCTTTCAGCAATTTTTTCATACCGAGAATTCTCCTTGCCTGGTAATTTTCTTATAATAAAACTTTTACAAGTAAAGATTAGTATACCACATAATTTTCCGTTTGACAACCGTTTTTGCGTAATTTACAAAATTGCCGTGAAAATTCCGTTGGAAACGAGAAAGCCCTCCGGCGAAAGCCGCAACCCATCTTCGTCAACGGTAATAAGACGGCGGGGCAATTTTTCCGCGTTTTTGCGCCACAAAGCGGGAATCGTCTCGCCGAATTTTTCGCGAAAGAGCCGTTCGGTCAGCCCCTCCGCAAGCCGCAGCCGCAAAAGCGCGTATTCCTCGCGCGAGCCGGCGGGAAACGCGGTATCTCCCGTCTCCTCGTCTTGCGACGACAACGTACCGGCAAGAAACGCCGGCAAATCGCGCCCGAAATAGGTGCGCTTGCCTAAAAAATACGAATGTGCCGCCGGCCCGAAGCCGAGATATTCCGCGGCGTTCCAATATTTCAAGTTGTGGCGGCTCTCGTAACCGGGGCGCGCAAAATTGGAGATTTCATACTGCGCAAACCCCGCTTCTTTGAGCGCCCGCACCGCCGCAAGATACAAATCCGCGGCGGCATCCTCGTCCGGCAGGTTGAGCGAACGGGTCGCAAACGGCGTTCCCGGCTCGATTTTAAGAAGATAGCAGGAAACGTGAAAAACGCCCCACGAAGCCACCGTTTTGACCGCAGTCTTAACGGTTTCGGGCGTTTGCCCCTCGACTCCGAGCATCAAATCCACCGACACGTTTTTAATGCCGCACGCGTGCGCGGTGGCGACTGCCCCCTTCGCCTGCGCCACCGTGTGCCGCCGCCCGAGCGCACGAAGCGTGGTATCATCCGCCGCTTGCACACCGATGCTCGCGCGGTTGCCGCCCGCCGCCTTAAACGCGGAAAACACCGCTTCCAAATCGTCGCCGGGGTTGGCTTCCATCGTGATTTCGCCGTCGTCGGGGACGGAAAACGCCGCTTTGAGTTCCCGTGTCAGCCGCCCGATGCGTTCCGCGCCCAAAAGCGACGGCGTGCCGCCGCCGAAATAGAGCGTGTCGGCAGCCACCGACCCCGCGTAGGGTTTTACGTCGCGCAAAATCGCCGCGACATACGCCTCTTTGGTCGGCTCATCCGCCGCGAGCGAATAAAAATCGCAATAGGGGCATTTCCCCGCGCAAAACGGGACGTGGACGTATACGCCGATAGGGTCAGACATAGCCGTACACCCCCCGCACCGACACTTCGCCCGCGCCGACGGCGTGGGTTACGCCCGCTTGGTCGGCGACCAAGAGATTGCCGTCGTCGTCCACGCCGCACGCCGTACCATCGAGCAACGGCTCGCCCGACGGCGACAACACCCGCACGGCGTTTTTAAGTGTAATACACCGGCTCTCGAACGCGGGTTTCAGCGCGGAAAAACCGCTTGTTTCAAGCGTTTGAAGCGTCTGTTCTACCGCATCACACACGGCATTGGCAAGCGTTTTTACCGAAACGGAAACCCCCGTTTCGGACAAAATCGACCCGCCGTAGGAAAGCCCTTTTGCGGCGAAAAAATCCGCCGACTGCGCGACGTTTATGCCGATACCCAGCACCGTCGCGCACCGTTCGCCGACAATTCCCTCGCACAAAATGCCACCGATTTTGCGGTGGTTGCATAGAATATCATTAGGCCACTTGATAGCGGTTTTTGCCCCGCATATCGCCGCAACGGCATCCGAAACGGCGAGCCCCACGGCAAGCGTTACCGCCGCGGGAAGCGCACGCGGCACAAGCACCGACAGCGCGAGCGCCTGCCCGTCTTCGCTCTCCCACGTCCGTCCGAGCCGACCGCGCCCCGCGGTTTGGCGGTGCGCCGCGACCGCCGCGGGCGATTCCCACTCGCCGGACAAAAATTTTTCTTTTACATACGCGTTGGTAGACGGCGTTTCGTCCACCCACAAAAGCGGTATCGACACCGTTATACCCCCTTTTTCTCGACGGTCACGTCCCCGCCGTCGTCATTCCACGAAAGCACCGCGTAGGTGCCGTTAAACCCGAGAGAGCCGGGGTTGCAGGCGAGCACCGCCCCGTCTTTTTGCGCGTGGAAACAATGGGTGTGACCGAACAGCAACACGTCCGCTTCCATTTCTCTGGCCAGCGCCAGCGCCGGTTCGAGCGTTTGCTTCACGTGCTTGGTGTGGCCGTGCATAAACACGATCCGCTTGCCGCCGAGCGACTCGATTCCCACCGTCGGATAGCCGCCCGCCCAGTCGCAGTTGCCCGCAACAATGTGGAAAATGCGGTCGAGGTTGCTGTCGGCCACGGTTTCGTATTCTCGCACTCCGTCGCCGAGACAAAACACGTGTTGTGCGCTCTCCGCTTCCAACACCTGCCACAGCGCGTAGTCGTTTCCGTGAACGTCCGACACCACCACGATTTGCATAACGGTCACTCCCCTCTCATACATTCATACGTAGAACAGTATACCACACTTTTTTACAGAAAGGAAGAGGTTTTATGAACACACCGCCGTTAAACGACAACCAAAAGCAGGCGCTTTTACGCGAAGCCGCCGCCAAACTCGGAAAAAGCCCCGCCGAACTGACCGCCGCGTTACAAAAAAACGACGTGGCATCGCTCACCAGCGCGCTTTCGCCGCAAAACGCCGCCAAATTAGAGGCGCTTTTGTCCGACGAAGCCGCCAAAAACGCCCTGCTCGCCCGTCCGGAATTGCAGGAACTTTTGCGGGCGTGGGACAAAAAGGGTGGCGCCGATGGATGACTTTAACGAAAAATTAGACCGGCTTTTGTCCGACCCCGCGGCGGTGGCGAAAGTGCAGGCGATGATGTCGTCGCTGACCGGCGGCGACACGTCGCCGACACAAACCCCGCCCACGCCGCCGCCCCCGCTTCCAGCCGGCACGCCCGACGATGCGGCGCTTCTCAAAGCGCTGCGCCCCTACGTTCACGGCGAACGCGAAAAGAAATTGGACGAGGCGATTAAACTTGTGGAACTGTCCCGCCTGTTACCGCTGTTGCGGTCGTGAGGGGGTGCCGTATGGAATCCTCGATTTGGGAGATGCAGCGAGAAGCGGAACGGCGGGTACAGCGGATGGAACAACTCTCCCACCGCTATGCGCAAACGGGCAACGCGCCGCCGTTCTCCGAGCATCGCGCCGCGACGGTGCGGGCACACAAGCCCCCTCCCGTGCCGCCGATTTATTCAAACCATAATCTACCCCCAGCAAACCAAAACCTACCCCAAAATCCGAAAAAACGGCTTGACCGCGAGCAACTGTTTTTGCTGGCGCTCACCGTCTTTTTAGCCAAAAACGGCGGGTCACCCACGCTGATTTTGGTGCTGTTATATCTGGCTTTTTAGCATTTCTAACACTTTCCAATAAAAAAGTACCGAAAAAATACGGAAAATCGGTTGACGGGAAACCCGTTGCCGTATTACAATAAGGAGGAATACCGCTGACTGCAATAAAGCGAGGTGACGGCACAATGAAACAACTACTGGCGATTGCGAGCGTCGTTGCGCTGATTGTGTCCTGTGCCGCCGTCTGCGCCGCCGCCACCCTTGCGGGAGATGCCAACGGCGACGGACTTGTGAATATGAAAGACGTGCTTGCGTTGCGCAAATATTTGGCGGACGTGCCGACGGAACTTTCCGCCCAAAACGCGGATGCCGACGGCGACGGCAAGGTCACGATGAAAGACGTGTTGTGGTTACGCAAGCGGCTTGCGGGCTACGACCCCACGTCCTTTATCCCGAAAACCACCGTCAAACCCGCCGCGTATCCCCTGCCAAACGGCGAACTGCGCGGCGTATGGCTCGCCTACTACGAAGTGGCGGGGTTGCTCAAATCCACCCCCGCCGCCACCAAAACCGCGATAGACACGGCGCTGGATACCTGTAAGTCGTATGGCGCAAACGCCGTGTTTTTCCACGTGCGCGCCTATTCCGACGCATATTATAACTCCAAATTGTTCCCGCAGGTCGCCGCCGTTAAAGCGCTTGTCAGTCAAGGCTTCGACCCGCTGACTTACGCCACCGAAGCCGCCCACACCCGCGGTATGGCGCTGCACGCGTGGCTCAACCCCTACCGCGTGGGCGACGGCAAAAACGCCGTCTGCGCCGATACGTTCACCTTCGGCGGCAAAACGTATTACAACCCCGCCTCGGAAGCGGTCAAGCAAACCCTGCTCGACGGCATCGCGGAAATCCTCGAAAATTACGACGTGGACGGCATCCATTTCGACGATTATTTTTACCCCTCCGGCGTACCCGCCACGGTGCAAAATTTTGACATCGGCTACAACAGCAGTAAAGGCAGTTTGGGCGCTTGGCGGCGGGCGCAGGTCACCGATTTCGTGAAACGCGCCTGCGCACTCACCCACGAGAAAAAGCCGAACGCGGCGTTCGGCATCTCTCCCGCCGGCAACATCGAAACCGACCGCAACAGCTTGTATGCCGACGTGGAAACGTGGCTCAAAACCCCCGGTTGCGTGGACTATCTCTGTCCCCAACTGTACTACGGCTTTGAAAACAGCGCCGCGCCCTTTGCCGAAACGGCGGCGCGTTGGGCCACCCTGCCGCGTGCAAGCGGCGTCAAACTCTACGCAGGTCTCGCCGTCTACAAAGCGGGACTGCGCGAAGACACGTGGGCAGGCAGCGGCAAAACCGAGTGGGCGACCCACAGCAACGTGCTCGCCCGCCAAGTCAACACCCTACGCAAACAAAACGGTGTCGGCGGGTTTGTGCTGTTCAGTTACCGGTATCTTTCCGCAAGCGGATTTGACGATACCTGCGACAAAACCGTCGCCCAAAACGAACTCAAAAACTTAAAGAACGCCCTTGCGGCATAAATCAAAAGACGAAAAAAGGTGATTCCATGCGGACGTATCCGAAACATCTGAAACCCACAAAACGCAATCAGCGCAAAATGGAAAAAGCTATTGAAGCGGCGAAAAAAGCCAAACAAAAAGAGGCCGCGCTGATTGAAAAATACGAACGAATTGCGGCGAAACAGCGCGAAAAAGCCAACCAAGAGTGGGAACGCGCGTTCAAAAACGTAAAGCCCGCGCAGCCGACG
>JAKSPN010000011.1 GCA_024404755.1 Clostridia bacterium | reverse complement strand
ATTGTGTCTGCCGGAGAGATTGACACGATTGTGTGCAAAGACGTGGACCAAGCCGCTTCCGACCGCTTTGTCGCGTATGCGCTGGAACGCGGTGTCAACTACTTTGACGTTGCGCCCTCTTACGGCAACGCCGAGGAACAGTTAGGGCGTTCGCTCGAGGGACACCGAAACGACGTGTATCTCGCGTGCAAAACCCTCTGCCGCGACCGCAAAAGCGCCGAAGAAGAGATGAAAACCAGCCGCAAGCTCCTGAAAACCGACTATTTCGATACGTATCAACTCCACGCCATCAACGGTATGGACGACGTGGAGCAAGCGTTCGCCAAAGGCGGCGTGATGGAACTGCTCGACGAGATGAAACGCGCCGGCATTGCCCGTCATATCGGCTTTACGGCGCATAACGAGGATGCGGCGCTCGAAATGCTCCGCCGCTATCCGTTCGAGACGGTGCTGTTTCCCATAAATTGGCTCTTACATATGAAAACCGGCATGGGCTCGCGGCTCGCAAAGGTTGCCAAAGAGCAAGGCATCGGCCTGCTCGGGATGAAATTTATGATTGACCGCGCGTGGGACAGCCGCGAGGAGCGCTTTTCTTCGCGGTATCCGAAATCGTGGTGCAAGCCGTTTTCTCCCGAAGACGGGGAACTCATCGTTGCCGCGATGCGGTATGCGTTGTCGGTGGGGGCGGACGTGCTTGACCCGCCCGGCAATTTCGAGAGTTTTTCGTTTGCTCTCGAACACGCGGACGAGGTGTTTTCAGAAGAACTGACCGCGCGCGACAAAGAACTTCTTGATGCTCGGTTTTTGCAAAACGAGGACAAGTTGTTCTTTTAAGGGGGACAAGGAAAGATGAAACAAGAAGAAACCAAACAAAAGCAGGAAGAAACAAAACAGCCGAAAAAGCTGAAAAAAGTTTGGAAAATTCTGCTTATCATCCTGCTCGCACTCCTTTGCGCGGTGGTGTTGTTTACGTTGGGACTGTTTGTGTTTCACCGCGTTAAAACCGCTCAGGAAATAAAAAAACTGAAAGCCGCCGGCTACTATAACCCCGTTTCGGTGGGCGATTACTCGCTCAACGTGGCGGTGTTCGGCAACGAACACGGCAAGCACACGGTGGTGGGGATTGCGGGACTCGGCTCGGCGGATTATTCCGTTGCCGCACGGCAGATGACGGCTTGTTTTGAGGATGACAACCGCGTGGTGTTTGTGGACCGTGCCGGTTACGGCTTCAGCGGCGACACAAACCGCGATATGACACTCGAAACCATTGTCGAGGACTACCGCAAAGCGCTTAAAAACGCGGGCATCGAAGGCCCGTACGTGCTGATGCCGCACTCGATCGGCGGCGCTTACGCCAACTACTGGGCGTGCCACTATCCCGACGAAATCGAGGGCATTGTGTTTATCGACGGAAGCGAGTTGTCGGCGGATGCGTTTAGCGACGAAGAGGTGGACGGCAAGGTGTCGCTTGGCGACAAGGCGCTCGCCACGCTTGCAAAACTCGGGTTTAGCCGTTTGGTGCTTAGGAATTACTACTATCATCTGCCGGACAACTATTCCGAGGAGGAGCAGGAACTCGGCGATGCGCTGACCGTTATGGAAATGGATTCGATCGCCGCCGTTTCCGAAAGCGAGCTGCTCGCCCAAAACGCGCAGGATGCGTTTAACGGCCTAACGAAGACCGATATTCCGAAGCGCTATATCTGTGCAAGTTGGGGCGCACACACAAAGGAAGAGGTCGTGGAAAATAACAAGTGGATCAACCGTCAAATTGAACTAAACCACCTGAAAATGAAACCGCGCCCGACCGATCCGAACGATGAATCGGTGCAAAAAGTCCTCGACCAAAGCGAGCAACTGCGCAATGACGTATTACTGCCGTATATCGAAAAAATGGGCAACTGCGAGCTTAAGTATCTTGCGGGCGACCATATGATTTACGAGCAAAAGCCGGAAGAATGCGGCGCGCTTGTGAAGGAATTTTTGGATTCGTTAGAGGGCTGATTTGATGTGTACGAGTATTGTTTCCAACCGCCGAAAAACGATTGTCGGGTGGAATTTGGATATTTTGGATATGCAGCACCGCGTAACGGTGACGAACAGCGGCGTGTTTATCGAGGTGTTTGATGAGACCGAGGGGTGGATGCCGCTGTTCGGCGCGAACAGTCGCGGCGATTTTGTGGGAATGCCTACCTGCTGGCCGTTCGACGAGCGAAGCAACCCCACCGGCGCAGGCGAAAACGTGATTTTGCTCGATATCGACCTGCTGACACAGAAAAAGACGTTTTCGCAGATACGAGAAATCGCCGAAACAAAACCGATAAGCAGTGTTCCGGGCGTTACGTTTATGGCGGCGCTATCCGACCGAAACGGCAACGTGCTGCACGTCGTTCCCGGGCAGGGGACAAAGTATTACGAAAAGCCGACGTATCAAGTGCTGACGAATTTTTCGCCGTTCAAAATGGACGCGGAAACGCACCCGTGGATGGGATGGGACCGCTATCAAACCGCGACCGAGATGCTTAAAAACGCGGCGGATGATTTTGACGTTGCCGACTGCTTTGCAATTCTTCAAGCGGTGTCCCAAACGGTGTGTCCCACCGTGGTGTCGATGGTGTACGACGTGACCGAGCGCAAGGTCTACTGGTGCGAACAGCGGCAATGGGATGACGTTCACGAAAAAGCGTTTTAGAATGAGAAAACCATTATGATTGAAACAAAACGACTGCCGATAGAATAAAGGAGTACGCTATGGACATTCGGTTTGCAACGCGCGAGGATGCGGGAAAAATCCTTGCATTCATTAAAGAACTCGCCGCGTATGAGAAAATGGAAAACGAAGTCGTGGCGACCGAAGCGCTGCTTTGCGAGTGGATTTTCGACAAGCAGAAAGCGGAAGTGATTTTCGCCGTGGAAGACGGCGCGGAAGTCGGATTTGCGCTGTTTTTCCATAATTTTTCCACGTTTCTCGGCCGCGCCGGAATTTATCTTGAAGATTTGTACGTAAAGCCGGAATACCGCGGGCGCGGCTTCGGCAAAGCGCTCATTAAACGGCTTGCCGCGATTGCGAAAGAGCGCGGTTGCGGGCGGCTCGAATGGTGGTGCCTCGACTGGAACAAACCGAGCATCGACTTTTATCTGTCGCTCGGGGCAGAGCCGATGAACGATTGGACAGTCTACCGCGTGGCGGGCGATGCGCTCGCCGCGCTTGCAGAAGAAAAGGAGTGAATGCGATGTTGCCGGGTGGCGATATGATTGTGAGTTTATACAACCTGCCGAAAATGCCGGACGTGGGGAACGTCAAGATTAAACGCGCGTTTCCCGCGGACAAGACGAAAATTCTCGGCTTTATCCGCGAGCATTTTTCCGAAAACTGGGTGAACGAAGCGGAGCAGGCGATTGTGCAGGACGTGCCGAAGTGCTTTATTGCGGTGGAAGACGGCAACATCATCGGGTTTTCCTGCTTCGATTCGTCCGCAAAAAGTTTCTTCGGCCCGATTGGCGTGGATAAGTCCCGCCGCGGCGGAAACGTGGGCACGGCGCTTTTGTTGCGCACGCTCAACGCCATGCGCGAGTACGGCTATGCCTACGCGATCATCGGCTGGGTGACGGATGCCGCGGAGTTTTATAAGAAAACGGTGGGCGCGACGTTCATCCCGAACGGCGGCCCGGAAAACAGCGTGTATTCCAATATGATTGACGTGTGAGGCGAAACGTATGGATTTTGATATTCTCTATGCCATCCAAAATCTCCGGTGTGAGTTTTTGGACAAATTTGTGTTGGCGCTGACGTGGCTTGTGGGTGACTACGGCCAACTGTGGGCGATTGTCGGGGCGGTGATGCTGTTCTTTAAGAAAACCCGCAAATGCGGCATCGCGGTTCTTGTTTCCTATGCGCTCGTGTTCCTCGGCGGGCAGTACGTGCTGAAAGACCTCATCGCGCGCGAGCGCCCGTGTGTCATAGACCAAACGGTTGAACTGCTTGTCGCGCGCAAAACGAGTTATTCCTGCCCGTCCACCCACACGGCATGGGCATTCGCGGCGGCCACCTCGATTTTCCTGCACTTTAAGAAGTGGGGCATCGGCTTGTTTGTCGTGGCGGCGGTTATCGGGTTTTCGCGGCTGTATCTCTTTATGCATTTCCCGACCGACGTGTTGTTCGGGGCGGCGCTCGGCGCGGCGTTTGCGGTCGGTACGTTCTATCTTTTGAAAGTGTTTCGCAAAAAAGAGCCGGCGAAAGAGGAGAGCGCGCAATGACGGGAAAAGAAATCGAAGCGCGGCTCTTTTCGATGAAAGACGACGGCTACGCCGCGTTTCAGGCGAAACTGATGCCGACGGTCGATCCTGCACGGATTATCGGCGTGCGCACCCCGCTTTTGCGGCAGTTTGCGAAAGAATTACATAAAGCGGGGGACAACGGCGCGTTTTTGGCGGCGCTTCCGCATCGGTATTATGAGGAAAACAACCTCCACGGATTTCTGTTGTGCGAGGGCAAGGACTATGCTGAAACGGTGCGCGCGGTGGATGCGTTTTTGCCGTTTGTGGATAACTGGGCGACCTGCGATTCGTTGTCGCCGAAAGTGTTTCGGAAGCACCGCACGGAACTCAAAGCGGACATCGACCGCTGGATGGCTTCGGACAAAGTGTATACCGTGCGGTTCGGTATCGAGATGGCGATGAGCCATTTTTTGGACGAGGATTTTGACCCGACCTTTCTCGAAAAAGCCGCCGCGCTGCGGTTTGACGAGTACTACGTTAAAATGATGGTCGCGTGGTACGTCGCGACCGCGCTCGCCAAACAATGGGACGCGACGATCCTACTGTTGACGGCGGGCAAATTGGACGACTGGACCCATAATAAGTCCATTCAAAAAGCGGTGGAGAGTTACCGCATTACCGACGAACAAAAAGCGTATTTGCGCACGTTAAAACGAAAGGGGAAAACGTCGTGACAAACGAGGAGTTGACACGGAAAAACGAAGAACTGCAAGCCCAGGTGGAAGCGCTTGAAAAAAAGGTGAAAGTCTACGAGCGCGCGGTGCTCGAAATGTGTTGGGCGCTCGCCGGAACGGTTGACGCGAAAGACCCGTACACGAACGGCCATTCCGAGCGCGTTGCCGACTATACGCGGATGCTCGCGAAGAAAATGGGTATCTCGAACGAACAGCAAAAAGACCTCTATTACACCGCGCTGCTCCACGATATCGGCAAAATCGGTATCCCGAACGAGATTCTCAACAAGCCGACACGGCTGACGAACGAGGAATTCCAGACAATTCGCAACCATACGATTTACGGCGACCAGATTTTGGGGCGGCTTATGTCCATTCCGTCGATTGCCATCGCCGCGCGGTCGCACCACGAACGGTACGACGGCACGGGGTATCCCGACGGCTTAAAAGGCGAGGATATTCCGCTTGCCGCGCGGATTGTGGCGGTGGCGGACAGCTACGATGCCATGACCTCGGTGCGCACCTATTCGGGTGTGCGCCCGCAAGCGGACGTGCGCGCCGAAATCGAAAAGGGCGCGGGCACGCAGTTCGACCCGAAGATTGCGGCACTTATGCTGGAAATCATCGACGAGGACAAAGACTACGAATTCCACGCGTAAAGAGGGGATTTTCTGTGATTTATACCGTTACGCTGAATCCGGCGATTGACCATTTTGTGAGTTTGCCGTCTTTTGCGGCGGGCGAACTCAACCGCGCCGAAACGGAGGCGTTTTCGTTCGGCGGCAAAGGGGTCAACGTGTCGCGAGTGCTCAAAGAGTTGGGCGTTCTGTCGGTGGCGCTCGGTTTTGTTGCCGGATTCACCGGCGAGATGCTGGAAAATGGTGTAAAGCAAAACGCCATTACAACCGACTTCGTCCACGTGGCGGGTGAAACACGGGTAAACACCAAAATCGCTTCCAATGGGGAAGAAACCGAGCTCAACGGCGTCGGGCCGACCGTTTCCGAAGCGGATTTCGCAAAACTGCTCTGTAAAGTAAAAGAACTTGACAGCGAAGACGTGCTTGTGCTGTCCGGCTCGCTCGCCAAAGGGCTTTCGGCGGACAGTTATGCCCGCCTTGCCGCCGCAAAAAACGGTGTACGCGTGGTGGTAGATACCGCGGGCGAGCCCTTAAAAGCCGCGCTTGCGGCAAAGCCGTGGCTTGTGAAGCCCAACGAGGCGGAGCTTTTTGAGTTGTGCGGCGAGGGCGACGTGCAAACGCTTGCCGAAAAAGCGCAGGCGATGGGCGCGCGCAACGTGCTCGTTTCCCGCGGGGCGGCGGGCGCACTGTTTTTGACCGAACGCGGCGAGGTGTTCGAGTGTGAAGCGCCGCGCGGCGAAGTCAAAAGCACCGTCGGCGCGGGAGATTCCCTGCTCGCGGGCTTTTTGGCGGCGGTAGAAAACGGAAAATCACCCGCCGAAGCGCTCAAATGCGGCGTGGCGGCGGGGAGCGCCACCGCGTTTTCGGTGGGACTTGCCAAAAAAGAGGAACTCGACGCGGTGCTTGCCGCGATGAAATAAGAGAGGGTGTTTTGATGCAGCAAACTCACGGTGCGTGCCCCGAATGCGGGCACAAATTCTTTTCCTACGAGCCGGCACAGCGGTTTTACGGCAGCCCGATTCGTACTTGCAAAAAATGCGGTCAAAAATACTTCGATGCGCGGTATCACGAGATTGCTATCGAGGGCATTGCGAAAAAGGACGTTGCGAAATGGCCGGCCTTTGTGCTGATGTTTTTCGGTGCGTTTTTGATGTACCGCGGCAACCACTTGTGGGGAATGAAACAGCTCGGAACGCCGGATTTTATGCAAAAGGTACTGCCGGTGTTGTTGCTTGCGGTGGGTGGTCTGTTGGCGCTCGGCGGCATTTATGAGTTGTATGCGGTGCTGTCCGGAAAGAAAGCGGCCAATATGGAAAAACTGCGCGCCGCATCGGAAGAACGGTTAAAAAATCCCGGCTACGCGCAGGAATTGAAGGCAATGGGGCTTCCCGTGCCGGAACAATACTTAGACGGAGGGTTTGAACAATGAAAGAAAAATTGAGAAACGGCTTGCTGATTTTGGTGGCGGTGCTGATCGTCGGCTACCTCTGTGTGGCGGGCGTGTTGGAACTGACAAGCCAAAACAACCGCGTGACGGTGGAGATGACGATAGCCGAGCCGGCGATGGACGTGGAACATTCCGCGATGGGCATTATTCCCATCGGCAAAGAACACTATTTTCTCGGTTTCGTGGTAGGCGAGGAGTCGGCGGACGTGTACGTTGTCCGCGCCGGCACGGATTGGGCGGACAAGGCGTTCGGCTCGACGGACGAGGACACCGTGACGGTGACCGCGCTCAAAAAGCGGCTCGACTACGACGTAGAGCAGGAATTCGCCGCCGAACTGACCGAGGCGGAGGGTATCAACTACCCGTTCGGCGTGTCCTATTATCTTGACGTGAACTACCAATTTGCCGCGGTGATGAAATTGGTCGCGGGCGTGCTGTTCCTCGTTACCGCGGTGTTGGCGGTGTTGCGCAAACTCGGTAACGGCGCGGGAAAAGTGCTGACCGTGCTTCCGGCGATTACCTGCGTGGCGGGCTTGCTTGTTGCCGTGTTCGGCATGTGGTAAGCCGATGAGAACGATTGAAACATTCGCGGTTGCGGGCGGGTCGCTATCCTATTTTCGCTTCGGCGAAGGGGCAACGCCGCTGGTCATTCTTCCGGGAATGAGCTTAAAACCGATTGTCAACTCTGCCTCGGCGATTGCGGGGGCGTACCACAATTTTCGGCGGGAGTTTAGTGCGTTTGTGTTCGACTTCCGCGAGCCGGTTCCCGCGACGGCAACACCGCGCGACTTCGCCGCCGACGTGGCGGCGGCGCTTGATGCGCTCGGCGTAAAACGCGCTTGCGTGTTCGGTGCCTCGCTCGGCGGCATGGTAGCACAATGGCTCGCCATCGACCGCCCCGATTTGGTCGGCAAATTGGCGCTCGGCTCGACCACCGCCAAAACGCCGGAGACGGGCAAAACCGCGATGCACGAATGGGCGGCACTTGCCGAAAAACGCGACGTGGCGGCGCTCAACCGTTCGGTGTGGGCACGGTTGTATACGACCGCGTATCTCACGAAATGGGCAGATGCGTTCGCCTATCTCGAAAAGGACGGAACGGATGCGGAATGTGCCCGCTTTGTGGCGCTGTCGCAAGTGGTGTGTCGGATGGATGCCGCAGCGGAACTTTCGAACATCGCCTGCCCGACACTTGTGCTGGCCGCGGGGGACGACTCGATTTTTCCGCCCGCGTGCAGCGAGAAAATCGCGCAAGCAACCGGCGCGGGGTATTTCGTTTATGAGGACTACTGCCACAGCGTGTTTGACGAGGCGGAGGATTACAAAGACCGTTTGATGGCGTTTTTTAAGGAGTAAAAATGAGCGATAAAAAGAAGTGGGAACGCAAATCTCATCTGTTTTCGGCGGACGAATACGTGTGTCCCTATTGCGGCTTTGTTACGGACAAGCCGAAATCGGTCTGCCCGCATTGCAAAAAAGAGGTTGCGGGCGTAAAATCCGACCTCGGCTGGGTAGACGAAGCGGAGATTTTCGATATTTTCGGAGAATAAAGGAGAGAGCGTTTTGGACAAAGCGAAGAAGAAAAAACAGAGTTCGTCACCGCTTGCGGAAAAAGCGGCACCGGTTTCGACCCGCAAGGATTTTATTACCCTTGCGAGTGTGATTGCGGCGCTGTCGGTGATGTTGCTTCACACCAACAACTGCTTTTGGTGGATGAACGTAGGCGACCCGCGCTGGCCGTTTGCCAACGTGATTGAAACGGTGTTTTACTTTGCCGCGCCGCTGTATTTTATGATTTCCGGCGCCACGCTTATCAACTACCGCGACCGTTATTCGACGGGGCAATATTTCGCAAAACGCGCACTCAAAATCCTGCCGGCGTTTTTCGCGTGGAACTTTATCGCGCTTTTGTATCAGGCGTTTTACAAGAAAACGGTGGTGTTTGCGAACGTCACCCTGCTCGACTTTATCAAAGGCGCGTTTAGTTCGCAATATCTCGGCATTTATTGGTTCTTGCCGGCGATTATCTGCATGTATCTGGTTTTGCCGTTGTTCGCCGCGGTGGAAAAGGACAAACGCCGCAAGATTTTCACCTATTTCGTGCTTGTTTGCCTTGTGTGCAACAAACTGATTCCGCTGATTATCACGCTGTTTAAGTGGGAATTTCCGTGGCCGTTCGCTGACCAGGGAATTTGGCTCAACTACGTGGTGTACGCCGTTCTCGGCTATCTTATCAGCGAGTACGAAGCGCCCGCGTGGATGCGGTGGACGGTGTACGGTTTGGCGCTTGCGGCGATGATTTTGCACGGCATCGTCACACTTGAGGATTCCCGTAACATCGGAAGCGTGTCGTATCTTCTCAAAGGCTACGAGAAATTGCCGTCGTATCTCTATGCGGCGGGTGTGTTCTTGTTTGTTAAAGAAATCAGCGACGACGTGATGAAGTGGAAACCGCTTCGCTTTGTCGTTGAAAAAATGGCAAAATACACCTTTGTGACCTACCTTATGCATTGGTACCTTATGGAGATGTTCCTCGACACCTTCCACGCCACGTGGTTTACCGATTTGTTCGGGTGCGCGCCGATTGACGTGCTTGTGGTCGGGTCGAATTTGTGGTACCGACTGCTGACACCGTTCCTCTTGTATGCCGTGTGTATGGGTGTCGCGTGGGTACTGCGTAAACTTCCGCTTGTAAAATACATTGTACCGTGAGGCGTGTTATGGGAAAGAAAGACGAAAAAACCAACGTGATGCGCCTGCTCGATGCGGCGAACGTCGCGTATGCCGAGCATCGCTACGAACAAGACCCGACCAAAACGGGCGAGGAGATTGCCGCCCTGCTCGGCGAAAATCCGGCGGCGGTGTTCAAAACGCTTGTGACCGTCGGCAAAAGCGGCAAAAACTACGTGTTTGCCGTGCCGGTGGCACAGTCGCTCAACCTCAAAAAAGCGGCGAGCGCGGCGGGAGAAAAATACGTGGAGATGATTCCGCAAAAGGCGCTGTTGCCGCTGACCGGCTACGTCCACGGCGGTTGCTCGCCGCTTGGGATGAAAAAGGCGTTTCCGACCTTTTTCGACAAGAGCGTGGAAACGTTCGATACCGTATACTTTTCCGCCGGAAAAGTGGGCTATCAGGTGGAACTGAAAACCGAAGACTTAAAACGCGTGTTGCCGTTTACGGCGGCGGACGTGTGTGAATAAAGGAGTGTTTGTGATGACGAACGAAACGTTGGAAGTGTTAAAAACCCGCCGTGCGGTGCGCAAATTCCTGCCGCAACAGGTGGAACGCGAAAAGTTGGACGCGATTTTGGAAGCGGGCACTTTTGCGCCGACCGCCATCGGCCGTCAGCCGGTGAAACTCATCGCCCTGCAAGACCCCGAAGCGGTCGCGGCGGCGGACGAACTCAACCGTATTGTGCGCGGCGGCGATATGCGCCCGTATTACGGCGCGCCGACGATTATCCTCGTGCTGGTGACCGACGATTCCTATACGCCGGAACTCGACGGTGCCGCGGCGTGCACCAATATGCTCAACGCCGCGCGTTCGCTCGGGCTCGGCTCGTGCTGGATTCACCGGTGCGGCGGGATGTTCGAGTTGCCGGAGGGCAAAGCGCTTCTTGAAAAATGGGGCTTCACCGAGCATTTGACCGGTATCGCCTCGATTGCGCTCGGTTACACCGACGGGGAAGAGCCCGCGCCCGCGCCGCGCAAAGAGGGCATCGTGACCGTGATTTAACGGATTTTGCGGGATATCACAAAGTTTTCACCCTTTTTTCGCCCTCGCATACGCTGATAATAACACAAAGCGGAAAGCGAGGGATGCGTGTGTGTAAAAGCAGAACGGGCGTAGGAGTGGTCGCCGCCGCGTTTGGCGCGGGACTGCTCGTTGCCACGGTGTTGCCGATGAAGGTGACGTTGTTCATCTTGGCGGCGGCGCTGATTTTGCTCGGATGCTCGTCCCGCCGTTGACCGCCGCGAAAAGGGGGCGGGAGAATGAAAATCGTTGTGGTGAAAGCGCCGCGTTTCAGAGCGAGATTGCTGCGAAAATGGTTTCATATTCCGAAAACAAGCGATACTTAAAGAGAAAACCCCGCTTCGGCGGGGTTTTTCGTTTGACTTTTTTCAAAAAACGTGGTATGGTATTCCGTAGAAACTCATAAAACTATGCGAGGGGATACCATATGGGATTTTTGGATATTTTCTTAATCGGTGTGGCGCTTTCCATGGACGCGTTTTCCGTGTCGGTGTGTAAAGGGCTTTCGGTCAAAAAAGTGGAATGGAAACATCTGGCGCTGTGCGGACTGTATTTCGGCGGCTTCCAGTTCCTTATGCCGATTCTCGGCTACTACCTCGGCTCGTGGTGTGTGGACTTTATCGGCAAGGTGGACCATTGGGTGGCGTTCGGTCTGTTGGCTCTCATCGGGCTCAATATGATTCGCGCGGCGATTTTCGACAAAGACGATGACGACGTAGATGCCTCGTTCGCCGTGCCGGTGATGTTGTCGCTCGCGCTCGCCACCAGTATCGACGCGCTCGCCGTGGGCGTGACGTTCTCGCTTCCGTCCGCCGGCGGGGTCAACGTGTGGCTCGCCGCCGCGCTCATCGGTGTAACGACCTTTGTGCTGTCCGCCATCGGCGTAAAACTCGGCAGCAAGGTCGGCGAAAAGTTCGAGAAATCCGCCTCGATCGTGGGCGGCGCGGTGCTCGTGCTGCTCGGTCTTAAAATTCTGTTGACCGATTTGGGGGTTATCTCGCTTCCGTTTTAAGCGAAACCCTTGACAAATTACCCAAAATGCTGTATACTCTGTAAGCAAAGAGGACAAGAGTCGTTGCAACTTTGCAGCGGCTCTTTTTTGCGGAATTTTTTACGAAGAAAGAACGTGTAACACAATGTCCAAGTCTTATGACGTGGTAATCATCGGCGGCGGAATCGGCGGGCTGATGGCGGCTTACCGCCTGCGCCGCAACCGTCCGGAACTGAAAATCGCCATCACCGAGCGCGGCGACGCGATTGAAAAGCGCGTGTGTCCGGCGGGCGGCAACAAAACCTGCGCCCATTGCTCGACGTGCAGTATTACGAGTGGCTTCGCGGGTGCAGGCGCGTTTTCCGACGGCAAGTTTAACCTCGGCACCGCCTACGGCGGCACGCTTGGCGAGGAACTCGGCGACGACGTGGCGAACGCCTATATCCGCGAGGTGGACGAGGTTTTGAACGAATATTGCACCTCCGGCGTGCCGCGCGTGTACCACTCGAACGACGAACTCAAACTGCTGTGTATCCAAAATAACCTCCGTTTGCTCGATATGAACGTCAAGCACCTCGGTACGGATAACAACTTTAAGACGATGCAAAACCTCATCGACGGTATTGCCGCGTCGGGTACGGATTTATATACCTTCTATGATTGCGAGCAAATCGAAAAAGAGGGGGACGGCTACCGTCTGATTTACACGAACGGGGAAGAGTTGACCGCTTCGTACGTCATTATCGCCACCGGCCGCGGCGGCGCGAACTTTGTGGCGGACTTCTGCCGCAGTTTCGACGTGCCGATGAAATCCAACCACATCGATATCGGCGTGCGGGTGGAAATGAAAGACCTTATCTGGAAGCATTTTTCGGACAAAATCTATGAGCCGAAAATCCTCTATAAAACCAAAACCTTTGAAGACCGCTGCCGGATGTTCTGTTTTAACCAAGGCGGACTCGTGTCGGCGGAAAACAACCACGGCATTATTACCGCGAACGGGCACTCGTTTGCCGAAGCGGACAAGAAAACGGACAACTGCAACTTTGCCATTCTGTCGAGTATCCGCTTTACCGAGCCGTTTAATCAGCCGACCGAATACGCCGAAAACATCTCGCGGCTCGCCAATATGATCGGCAAGGGCAACGTGCTTGTTCAGCGGTTCGGCGATCTCGTGCGCGGTCGCCGCACCAACGAGCATCGCTTAAAACAAAACACCGTTACGCCCACGCTCAAAGCCACGGCGGGGGATATTTCGCTTGCGCTTCCGCACCGTATCCTCACGAACATCATCGAGACGATTTATGCCCTCGATAAGGTCGCACCGGGCACGGCGAACGACGATACGCTTTTGTATGGTTGCGAGAGCAAATATTACTCCATTCGCCCGGTGTTCCAAAACGACCACTTTGAACTGGTGGACGGCGTGTACATCATCGGCGACGGCAGCGGCATCTGCCGCGGATTGTCCCAATCGGGTGCGATGGGTATCTACGTGGCGGATTGTATCACAAAATCGCAAAAAAACTAAATATTGTGGTATTGTGCGGGGTAGAAATGCTGCCCCGCACAATATTTTGAACGAAACCGGCTCTTTTTTCGTCAAAATCGACAAAAGATTTTCGGTATTTCGCACGATTTTAGCAGGTTCGACAAACTTCCACACAATATTCCGAAACTGTTGACAAAATCGGTCGGTTTGTGGTAAGATAATCGTGTCAAAACTGAATGATTTGCCAATATAGGTTCGGATATCGGGAGAAAGCCCGAGGGCCCGAATGTTTCTACCGTGAAGCCGCAATTCACGACTATTGGTCCCTTGGGTTTCTTGCGCTATGTTGGCAAACAGACTGATTTTTCGGTCTGTTTTTTTATTTTGGAGGGCTTGCCGTGAAAGAACTTGAAGAGAAAATCCTTAAAGAAGGCAAAGTCCTGCCCGGCGAAGTGCTGAAAGTCGGCTCGTTCCTCAATCAGCAAATCGACACCGACCTGCTCACCAAAATGGGCGAGGAGGGCGCGCGGTTGTTCCGAGATGCCGGCGTCACCAAAGTGCTTACGATCGAGGCCTCCGGTATCGCGCTTGCCGTGATGGTGGGCGCGGCGCTTCACGTGCCGGCGGTGTTCGCCAAAAAGAGCAAAACCACCAACGTCTCCGGTGATGTGTATACCACCGTGATTCATTCTTACACCCACGGCAAAGACAACGACGTGATTGTCCCGAAAGATTATCTTTCCGAAACCGACAACGTCCTGATTGTGGACGATTTTCTCGCCACCGGCGCCGCCATCGAGGGGCTTATTGACTTGGTCGGACAAGCCGGTGCGAAGGTTGCCGGTGTCATCAGCGCGGTGGAAAAGGGCTTCCAAGGCGGCGGCGACGCGCTTCGCGCTCGCGGCATCCGCGTGGAATCGCTCGCCGTTGTGGAGAGTATGAGCGCTACGGGGCTCACCTTCCGCGCTTAATTACTTTTGATGTAAATTTTATTTACATACATTTTACAATCATTTTTCAGGAGGGAACACTAATGAAAAAACTCATCAGCATTCTTCTCGTCGCCACTATCGCGCTTATGTGCCTTGCTTTTGCGGGCTGCGACAACGCGAACGAGGAGACCAGCAAAGCCGCCGACACCAGCAAAGCCGCGACTGCGGACTTGTCCGGTATGAAAATCGGCCTCATCTGCCTGCACGACGAAAACTCCACCTACGACAACAACTTCATCTCGGCGATGAAAGACGCTCAGAAAAACCTCGGTCTTTCTGACGACCAAGTGCTTATCAAAACCAACATTCCGGAAGGCGCCGAGTGCTATGACACCGCCGCTGAACTCGCGGATGCGGGCTGCAACTTCATCTTCGCCGACTCCTTCGGCCATGAGAGCTACATCATCCAAGCCGCCAAAGAGTTCCCGGACGTTCAGTTCGCTCATGCGACCGGTACCAACTCCCAGGTCGTGAACCTCGCGAACTATCACAACGCGTTCGCTTCCATCTATGAGGGTCGTTTCCTCGCCGGCGTTGCCGCGGGTATGAAACTCAACGAGATGATTGAAGCCGGCAAAATCAAAGCCGAGGAAGCCGTTATCGGTTACGTCGGTGCGTGGCCGTATGCCGAGGTTATCTCCGGTTACACCTCGTTCTTCCTGGGCGCCCGTTACATCTGCCCGACCGCGACCATGAAAGTCACCTACACCAACTCTTGGTTCGACATCGCCCTCGAGCGTGAAGGCGCTTTGGCGCTCATCAAAGCGGGCTGCGTCCTGATTTCCCAGCACGCTGACTCCGAAGGCGCTCCGAAAGCTTGCGAAGAGAACGGCGTTCCGGATGTTTCCTACAACATCAACACCTCTTACATCGCTCCGAACACCGCGATCATCGCTTCCAAAATCAACTGGACTCCGTACTATGAGATGGCCATCAAAGCTATCGCCGCCGGCGAGACCTTCGATACCGACTGGTGCGGCACCATCGAGACCGGTTCTGTCCAGCTGACCGAGATCAACGAGAAAGTCGCCGCTGCCGGCACTGCCGAGAAGATTGAAGAAGTCAAAGCGAAAATCCTCTCCGGCGAACTCAAAGTGTTCGACACCGCGACCTTCACCGTGAAAGATCCGGCGACCATCAAAACCAACGAAGCCAACTTCGTTTCCGCCGACAACTACAAAACCGATGCGGACGGTCACCTGACCTCCTACATGGCGGACGCTGTTGCCGACGATGCGTTCACCCCGGATACCGACGTTATCAAAGACGGCGAGTTTGCCGAGTCTTCGGTCCGTTCGGCTCCGTACTTCAACGTCATCATCGACGGCATCACTCTGATGTGATTTTTTCCTGAAAACCGCATACAAGGCAGGGCGAGAAATCGCCCTGCCTTATGCTCTTTTTTTCACCCCCTGATTTTATTTCATCCTTTACGGAGGTACCTATGGCTACTGCTGCTATTGAATTGAAAAACATCAGCAAACGCTTCGGCTCCATCCAAGCCAACAAGGGTGTCAATCTGTCGGTCAACAAAGGCGAAATTCTGTCGCTTCTCGGCGAAAACGGAAGCGGCAAAACCACGCTGATGAATATGATTTCCGGTATCTATTACCCGGACGAAGGACAGATTTTCATCGACGGCGAGGAAGTGGTTATCCGCTCGCCGAAAGATGCGTTTCGCTATAACATCGGTATGATTCACCAGCACTTCAAACTGGTCGATTTGTTTTCCGCGGCGGAAAATATCGTGCTCGGCCTCAAAGAAGAGGGCAAGTTCGATATGAAAAAGGTTTGCGCCCGAGTGGCGGAAATCAGCGAGCGCTACGGCTTTGACATCGACCCGAACAAGAAGATTTACGAGATGTCCGTCTCGGAAAAGCAAACGGTGGAGATTATCAAAGTGCTGTATCGCGGCGCGAACATCCTCATTTTGGACGAGCCCACCGCCGTGCTTACCCCGCAAGAAACGCAGAAACTGTTTACCATTCTGCGCCGTATGCGGGACGACGGAAAAGCCATTATCATCATCACCCACAAACTCCACGAAGTGCTGTCGCTGTCCGACCGCGTGTCGGTCTTGCGCAAAGGCGAGTTCATCGGAACGGTCAAGACCGCCGAAACGAACGAGTCGGAGTTGACCGAGATGATGGTGGGCAAAAAAGTCACGTTGGACATCAAGCGTACCGACCCTGTTGACCCGGTGGATCGCCTTGTGGTCGGCAGTATCGACGTTATCAACCACGATGGTGTCAAGGTGCTTGACGACGTGTGCTTTACCGCCCGTTCCGGCGAAATTCTCGGTATTGCGGGCATTGCCGGCAGCGGTCAGCGCGAACTCCTCGAATGTATCGCGGGTCTGCAAAAGGTACAGCGCGGTAAAGTGCTGTACAACAACCCGCAAACCGGGGAAGAAGAAAACCTGCGCGACAAAACGCCGCTTCAAATCCGTCAACTCGGCGTGCGGCTGTCGTTCGTGCCGGAAGACCGCCTCGGTATGGGCCTTGTGTCCGATATGGATATTATCGACAATATGATGCTCCGCAGTTATCGTAAGGGTGCGACCGCGTTTGTGGAACGTAAAGACCCGAAGAACTTGGCGGACACGATTATTCACGACTTGGAGGTCGTGACTCCCAGCGCCACCACGCCGGTTCGTCAACTGTCCGGCGGTAACGTCCAAAAGGTGCTGGTCGGCCGTGAAATCGCCGCTGCGCCCACCGTGCTGATGGTGGCGTATCCGGTGCGCGGTCTGGACATCAACTCCTCCTATATGATTTACAATATGCTCAACGAGCAAAAGAAAAAAGGCGTGGCGGTCATCTTCGTCGGCGAGGATTTGGACGTGCTGATTGAACTGTGTGACCGTATCCTCGTCATCGGCTCCGGCAAAGTGGCCGGTATCGTGGAAGCCCGCGACGCGGACAAGAACGAAATCGGTCTTTTGATGACCAAGTCCGACAGCTTGCAGGAGGGAGGTGCCGCCGATGAGTAAGCAGAAAGCGGTCAAAGAGCCGTTTATCCACATTACCAAAAAGCGCAACGATATGATTTGGTGGAAAGCGTGGCTGATTCGCGGTGCCGCCGTTTTGCTCGCCTTGATTGTCTGCGCGTTTATCATCGTGCTTCTGACCGGCTACAACCCCATTGAGGTCTACAAAAAGATGATTGAGGGCAGTTTTGCCACCAAACGTAAAGTGTGGGCACTGCTCCAAGGTATCGCAATGCTTTTGTGCATTTCCCTTGCCGTTACGCCGGCGTTCAAGATGAAATTCTGGAACCTCGGCGCGCAAGGTCAGGTGCTGGTCGGTGCGCTCGCGTGCGCCGCGTGTATGTTCTATTTCAAAAGCACCCTGCCGTCGGGACTGCTCATCGTCGTGATGCTGTTTGCGGCGATTGTCGCCGGTATGGTTTGGGCGCTCATTCCCGCGTTCTTCAAAGCCCATTGGAACACCAACGAATCGTTGTTCACGCTGATGATGAACTACATCGCCATCCAACTTGTGTCCTTTGCGGTGGCCTCGTGGGTGACGAGTGGCTCGGGCGTGCTCGGACTGCTTAACGCGGACACCAACTGCGGTTGGTTGCCGGCGGTGTTCGAGCAAAAATACTTCATCAACGTGGCGACGGTGGCGTTGCTCACCGTGATTATGTACGTGTACCTCAAATACACGAAACACGGCTACGAAATCGCCGTGGTGGGCGGCAGCGAAAACACCGCCCGCTATATCGGTATCAACGTGAAAAGCGTGATTTTGCGTACGCTCGCGTTCTCCGGCGCGATGTGCGGTCTTGCGGGCTTCCTGCTCGTGTCCGGTACCCACCACACCGTCACCGAAACCTTGGAGGGCGGTATGGGCTTCACTGCGATTATGGTGTCGTGGCTTGCAAAATTCAACCCCATCGTGATGGTGCTTACCTCGTTCCTCATCGTGTTCCTGCAACGCGGTTCGAGCGAGATTGCCACCGCGTTCCGCTTAAACGAAAGCGTGGCGGATATCCTCACCGGTGTGATTTTGTTCTTCATCATCGGTTGCGAGTTCTTTATTCGTTACGAGGTCCATTTCCGCAAAAAGCATAAGGAGGGAGAAGAATGAACTTTTTGAACACCGCCGCTACCTTTGTGAACGCGGCTATCATTCAAGGTATCCCACTCTTATACGGCGCTACCGGTGAGATTATCACCGAAAAAAGCGGTAACTTAAACCTCGGTATCCCCGGTATTATGTACGTGGGCGGTATCTCCGGCATCATCGGCGCGTATTTGTATGAACACTCCGTAGAAACGCCGGCGGCGTTTTGGTGTATTGTGATTCCGTTCTTTGCCTCGCTTCTCGGCTCGGCGCTGATGGCGCTGATTTACAGTTTCCTCACCATCACGCTTCGCGCCAACCAAAACGTGACCGGTCTGGCGCTGACTACGTTCGGTATCGGTGTCGGTAACTTCTTCGGCGGCTCGCTTCTCTCGTTCTTCAACGAAAGTGGCTCGATTGCGGTTATCACCACCGGCGGTTACTACAAAACGAAACTGCCGTTTGCCGACAGTTTGGGGCTCTTCGGCGAGACGTTCTTGTCGTTCGGCTTCCTCGCGTATTTGGCGGTAATTATCGCTATCGTCGCTTCGTGGTATCTCAACCACACCCGCACCGGTCTTAACCTGCGCGCGGTGGGCGAAAACCCGGCAACCGCGGATGCGGCGGGTATCAACGTTATCCGTCACAAATATCTCTCTACCGTCATCGGCGGTATGATTGCCGGTCTCGGCGGTCTGTACTTCGTTATGGACTACACCTGCGGTGCGTGGACGAACAACGGCTTCGGTGACCGCGGATGGCTCGCAATTGCCATCGTTATCTTCGCCTTGTGGCGGCCGCGTTCGGCGATTTTAAGCAGTTTCATCTTCGGTGGTTTGTACATCATCTGCGTGTACATTCCCGGACTGTCGAGCGCCGCAAAAGAACTTATCAAAATGTTGCCGTACTTCGTGACGATTGTCGTGCTTGTGGTGACGAGTTTGCGTAAAAAACGCGAATATCAGCCGCCTGCAAGTTTGGGACTTTCGTATTTCCGCGAAGAACGGTAACGGGCTTTACAATGTAAACGAAACGAGTAAAGCACCTGCCGAATTCACTTTGGCAGGTGCTTTTTTCGCAAGAAATGTAACCTTTTCGGATTCGTTGGGGTATTGAATATAGAAATCCCGAAAATTATGGGTAAAAAGGAGACATCAAAGAATTTCGGGAACTGACCGCGTTAAACAAAGACGAAAACGGGCAGTATATCGACGAGGAAGCCCAACTGCGCGTGTATAACGTGGCGGCCGAAAAATTGGGGTCGGATTTTTGGCTTAATTTTCAGACTACGGAAAAAGTAGTGAACGATACGCTCAAATTGGTGTAATCCGTTGTCTTAACAATCACACAAAAAAGCGCTGTGTCGTTTGACACAGCGCTTTTTCTTTACGTCTTATTGGATTTTCGGGAACGCGGCTTTCGCGTTTTGCTCGGTTTGCGAAAGCAGTTCGTCCACCGTGATGCCGCGCACACCGGCAATCACCGCCGCGGAGTAGGCAATCATCGTGGAATCGCACCGCTTGCCGCGCAGGGGAACGGGCGCCATATACGGCGCATCCGTTTCGAGGAGGAGGCGGTCGGCGGGGACGGCTTTGGCGACCTCCAGCGGTTTGACCGCGTTTTTGAAGGTCGTGGCGCCGCCGAGGCCGATATACATCCCGAGGGACACGATGTCTTTCATCGTTTCCACGCTGCCGGAGAAGCAATGCACCACGCCTTTCGGCTTGTAGCGTTTTAGGATATTGAGCGTATCTTCGTGCGCCTCGCGGTCGTGCACAATCACGGGCGCATCGAGCGCCACCGCCAACTCCACTTGCCGCGCAAACCATTGTCGCTGCATTTCGCGGGGTGTGGTGTCGTAGTGGTAGTCGAGCCCGATTTCGCCGATGGCAACGGCTTTTTCGTCCGCGTAAAACCGCGCGACTTGCTCCATCATCGGCTCCAAATCCGCATCGGTGAGCCCTTCAAGTTCACCGGGATGCACGCCGACGGCGGCATAGACGAACGGAAACGTATGGGCGAGGGCGAGGGACGATTCGCAAGAGGGGATATCCACCGCGGCGTTGACAACACCGCACACGCCGTTTGCCGGAAAACCCGCCAAAAGCGCGTTTCTGTCCTCGTCGAACGCGTGGTCATCATAGTGGGCGTGGGTGTCGAAAATGGGCATTTCAGCGCACCTTCGAGCCGGGCTTCACGTTGTCCACGAACAGCACCTGCACGTCGTTTTCGCCCGCATCCGCCGCCAAAATCATACCGGCGCTTTCGACACCGCAGAGGGTGGCGGGTTTGAGGTTCGCGACAAGCACGATGTTGTGGCCGACGAGGTCTTCCGGTTTGTACCACGGCGCGATGCCGGAGGCCACGGTGCGGTCTTTGCCGGAGCCGTCGTCCAACGTCAGTTTCAAGAGTTTTTTCGCTTTTTTCACCGGCTCGCACGCGGTGATTTTCGCCACGCGCAGGTCGATTTTGGCGAATTCGTCAATCGAAATCTCCGGCAGGAACGCGATACCCTCCGGTTTCGCCGCGGCCGCGGCTTTGGCGGCGCGCTCGGCGGCGACTTCTTCGAGAATTTTCTTCTCGTCAAGGCGGGCAAACAGCGGCTTGCCCTCGCCGACGGCGTAACCGTCCGCCAGCGCGAAGGTCAGCTTATCCCAATCGCCGAGCGCCGCTTCGTCCGCCTGCAACTGGGCGAAGATAGAAGCGGAGGTGTCCGGCGTAAACGGTTTGAGGAGAATGGCGAGCAGGCGAATGCCGTCGAGCAGGTTATACAGCACGTCGTTGAGGCGGGCTTTGGTTTCCTCGGATTTGGCAAGCACCCACGGGGCGGTTTCGTCGATATATTTGTTGAGGCGGCGAGCAAATTCCATCACAGTCGAAGCCGCATCCGCATTGTGATAGGATTCCATGCACGCGGTGCATTTTTCCACCGTCGCCGCGGCGCAGGCCGCGAGATCCGCATCCACCGCGTCGGTCGCGGCGGCGGGTTTCGTCACCTTGCCGTCAAAATACTTGTTCGCCATCGCAATGGTGCGGTTGACGAGGTTGCCCAAAGTGTTCGCAAGGTCGTTGTTATAGCGCTCGATAAAGCTGTCGTAGGTAATCGAGCCGTCCTGTGCAAAGGGGATTTCGGCGAGCATATAGTAGCGCACCGCATCCGTGCCGAAGCGTTTGACCATATCGTCCGCATACAACACGTTGCCGCGGGATTTGCTCATTTTTTCCTCGCCGAAGAGCAGCCACGGGTGACCGAGCACTTGCTTCGGAAGCGGCAGTCCGAGCGCCATCAGTTCGATGGGCCAATAAATGGTGTGGAAGCGCACGATGTCTTTACCGATAACGTGCAAATCCGCCGGCCAGTACTTGTCGAACAGCGGGTCGCTTCCGTCCGGATTATAGCCGCAACCGGTGATATAGTTGGACAGCGCATCCAGCCACACGTAGGTGACGTGTTTTTCGTCAAACGGCACCGGCACGCCCCACGTGAAGGTGGAACGGGAAACACAGAGGTCTTGCAGACCGGGTTTTAAGAAGTTGTTGACCATTTCCGCTTTGCGGGAAGCCGGCTGGAAGAAGTCGGGGTTTTGGTCGTAGTATTCCATCAGTTTGTCTTGATACTTCGACAGTTTGAGGAAATACGCTTCTTCTTTCGCATCGTGCACGTCGCGACCGCAGTCGGGGCATTTGCCGTCCACGAGTTGGGAGTTCGTAAAGAACGCCTCGCACTCGACACAGTATTTGCCCTCGTACTCGCTCTTATAGATATCGCCTTGGTCGTAGAGCTTCTTAAAGATGCCCTGCACCGCTTTTTCGTGGTCCTCGTCGGTGGTGCGGATAAAGCGGTCGTAGGTGACGTTTAAGCTGTCCCACACGCCTTTAATTTGGGAAGCGATACCGTCCACGTATTTTTGCGGGCTGATACCGGCGGCTTCCGCCTCACGCTGAATTTTTTGGCCGTGTTCGTCCGAACCGGTCAAAAAGCGCACGTCGTAACCGCGCAGGCGTTTATACCGCGCAATCCAGTCGGCAAGCACGATGTCGTAGGCGTTGCCGATGTGGGGCTTGCGGGAAGCGTACGCGATAGCGGTGGTGATATAAAACTTGGGTTTGCTCATAAGGCAGACCTCCTTTTGGAGATTTTTATCATTAAACTTTATTTTACCATTTTATGCGCAAAATTACAAGTGTTTTTGCTTAAAAAAGCGCGGCAATCGCACCGAACAGTCCGTAAGACACGGCGGACATAATCACGGTGGCGAGGAGCACGCCGATGATGACGGCGGGGAACGCTTTTTTGAATTTCATATTGAGCATGGAGGCGATGAGCGAGCCGGTCCACGCGCCGGTGCCGGGAAGCGGGATGCCGACGAACAACACAAGCGCCCAAAACGCGCCGTTTTCGAGTTTGTCGGTTTTGCCCTCGGCCTTTTTCTCGATTTTTTCTACCAGCCCGCGGAACAGTTTCGTCTTTTTCATCCAGTTGAAAATCGGGGTGATAAACCACAGAATGAACGGCACGGGGAGGAGGTTGCCGACGATACAAATCGGCACGGCTTTGACGATATCCACGCCGAGCCCCGCCGCCGCCAGCAAACCGCCGCGGCATTCGAGAATCGGCACCATCGAGATGAGGAACACAAGCAGTTCTTTGCTCATCCAGCTGAACGTCTTTTCGAACCACGCAATCATCTTTTCCGCGATGCCCTCTTTTTCGCCGTCTTGCGGCGCGGTGGGTGCGACGGTGGTCGGCGTGGTCGGCGCAGTGGTGACGGCGGTGGCTTTCACCACGTCGCCCGCGCGATAGACGTTGATTTCGATGCTTTTGATGTTGACACGGTCACGCCAGCCGTCCGCATCGCTGAAAAACGCCAGTTGGGTGGTGTTTTCGTTCATCTGCGGTGCTAACAGATTGCCGCGTTTGTCGGTGGCTTTGGCGGTACAGCGTTGGGCGGTCAAATCCATTTCCGTGCCGATAACCGAGCAGTCGGCAATCGTATCGCTGCCCCAGAATTCGTAGCCGCCGGAGTAGAAGCCCGCGACCGCGTAGCCGCTTTTGCCGGACACGTAGGCCTCGGTGACGATTTCATAATACTCGTCGCCCTCGATGACCCCGTTTTTCGCGATATCGTCGCGAATCACGCTGTCAATCGCTTTGTCGTTGACAAGTCCGATGTAGTTTTCAATCGTAACCATTTTGAACTCGTCCGATTTCCAAAGCGTCACCTTTTGGAGATTGCCGTTTTCGGTGGGTTTGGTGGCGGCGACTTCGGTATACGACGGACGGGTGACGGTCACGCCGGTATCGGCATAAGCGACGGTGGTGGGGAAGGTGCCCGCCAATTTTTTGAGTGCGCGGGTGTGGTGGACGGCGATGCCCACGTCGGTCGGATAGTTGTGGCTGTCGATATCGGCGCGCACGGCATCCATCATCTCGCAGAGATACGCTTTGTCGCGGTTGTGGATATCCACACCGGCACCCTCGCCGGAATCGCCGGTTTCGATGCCGTAGGTAAAGTCGGCGTTGTGGGCGAGTGCGGCATCCACCGCGCCCGCCGCGTTCGCGCGGTAAAGCACGTCTTCGGCGGTGCTGCGATAGGACATCAGCGACAACGTGCCTTTGCCGTTCGCAATCACGCTGCATACGCCGTTATAGAAGCCCTTTTCGCCGTTAAATTCCACGTTGCCGCAACCGCTCCACGCGGGGTTTACGTCGAACTCGACGTAGATACCCTCGTCGATGAGATAGGTTTTGGCGTTTTGCACGAGGTTGTCGCAATACGCTTGGAGAACTTTCGTGTTGTAGCCGCCCGGCTCCACGTCAAAGTGGATGCCGTAGAGATTGTCGTCGGGATAGGTCTTTTTATATTGTTTGAAACCGTCCCGCAGTTTTTCCATATGCTTTTGGGAAAAATCGGGGTTTTTGACCATCGCCGGGTCGTCCATAATCACCGAAACCCGCATTCCGTGGGCTTTCGCCGCCTCCACAAAGGTGTGGATGGTCTTGTGTTTGAACGAATCTTCCAACTGCGGCGCGGCTTCGAGATACACCTCGGTAACGCCGACCTGTTCGAGCAGGTCGAGATACTCCTCGCGGGTGGTTTCGTTCGTGGCATCCTGAATATACCACCACCAGCACCCCACGCGGTTGCGTCCGTCGTAGGTTTGGGCGGCAGCGCCGAACGCGCAGGAGAGCAGGGAACACAGTAGGAGCGCCGCGAGCAACACGGCGACGGCGGTTTTCTTAAAATTGTGAGTTTTGGTAAGCATAAAGCGACACCTCGTAATGCGAAATAATCGGAACTCTTTTACTATACGCGATTTTTCTTAAAAAAGCAAGAGGAAAGGGGAAAATGCTTGACAAAAAACGCAAAATGTGGTTTACTGTCAAGGATGAATGTTTGGAGGCAAACGCTATGAAAAACGTATTTGATGAACTGAAAGCGCGCGGCATGATTGCCCAGACCACCAACGAGGAGAAAATCCGCGAGTTGCTGGGCGGCGACAAGCCCGTGACGTTTTATATCGGCTTTGACCCGACGGCGGATAGCTTGCACGTCGGTCACTTTGTGCAGCTGATGGTGATGGCGCATCTGCAACGCGCCGGACACCGCCCGATTGCGCTTCTCGGCGGCGGCACCGCGATGGTCGGCGACCCCAGCGGCAAGTCGGATATGCGCAAAATGATGACGGTGGACACCATCAACTACCACGTGGAATGCTTCAAAAAGCAGATGTCCCGTTTCCTCGATTTTTCCGACGGAAAAGCGCTGATGGTGAACAACGGCGACTGGCTGCGCAACCTCAACTATATCGAGTTTTTGCGCGACGTGGGCGTGCATTTTACGGTCAACCGTATGCTCGCCGCCGAATGCTTCAAAGCGCGTATGGAGCGCGGTCTCAGCTTCCTCGAATTCAACTATATGCTGATGCAGGGCTACGATTTCCTGCGGCTGCACGAGGATTACGACTGCACGATGGAAATGGGCGGCGACGACCAATGGTCGAATATGATTGCCGGTGTGGAACTCTGCCGCCGCAAACTCGGCCACGAGGTGCAGGCGATGACCTTCACGCTGCTCACCACCTCCGAAGGCAAAAAAATGGGTAAAACCGAAAAAGGCGCGGTGTGGCTGAACGCCGAAAAAACCTCGCCGTACGATTTCTTCCAATATTGGCGCAACATCAACGATGCCGACGTGGAACGCTGCTTAAAACTGCTCACGTTCCTGCCGGTGGAGGAGATTGAGCGCGATATGCACGCGGAAGATTGCAACATCAACGCGATGAAAGAAAAACTCGCCTACGAAGTGACCGCGCTGGTGCACGGGGAAGACGAGGCGAACAAAGCGCTCGAAGCGGCGCGCGCGGTGTTTTCTGCCGGCGGCGTGTCCGAGAATATGCCGTCTACGCAACTCGCCGCCGATGCGGTGACCGCGGACGGTATCGGCGCGATTGACCTGTTGATGGCGACCGGGCTTACCCCGTCTCGCGGCGAAGCGCGCCGCCTCATTCAGCAGGGCGGTCTTACCGTCGATGACGAGAAAATCACCGACGTGAACGGGATGATTGCCAAAGCCGCGTTCGACAAGGGCTACGTGGTCATCAAAAAAGGCAAAAAGACCTTCCACAAGGCACTACTGTAATGATGAACGAGTATCAGACGCTTTCGGCGTATTACGACCGGCTGATGCCGCAAACCGACTTTGAAGCGCGGGCAGACTATCTGCTCGCGCTGTTTGCGCGTTTTGGGGAAACGCCGCATTCGGTACTGGATTTGGCGTGCGGCACGGGAAAAATGACCAAAACGCTCGCCGAACGCGGTTTCGATATGACCGGTGTGGACGGCTCGGAGGAAATGCTCGCCGAAGCAGCCGACAAGGTTTCGGGCTTTACACCGGAAGTGCTGCTGCTCAAACAAGATATGCGCGCGCTCGACCTGCGCGACACGGTGGACGGCGCGATTTGCCTGCAAGACAGCTTAAACCATCTCCTCAAAACCGCGGATTTGCAGGCGGTTTTCGACCGTTTGCGCTTGTTTGTCGCACCCGACGGATTGGTGCTTTTTGATATGAATACGCCGTTTAAGCATCGGGAAATTCTCGGAAATAACGATTTTATCCTCGAAGCCGACGGACTTGTGTGTAATTGGCAAAACCTTTACACCGAAAAAACCGCTACGGTGGATATGCAACTCGACTTTTTCGAGGAACAGCCGGACGGTTGCTACGTGCGCACCACCGATTTTGTGCGCGAACGGGCGTATACTTTGAGAACGATCAAGCAAATCCTCGAAAAAGCGGAATTTGAACTGTGCGCCGTGTTCGCCGACGGGACGTTTGAAGCCCCCGCCGACGAGTGCGAGCGATGGATGCTGGTGGCGAAAAACCGCCGTCCGGCAAATGAATTTACGGAGTGAAACCAATGGGAAAATGTATTCGTTGTTTAACGACCGATGCCACCGTGATGGTGATGGGGCTCGACTCCACCGATATCGTGGCGAAAGCCGAACAAATTCATAAAACGTCTGCCGTAACGACGGCGGCGCTCGGCAGAACGCTGACCGCCGCGTGTATGATGGGTGTCATGCTCAAAAACACCGAGGATACCGTGACGTTGCGTATCGAAGGCGGCGGGCCGGCCGGCCGCGTAACCGCGGTGGCAGACGGGCGCGGCAACGTGCGCGGGATGATTGACAATCCCGTGGTGGAAATCCCGCTGAAATCGAACGGCAAACTGGACGTGAGCGGCGCGCTCGGCGTGGACGGGCAACTGTCGGTCGCGCGGTCGAGTTTCGGCGGCGAGCCGTACGTCGGCTGTGTGCCGCTGGTTTCCGGCGAGGTGGCGGAGGACGTGACGTCCTACTACGCCGTGTCCGAGCAAGTGCCGACCGCGTGCGCCCTCGGTGTGCTTGTCAACCCCGATTTGACCGTCAACGTGGCGGGCGGCTTTCTCTTGCAGTTGTTGCCGTTTTGCCCGGACGACGTGGTGGACAAAATCGAGAAAAATATCCAATCCCTGCCGCAGGTCACCGAGATGATGCAGGACGGCGACGTAAAGGCGATGATTGACCGCGTTTTGGCGGGGTTTGAGTACGATATCGTGGATACCTACGAGCCGGAATACCGCTGCACCTGCTCGAAAGAGCGCGTGGTGGCGGCGCTTGCGACACTCCCCGAAGAAGACCGCGCGGATTTGGCGAACGACGAGGGGGTCGTTGAGGTTACCTGCGATTTTTGCGGGACGACCTACGGCTTTTCCGAGGCGGAATTGCTCGCCGCTATCCGGGAGAAAGCCGCCGAAAACGAGGCGGAAAAATAATTTTGAAAAAAATCGGAAAATCCCTTGACATTTGCGGCGGGATATAGTATTATAGTCACCGTCGCGAACAAAAGCGGCTCGATTGGGGAGCATAGCTCAGCTGGTTAGAGCACCTGCCTTACAAGCAGGGGGTCACAGGTTCGAGCCCTGTTGTTCCCACCATTTTTCTTGCATTTATGGCCCGGTAGTTCAGCTGGTTAGAACGCTAGCCTGTCACGCTAGAGGTCGACGGTTCGATCCCGTTCCGGGTCGCCATATTTGCCTCTGTAGCTCAGTTGGTAGAGCAGGGGACTGAAAATCCCCGTGTCATTGGTTCGATTCCGATCGGAGGCACCA
>JAKSPN010000010.1 GCA_024404755.1 Clostridia bacterium | reverse complement strand
TCGCAGTTGGCGGCGATGATGTTGTAAATGCCGGTCACGCCGTTATACTCCAAATCGCGGCCGTTCGACTCCCAACCGCAGGCAATATCCAGTTCCACCGGCACGCCTTTGGCGCGAGCCGCCGCGACCTGCGGAATAAATTTCGAAATGTAAGAGCTGAGCTGCGATACCGAGTTGCGCGGCTCCACGTCGCAGTGGAGAGCATACAGCGCATCGTCAGGATACTCGCTCTTATACTGCAGGAAGCCGTCCACGCAGCGGTTGAACGGGCCGCCACCGGTAATCGAGCCTTGGTCGTCATACAGTGCTGCAACGCGCATTCCGTATTCCTCGGCAAGCGACACAAAATAGTGCAGCTGCGAGCGAGAACCGGAGCTTCCGTACAACATCGAATACGCTTCGTAGTAAATCTCAGTGACTTGGTTTTTCTTAAAGAGTTCCATATACGAGCGGATGCTATTTTCGTTGTATTGCAGCATCCACCACCAAACGCCGAGCGATTTGTTCGTGCCCTCAATGAAGTTGATCGCCGGGTCGGCGTAATCAATTCCGGATTTCGGGTCGTAATCCTCACGGGCGTTTTCCGGAAGCGGTTGGGTAGCTTTGGTCGTCCGAACGGTCGTCGGCGCGGTAGTGGTCGTCGGCGCGGGAACGGTGTACGTACGTGTTCCGAGTTCGCCTATACCCGCCAAGTACTTGCGCACCACCAGTACGTCTTTCATATTGATATCCATATCGCCGTTGGCATCCGCGGCATCCCAATCAACAGGCTCATCCAATCCGGCAATAAATTTGCGCAGATTGAGCACGTCTTTCATATTGACCACACCGTCGCCGGTCGCATCACCGCAAAGCACGGTGACCACCGTTTCGTTTTCGGCGGAAACAGAAAACAGCGGCAACGCCACCATCACCATCACAACCGCCATCAGCAGAGCCAAGACACGTGTTTTTTTCGTTTTCATAGCCGTTCTCCTTGTATATTCATTAAAATATTTCGAACAGACAATAGTATACACGATTCTTTATCATTTGTCAATGAAAGAAAACGGGCAAAGTCAACGACTTTGCCCGTTTTTGCATAAAGTTTTAGGAAACCGGCTGCAAACTTTCGATAAGTCCCGCGAGGAACTTGCGAAGCAGCAGCACGTCTTTCATATTGACGTCGCCGTCGCCATTGCAATCGGCGTTCGTCATATTGATAATCGGCTCCATACCGGCGAGTTGTTTGCGAAGAACAAGCACGTCTTTCATATTGACCGCGCCGTCGGCGTTGGCATCACCGATAAGCCCGCCTTCGCTCGGCATCGGCGCATCTTTGAGCGCGGTAAACAGCACCTTTTTGCAGTTGGTCGTATCCTCGGCGGTGATGTCTTCCATCGTGTCCTCTGCGTTCAGGTTGCCGGTCACTTTGTAGGCGCTTTCGACATACGCCGGGACATAATAGAACGCCACGTCTTTCGCCTCGACGGAAATCGTGTTGCCCTCGGCTGTACCGCCGATGATGACCTTCTGCGAGCCAATGCCGCAAGATTTGCCCGCGGCATCGCCGACCTTCACGCTCACGTTGCCGGCGGTGCTGAATTCTACCGAGTTATACCCATACACGCCGTAAGCCACGCCGTTCGGGGCGCCCGCCACCGTCACGTTCAAGGTCGCCGCATCGGTAACCACCACGTCATCGGCGCAAATGCCGTATCCATAGTGGTCATTGCGGTTCGTCAGTCCAACGTCTATCGTCACGTCCGCTTCGTTTCCGATACGCAACGAATAATACCCGTAAATGCCTTCGGTATAGCCGGTTGCGGAATCGCCCGTTTTGAAGGTGTATTTCGCATCACCCGCGATCTGGATGTCCTCGGCACACAAAGCATTCGAATACTCATCGCTATCGCCGGCTTCGATATCCACCGTGCCGCTGCACATAAAGGTCGCCTTATCGTTTACGTACAACGCGTAACAGCCTTTGAATTTGGACTCGCCGGTCTTAACGGTCAGCGCTTTGCTGCTCACAATGCTCAAATTCTCGCAGTCGATGCCGTACAGAGATTCCTCACCGTCACCCACGTCCAGCGTAAAGTCGCCGTCATTGAGGATGATGCAGTCTTCGTTCGCATCGATACCGTAGTTATAGCCGTACGACTTGCCGGAGGTCAGCGTCATCGTGCCGGTGTTTTCGATAAACACCTTGCCGCAGCAGGCATACACCAAATCGGTGTCTCCATGCGCCTCGCCCACCGTCATCGTAAAGTCGCCGGTGTTCTTAATCGCGATGTCCTCTTCGGCATAGAAGACTTCGGCATAACACGTGTCGCCGACGGAAATCGCCGTGTTCTTCGCGGAATAGGTCAGCGACCCGAAGCCCGCATACAGTACACGCGTGTCGGCGGTCTCGGCATCCGCGTAGGTCACGGTGAAGTCGCCGCCGATTTGGAAATCGATGTTGTAATACGCCCAAATGCCGATTAAATCAAATTCGTCCGCGATGTTGTCGGCTTTCAGCGTCAAATTGCCGTCGCCGGTCACCGTCACGCTCCAATAACACTCGATAGCGGCGCCCCAACTGTATGTCGTGGAATCGGCAAAGGTCATATCGATGACGTTGTCGCCGACAAGCACCACGTTGAGCGGTTTTCTGGAGTAAATCGAATCCAAATCATCGCCCACGTTGCTCCACGTGTCGATGGTGGCGTTATTGAGGGTCAGCGTATAGGTTTTGGGGTCGTACGAAGCCGTGCCGTCACCGAAAATATCGTCTTTGTTGGTCTTGTCCACCGTCACGTTGCCGACCGTCAAGTCATAATCGGTGTTTTCGACCGCGGTAAACAAGAGTTCGGCTTTGCTCATGTCCATGGCGGACAACACTTCGTTGCCGCTCGTGATTTTGAAATCGTAATAGTTGACATCATCAGCGGCTATCGCTTTCCAGTTGCCGGCGAAGCCAACCGTCGCGCCGACGGTGTTCGGGCTAAGCACTATCTCGCTCGCTATCACGCCGAAGTTGCCACTCTCAAAGGCATAATCACCCGCGGCACAGATGTCCACGTTGCCCTCGCAGTAAAGCGCTACCGTGCCGTTCGATTCGCCGCCTTTTACCGCGAGCGCACCGTCACCGGAAATCGCCACGTCACCGTTCACGTGAATCGCGTCGATAAAGTTCATATCCGCGGCTTCGGAGGTGATTTTGTTGTTGCCTTTGACAACGAGGTTCAAATCGCCGTCCGCATAAATCGAAGCGTAGTTGTGTTCGAGCGTCTGCCACTCGATGCCGGTCGTAATATCGGCGTTGTCGAGGGTCAGCGTGTTGGTCGAGGAATCGTACGAAGCCGTGCCGTCGCCGAAAATATCCTCCTCGTTGTCGGCGGTCACGATTTTGTCGCCTACAATCAGGTTATACGGAAGTTCCGGCAAACCCTCGATATTCGGGAACACCACATAGATGCCAATGTAGGTGTTGCCTTCCCAGTCTACGTCTACCAAATCCGGCTCTTTGCCGTTGATGGTCAGCGTGGCGGTGTCCAACACCGTCTTGTCGTTATATTTATCCGGATTTAAGCCGATATAATAGCGGAAAGCATAGCTGCGGCCTGTCTCGAATTTTTCTCCATCAGGGCAGTAGTCCCAATCTTCAATCGGCGCGGACGGGTCGTCGCTGACCGCGCAATAGGAATAACCGTGGGCGATAACGTCCGCCGTGTCGGCATCATGGATCATCGAAAAGTCGTGTCCGACGTCACCGATTTTGTCGCCGCCGTAAGGAACACGGTTCATATCCACCGACACGGTCAGCGGTTTGGAGGCAGGCGGGTCGGAAAGCGCCACGTCCATCCAGATAAGTACCTGCGTGCTGTCGTCGCCAAGCTCAAAGTCGGCGGGATCGCCCGCTTTACTCTCAACGGAAAGCCCTTCCGCGAAGGTATACGGCTCCGAAAGCGTTGCTCTCATCAGCACTTTATACGCATAGCCCTTTTCAAAGGAGTTGACGTCTTCTTCAAAAAGGTCGATCCACTCGTCCAGCGGTTTCGACGGATCGTCGGTGCGGCGGATTTCAACAATATCCGTCCAAACGATATCGTCGGTGATCTCCCTTGTGCCGCTGTAAAGCGTGAATTCACGCTTGTAGTCCGTCAGATAGAAGTAATCACCGTAGGTGAGATTCGCCTCGTACTGCAATTTGTCGATTTTGTTCGAAACCGGCGTGAAGTAGATGGTACCGTACAGCATATCGCCGCCGGTACTTACCTCCACCTTTTCGACAGACATCGAATCGTCATCGGCGATGACCTCTATGTTTTTATCAAAGGGAACGCCCTCGAGACAATAGCAATTAAAATCGAGCGCGTAGGTATATTTCGCTTCGATCGGCTCGACATCCCACACGGAGGAGTCGATTTTCGCCCACTCGGAAAGCGGTTTCGACGGGTCTTCGGTTTTGTAATAGGTGCAGGTGACTCCCGGAGAAATCTCGGAAAACTCGCCGTCAACATAAAACTCACACGAAAAATACGAATCATAGATGGTGGTGCCCTCGACAAGCGCTTGGCTGAGCACCACTTTATCCATCACGTGTTCCGGCGTATCCACCGCCGTAATCCGCGCCGCGCGATACCCCTCTTTCAGGAAGAAAAAGGTCAGCTCGCCTTTTTTATTAAAGCACGAAGCCGGCGCTTCCGTGCCCGGATCTTCGGGACCGGTATACAGCGTTACATCCATCTCGCGGGGGGCTTTGCAGCCGACAGTCAATTCTTTGCCGGATACCACTAGCAAATCGTGTTCCGCGTTAGCGCCGGAATACAAGAAATGAGAGGCGGTACTTGCAATCGGACTACTATAATCCCATTGCTTTTCGCCGCAAGTGCCTGCTTCGAACCACAAGTCGCCGGTAGCGGCAATTTCCATATCACTGATGTATTCATAAAGCGCCGTGGAACTCATCGTAGTATCAGCGGCGTAAACCCCAAGGTTGCCGTCACCGGTCAAAAGCGGCGGGCATTCGCCGCTGCCGCTGATTTCAATAGCGTAGCAGTTCTTATCGAGCGTTGTGCCGCGCTGATCCACCGCGTTATTTCCCACCAGGTCGATGGTGATGTATTGGTCGGAATAAATCGAGCAATACGCCCACGCATCCGTTACGTACGTATAGTCCGTAATGTAAGCGTTGTCGAGCGTGAGGGTTTTGGTTTCATCGTCGTAGCTCACCGTGCCGTCACCCAGCACGTCCGCGGCGTTCGCCCCGGTCACCCACGTTTTGCCGACAAGCAGGTTGATGCCGCTTTTGAGCACAGGCGCGTCTTGCGCCTCGCGCGGCGTAGTCCAGAACGAGAGGAGGCCCGACTCAAAGAAGCTGTTCAAAGTATCGATATCGTCGGTGCTGCCGTTGAGGGTCACTACCACATTGTTCGCAAACGCATAGCCCACGTCCGGCTCAATGGTGAAGTGGGTGGAATACAGCGTGTCCGCCTTGAACACTTCCGTATCGGAGAGTTGACCGGTGGGTTCGGTGTCCTGATACCAGTAGTGTCCGCCCTCCCTCAAGTGGGTATGCTCGGGAAGCGTGCAGGAAAGCGAGTCTCCCGTCGTCATGCCGACAGTCGGCGTGACAATCGCATTCGCGATGTCGACAGAGGTGATTTCAACGTCGGAGATTTCGGGGGCTTCCTGCGCCAACTGCGGCAGCGTCCACACCGTGAATTCGGTCTCGCTTTGCCGCCTCGAATAACTCGTGTCCAACGAAGCCGTCGAGCCGTTGATGGTGACGGTCGCGTTTTCATCGAACGTATAACCCGTATCCGCTTTCAGCCGCCAGCATTCCGAATACTCGCGGTCTTGCTCAAACACAGGGATATCGTCCGGAAGATAATTTCCGCTGCCCTCGTCATACCAATAGTGCTTGGTCACCGTAAAATGGCAATCTTCCGGCAGAGCGTAGTGTAAGAAGTCCGCCGCCGAAGCGCCGATATACGGCGTGACGTCTGCATCGGTGATGGCAATTTCGGTAATCGTCGTTTCCGCCGCGGCGAAAATCGGGGTCACCGTTGCGAGCATCGCCACGCACAAAAGCACAGCGAGCAATCGGGTTGCGAACGTTTTTTTCATGGGATATTCCTCCTTAAAAGGGTGGGTTTCAAGTGGTGTTTGTTGATTTTATTATTATATCATAATAAAGTGGCATCTGTCAAGCGCGCAATCGGTCGCAGGTCAGCCCTGTTTCCACATCGCGTAGACCGAGAGATAGTCGCACGCCACGCAATCGACGGTGTCGGATTTGAGCGCCGCAAACGCGTCCCGTGCGGTGGCAAATTCGGTGATTTTCACGTCGTAGTCGGCGGATTTTAAGCGGTCTTGTATAAAATCCGCGCACAACGTGCCTTTGACAACGCCCAACTTCTCCGTTTCTTCCAACAGCGCCGTTTCGCCCTTATAGCGACTGCCGCCGACGGTGTAATAGCACATCTCGTTTTCGAGATTCCACACGTTCATTTCGGAATAGTCGATGCCTTTGACCGACCCGTCGCGCAAGCCGCCCCAAATGAGCCCCACCGCGCCGTTTTTCAGTTTTTCGGCGGCGTTGTCGGCGGTAACGGCGACGAATTTCGCCTTGATACCGAAGTGTTCAAAGCACGCTTTCGCCACGTCGATTTCGAAGCCAACGGCTTGTCCGTTCTCGAACGAAGCGGCGGGCGCGTTGCCGTCGAGCACGCCGATGTTTAAGCCGTTTTCTTTAAGATTCCGCACAAGGTCGTTGTCCGCGTGGCCGAACAGATTGCGCTTGGTGTCCCGCGGATACACTTTATGCAAAAACCAGTCGGACGAAATGCCGTCCAGCCGACGGCTTTCTTCCAGCGTGCGCAGACCGCTTTCCACAAGGTCCTGCATATCCTCGTCGCCGGTTTTGAAGCCGATGGCATAGTAAAATCCACCGCCGCCGATGCCGATACTGCGGCACTCGCTCTCGCTCGCAATCGCCGCTTGGGTGGTTTTCGGCGCGGTTTTAATCTCCGCCGCGTTGGTAGTTGCGGCGGTTTTCGCACCCGTTTTCGTCGCCGCAGGCCACGTCATCGTCGCGCGGGAAGCGGTGGTTGCGGTGCCGGACGTTTCGGCAGCCGACGGCTCGCCTTTGTCGCGCAAAAGCAAACAAAGCGCCGCAGCCGCCGCCAACACGACGACCGCCGCCACCACAATCCACAATGTCTTGTTCTTTTTCATACAATCCTCTCCTTTGAGGTTTTTTCCGTTCTAAAACGCCGCGTAAAAAGTCGGCACGTCCCCCACAATCACCGTTTGGGACAGCGGCACCGACAGCGACAAGGTCGTTTGCCGCGTTTTGCCGAGCGCGGTACAAAGCACGGTGATGTCCGCGTTGGCGGTCACCGTGTGGTAGGTTTGGTTGATGCCCGCGGCGGAAAATTCGTCCGCAAGCGTGACAACCGGCGAGCCCTCCATCGCCATACACACGTTGACCGACGGTCCGCGCCCCGACGACAACGGGTCGCCGAAAAGCGTTCCAAGCGGCACCGAAAACGAGGCGCGGTCGCTTTGTTCAAACGCTTCGCAAAGGGCGGCGGCGAGGTCGGCTTGCAGGCGGTTTTGCAGCGCGGCGTTGCCGGAAAACGCGGTCACTTCGCCGGTTTCGCCGGTTTGCACCGTCGTGCCGTCGGCGAACGCCTCCGTTTTACACAACTCCCCCACCACGTCGGCAAAAATCGCCTGCGCCTCGGTGGTGGCGGCGTGTTCTCCGTAAACGTCCAGCATCCGCGCTACCGACGTTTCCGCCCAAATGACCGCAAGCGCCGCGATAAACGCCGCCGCAAGCGCCAAGCGAAGCGGGCGGGTCATCCGCCGTTTTCTTGCGTGTTTCATTCGCTCATCCCCTTTGCGCCAACATACGCAAAGACGGCTTGGGCGGTTCGGTTTCAGTATAGCATATTTCCGGCAAAAAGGCAACAAAAAATCCCGCAGATACGGGTGTATCCGCGGGATTTTTAAGCACGAAACTCGAATTATTCGGCAGTTTCCTCGGCCGGCTCTTCAGCAGGCGCGGCAACTTCCTCAGCCACTTCTTCAGCGGCTTCTTCCACCGGCGCTTCTTCCACGACTTCTTCGGGGAGAAGGGCACGGATGGACAAGCTGATGCGTTTTTTATCCGCGTCAACGTTGATGATTTTCGCTTCGACTTCTTGGCCGATTTTCAGCTCATCTTCCGGTTTCTCCACGCGATGGTTGGAGATTTGGGAGATGTGGATGAGGCCGTCCACGCCGTCGATGATGTTGGCGAACGCGCCGAAGGTGGTCATGCTGACCACTTTGACGGTCACCACGTCACCCACGTTGTAGTTGGTGGTGAATTTGGTCCACGGGTTGTCCTCTTCCTTGCGATAGCCAAGGGAGATTTTGTGTTTTTCGAGGTCGATGGCTTTCACGGTCACTTCGACTTCCTGACCGATGGTCAGCACGTCGGACGGGTGTTTCACACGTTTCCAAGAGAGTTCGGACACGTGAATCATACCGTCGGCACCGCCGAGGTCAACGAACGCGCCGTAGGTGGTCATGGATTTAACAACGCCCTTGTAGGTCGCGCCCACTTCGAGCGAATTCCACAGCGCTTCGGCTTTCTCTTTGCGCTCCTCACGATAGACGGAACGGATGGAACCCACCGCACGGCGGCGAGCCGGGTTCACTTCGATGATGCGGAAGCGGGCATCGGTGCCCACCAGCGGAGAAAGGTCCTCCATACGCACCGCAGAAGCGTGGGAAGCCGGGATGAAGACGCGCACGCCTTTCGCCACGGCAATCACACCACCGCGCACCACGTCGGTGATTTTGCCTTCGAGGATTTCGTTGGTTTCGGCGGCTTTGGCGATATCGTCAAAACCTTTCAGCGCGTCCACGCGCTTTTTGGAAAGGGTGATGGTACCTTCTTGGTCGTTGGTACGCATGATGAGCAGATCGAGTTCATCGCCGATTTTGACGAGAGTGCTCGGCTCGGCGCCTTCGGCACTCAATTCGTCCACCGGGATGTAGCCGGTCTGTTTGCGGCCAACGACTTCAACCTGGACTTCGCTCGGGTTGATGCCGACGACAATGCCTTTCACTCTTCCGTCATTATTCGACAAGTTGTTGAAGGACGCTTCGAGCGCCTCCTCAAAACTCATTTCATCAAAGGATTTTTCCGGAGCGTCTGCCTCGCTCACCGCAGGGATGTTTTTTTCTTCGTTCAAGATTTCGGACATGGTTGACTGTACCTCCTTAATTATATCGGCGGGCGTGGAAGCCCCGGCGGTTAAACCGGCGGACCGCACCCCCGCGAACCAGTCGGGCGACAGATCGGCTGCCGTTTCGACAAGATGCGCGGACGAATACGGCTCGCACACCGCACAGAGTTTGGCGGTGTTGGAACTTTGACGTCCTCCGACAATCACCATCACGGGATGGCGTTGCGACAACTCCACGGCTTCCTGCTGCCGATTCGCAGTCGCATTACATATTGTATCAAATAATAACGCGTTTGTATAGTGTTTTTTTGCAATTTTTTTGCAATTTTCGAAAACTTTTTTCTGAAACGTCGTTTGAGACACCAAAACCGACGATTTGTCCCCTATTACGGCGGGGTCATCCAACAATTTTTGCAGCGATTCGGGCGAATCGAACACGTAAGACGGCCCGTCGCAGAATCTGCGGATGCCGATGACCTCGGGATGATGCTCGTCCCCCGCAATCAAAACGACCGCGCCGGCTTTCGAGTGTTCCTCGACAATGCGGTGGATTTTGTCCACAAACGGGCAGGTCGCATCGCACACGGTCAGCCCCCGCGCCGCAATTTTGTCGTACACGTCGCGCCCCACGCCGTGGGAACGAATCACAAGTGTCGCATCCAGCGGGGCCTCGTCCGGATCGTCCACAATCGAAACACCGCGGGCGGCAAGCGATGCCACCGTTTGGGGATTATGAATCAGCGGGCCGAGCGTGCACACCTTTTTGCCGTCGGCAAGCAGGGTTTCCACCATTTCCATCGCCCGCTTTACGCCAAAGCAAAAGCCGGCGGTTTTCGCCAATTCTACGCTCATTTTGCCGCCTCCATCAGCGTTTCCACCGCCGCGGTCATCGCCCGCGTCGCCACCCGCAAATTGGGTTTTTCGCCGTCAAGTTCCAACTCGGCGGGCGAAAGCGGCGCGCCGAACGACACGGTTACGCGGCGAAACGCTTTGACTTTCTGGTCTTTGGTGGTCACCGACACCGGCAGTACGTACGCTTGGGTTTTGGCGGCAATCAGCGCCGCGCCCGACTTAAAGCGCCCGAGTTCGCCGGTTTTGGAACGCGTACCCTCCGGGAAAATGCCCATCCATTTGCGCTCGGCTACCAGCCGTTCGGCGCAATCGAGCGCGCCCATATCCCCTTTGCCGCGCGACACCGGGAACGAGCCGCATTGTTTGCCTAAAAACCACGCGAGAAAGCCGGAACGGAACAGTTCCGCTTTGCCCATAAAGTAGATGTCCGCCCGCTTTTGGGCAAACAGCAAAAACACGGGGTCCACCATCGAGATATGGTTACAGCACACAATAAGCGGGCGGTCGTCCGTCGGGACGTTTTCGAGCCCTTTCACCCGAAACGGAAAGAGCAGGCGAAAAATCGGGCGCGCGATGGCTTTCAGCACACGGCCGCACTTGCCCCATTTGCCGTAATCCTCCGCGCGGCGCGGCTCTTCAATTTGTTCTTCGGCGACGAGCGCGGTCGATTCGGCTTCTTTGTTGGTCAATTCTTCCGACATCAAAGTCTCTCCTTCACGATGGATTCGAGAAGCGCCACCGACTCTTCGAGCGTGTTGCCGGTGGTGTCCACCGGCACCGCATCGTCGGCGGGTTTCAGCGGCGCTACGTCGCGGTGGGAATCGTTGTAGTCGCGCTGTTTCATATCTTCGAGAACGTCCTCGAACGACACGTCCATTCCTTTTTCTTTCAGTTCGTCATAGCGGCGGCGCGCCCTATCCTCCACCGAAGCGGAGAGGAAGATTTTTACTTTCGCGTTGGGAAGCACCACCGTGCCGATGTCGCGGCCGTCCATAATGACGTTGTTTTCCCGCGCCAATTTCTGTTGGGTCTCGAACAGGAATTTGCGCACCTCGGGAATGGCGGACGTCGTCGAAGCCGCCATCGACACTTCCGGCGTGCGGATTTGGTCGCTCACGTCCTCGCCGTTGAGGAACACGCGCTGGGCGCCGTCCACGTAGGCAATCGACACGTCGATATCGGAAAGCGCGGCAATCACCGCCGCCGTATCCTCGGATTTAATGCCGCGGCGCAACGTCGCAAGCCCCACCGTGCGGTACATCGCACCGGTATCCACGTACACAAAACCAAGGGTCGCCGCCAATCGTTTGGCAATGGTACTTTTGCCCGCACCGGACGGCCCGTCAATGGCAATCGCCACAAATTCACTCATTTTACAATTCCTCCTCAATTCCCATATGTTGACCGGCAGCCGCGCCGGTGGAAAAGGCAATTTGCAGGTTAAACCCGCCGGTATACGCATCCACGTCCAGCACCTCGCCGGCGAAATACAACCCCTCACAGAGTTTGGATGCCATCGTTTTCGGGTCAACCTCTTTGACCGAAACGCCGCCCGCCGTCACCACCGCTTCCGCCGCGGGGCGCGGTTTTGTCACCGTCAGCGGCAGGGCTTTAACCGCGGTGCGCAGCGTTTCGCGCTGTTCGCGGGTCACGCTGTGACACTTGGTTTCCCCGTCCACCCCGATTTGTGTAAGAAACGGCTCGACCAAACTGCGCGGAAGCAGTTTCGGCAGCGCATTTTGCAAATCCGCGTTTTGCATCTCGGCAAAATCGCGGAGCATCCGCGCATCCAACTGCTCGGCGGACAGCGCGGGTTTTAAGTCAATCAGCAGGCGATACCGCCCCTCGGTCACGTCCCGCAGATGCGCCGATGCGCTCAAAATCATCGGGCCGGACACGCCGAAATGGGTAAACAGCATCTCGCCGAAATCGGTATACACAACCTTGTTCTTGCGGGCGGTATCGAGGACGGTCAGCCCGCAGTTTTTAAGCGAAAGCCCCTGCGCCGCTTCGCACAGCGGCTCGGCACATTCAAGCGGCACCAACGAGCCGCGCGGCTCGATAACCGTGTGCCCCGCCTGCCGCGCCAAATCGTAGCCGTCGCCGGTACTGCCGGTCGTCGGATAGGACACGCCGCCGGTGCACACCACCACGCGGTCGGCGCGGTGTTCTTTGCCCTTGTCGTCCACAACGCCGACACACGCGCCGTTTTCCAAAATCAGCGACTGCACGCGGGCGCGCTCGATGACCGCGCCGGATTTTTTCGCAAACTTATGAAGCGCATCCACCACGTCCACCGCTTTGTCGGATACGGGAAACACGCGGTTGCCCCGTTCGATTTTCAGCGGCACGCCCATCGACTCGACGAGCGCCATCGTATCGTGATAGGTGAAGTTGTGAAACGCGCTATACAAAAACCGCCCGTTTCCCGGGACGTTTTTAATCATCTCGTCCGGCTCGGTGGCGTTTGTCAGGTTACACCGCCCCTTGCCGGTAATCATTACCTTACGCGCGGGACGGTCGTTGCGCTCCAAAACGGTCACGGAACAGCCGTTTTTCGCCGCAAATCCGGCGCAAACGAGCCCCGCCGCGCCGCCGCCAACCACAATTACGCGTAAAGTGTTTTCCCTTGTCATGCACATTACTCCCACAAACGATTTTCGGAGGAAAATCTGCCGAAAACCGCATAAAATCAAGGAATTTTGATAGTTTCAGCCATATTGTAAAGTAAAATCGCTTTACTTGAAAACGCGCATAAACACCTTGTGCCACCGCGCTTTGTAGATATCTTTCAGCCCGTCGAGCGCCAAATCGAACACCACGAACACCACGTTGGCGAGTCCGAGAAGCACCAGCGGCATATTGACACCGAACACCTCGAATTCGTCCGGCTCCAACCCGCCGACGAACATCAGAAGCAAATACACCGCCACCACCGCCGCGTTAAAGAGCAACAATTTCAGCACCCACGCGAGCGCTTTGGACGGCAAGCGGTCAATAAGCAGTTTAAGAGTCGGGTAATAGCCGAAGAACGCGAGGAACAAGAGCTTCGCCTCGAAGTCCGGCGCGATAAAAAAGGTCAACACGCCCGCCGCGGCATAGGCGGCGAAACCCCACTTGACCCCCGCTTCGAGCGCAATCGGCATCAAAATGATGCCCGCAAGCGCCGTCAGCGCCAGCGTGGACACGGGAATAACCGTCAACATCATACACACGACGGCCAAAGCGCCCAGCACGCCGCATAACGCGATTTTGGCACTTCGTTTCATCCCGTTTCCCCCTTTCACTCGATTGGCAGTTTAACAGCAGGAAATGAAATCCCCGCCCATACATTCACAGCAGCAGTCCATACAGTACAGCGTTTCGCACACGCGGCAGGCATCCCACTCGCCGCCGCAGCAATCGACGTTGCCCGCACGGTTGCCGCCGACACCGGCAGTACCGCGTTTTTGGTCCATTTGGGCCTTTTGCGCGCGGTATTCGCTGTTGCCGGGGTCCATGGCGCACGCTTGCGACACGCAGGTATACGCATCGTCAAACCAGCCCTTTTTAAGAAGCACCGCGCCTTTCAAGAAATACCACTCGGCAGAGCGCGTATCAGCGGGCACGCCGTTTAACAGCGTTTCCGCGTCGGCGATGCGGCCGTTTTCAATCATCTCGCGCACGTCGTCGTACTGACCGCCGCCGCGATATGCCGCGCCTTGATAGCCCGTAGACGAGGCGTGTAAACTGCGGATAATCGTGTCGTAGGCATCGTTGATTTCCTGCATTTTCTCCTGCGCCAAATCGGACAACGGGTTGTTATCGTATTGATCGGGGTGGTATTTGCGGGCAAGTTCGCGATAAGCGGCTTTGATTTCCTCTTCGCTTGCGCCCCGCGCCACGCCGAGCACTTCATACGGGTCTTTCATTGCGGCGATTCCTCCTTTGTAAGAGATGCGATAACGGCAGGCAACCCCTGCCACAGAATATTGCGTAAAATACCGTCGAAACGGCGAATGTCCAAAAGTTCATACGCGGCTTTTGCCTCCGCCACCGTGGCGTTGAGCGAGGCCTTGACAAACGCGTTAACCCCCGCCTGCCCCTCGACTTCATACAACGGCAAAAGCGGGTTGAAACCGCCTTTTTTGCGGTCTTTTTCGAGGTCGTCCGCCGCATCCGCCAAATAGACGAAGCGCCCGACACAGTACCCGAGCCGGTCCAGCACGCGGCGGGTCTTCTCGTCGGTGGCGGTGGCGGCCAGCAACTTGCCGGTAACCGCCGCCGTCGGCTCGGCGGCCTCATCGGTGGAAACGGGGCGGGATTCCAGTTCCTGCTGATGCGCAAGATAGGTTTTAACCCACTCCTCCGCCTGCGGATGAAGCGCCGCCGCTTTTTTGTGGGCGCGGGACAAAAGCCCGCGCAACACCTTGGCACCGAAGCGCTTAAACCCGCGCTCGTCCGCCACGTTGTCACAGAGTTTGTAGTATAAAAGCAGCATCGCGTAATCCGCCGCCACGTCCACCGCCGCGGTTTCCCCGCAATAGCGGCACTTTTTCAGCGGATTATAGACACACCGCCCGGACTTAAATCCCGCGCAGGTGTCGGCGAGCGCCATATGGATAAGCGCCACAAAGGTGAAATCGTAACTGAGAGAAAACCGCGCAATCGTTCCGTAGCGTTTGCCGAGCCGTTTGCACAGCGTACAGTAAATCCCTTTGTAAGCGTCGTATTCGCAAATTTTCAGTTCCGGCTTAAAAATCCGGACGTATCCGAACATCGAATTCTCCTTTTCCCGCCGTATTTCTTTTTAGTATACCAGAAAATCGGCGGAAGTTCTATGAAAGAATTGTTAATTTTCCGCAGAATTTCCGCCGTCGGACAACAATTCATACAACAAGGCGGCATCCTGCTTTTGGGCGGTTTCTTTGACCGAAACCACGCGGACTTTCACCGTGCGGGCGCCGAACTGCACACACAGAACGTCCCCCACCTTCACGTCGTAAGACGCGCGCGCCGGTTTGTCATTCACCAGCACACGTCCCGCATCACACGCCTCGTTCGCCACGGTGCGCCGTTTGATGAGGCGGGACACTTTCAAATATTTGTCTAATCTCATAACGTCTCCTAATCGCAAAAGAAAAGACTGCCGTTGAAACCAGCGGCAGTCTCCCTCTTGCAAAACTTATTTCGCGACAGCGTCTTTGAAGCCTTTGCCCGCTTTGAAAGCCGGCACTTTGGACGCGGGGATTTTGATGGTCTCTTTGGTCTGCGGGTTGCGGCCAACGCGAGCACCACGTTTGCGGGCCTCGAAGGTACCGAAGCCGACGAGAGCGACTTTGTCGCCTTTTTTCACAGCACCGACGATGGAATCGAGGGTCGCGGCGAGGGCTTTCTCAGCGTCTTTCTTGGAAAGACCGGATTTCTCGGCAATAGCAGCAACGAGTTCAACTTTGTTCATGATATTTTTCCTCCAATAATGTTTTTTCTATTTCCAGCGGTAACCGCTAAAAACCAAGGTTATTCGGCGCGTTTGACTTCATCCCACAACTCGTTCAAGGTATCGAGGGACGCGGCGGGAACGTCGATTCCGCGCTCGGCGGCGAGTTTGTCGAGCGCCGAGAAGCGGCGAACGAATTTTTCCACGCTTTTTCCGAGGGCAAACTCCGGCGAAACTTTAAGGAATCGCGCCACGTTGACCACCGAAAACAGCACGTCGCCGAGTTCGTCTTCCTGCGCCTGCGCGTTGCCGGAGGCAATTTCCGCTTTCAGTTCGTCAATCTCACCGGAAAGCGTTTCGAGCGTATCCTCCACCCCGTCGTAATCAAATCCGACGCGGCGGGCGCGATCTTGCACCTTTTCGGCGCGCATCAGCGCGGGCAGGGTTTTCGGCACGTTTTTGAGCAAATCGGACTGGGCGTTGGTCTTTTTGGTAGCGCGTTTCATCGCGTCCCAACTTTTGAGCGCCTCCGCCTCGTTCGTCGCTTTTACGTCGCCGAACACGTGGGGATGACGGACGATGAGTTTCTTGCACAGTTCGTCCACCACATCGGAAAACGTGAAGCCGCCGACCTCTTCCTCCATAACAGAGTGGAACACGACCTGCATCAGCACGTCGCCGAGTTCCTCCCGCAGACCCGCCGTATCACCGTTGTCGATGGCTTCGATGACCTCATGGGTTTCTTCGAGGAAATTCTCGCGGATGCTTTCGTGGGTTTGTTCCTTGTCCCAAGGACAGCCCTCCGGCGAACGGAGTGCCCGCATAATGGCGAGCAAATCATCCACGGAATAGGTTTCTTTTTCAGGGTAAGAGAGTGACATATCAGCGCCTCACTTCGGATATTATTTTACACTATTTTCGCCCGTTTTGCAAGAGTTTTCTTGCAATTTTTCTCAAAAAATGCGGATTTTGGGGGATTTTTTTGCCTATTTTGCCCATTTTTTTGCCGTTTTTTCGTTTTCGTACCAAAAATTGCGTTACAACTCAATTTTTCCGGCGGAAAAATCCGCCGCAAACGGCACGTCCGACAGCGTAAATTCCCGCCCGTTCAGGTAGGAAAGTTCGCCCGCATCCGTCTTAAACGCGAATTTAAGCCGGTAAGCGCACAGGGCTTGCTTGGTCATTCCCACCCGCTTGTTCTGCTCGTTTTTGCCGTATTTTCCGTCCCCGAGCAGCGGGTGACCGAGCGAGGCAAAATGCGCGCGGATTTGGTGGGTGCGACCGGTGAGCAAATGCACCTCTAAAAGCGAGATGCCGTTTTTCTCCGCCAGCACTTTGTACGCGGTCACAATGGTGCGCGCATCCGGCGTTTTTTTGTCGGAGATATACACGCGGTTTTGGTCGCTGTTTTTCTCTAAATAGCCGGTGAGCGTATCCTGCTTTTTCGGCATTTTTCCGAACACCAGGCATTGGTAGTATTTCTCGATTTCGCGGTTTTTCAATTTCTCGTTCAAAATCCGCAGCGCCGCGGCGGTTTTGGCGGCAATCACAATACCGGACGTATTGCGGTCAATGCGGTTGACGAGCGCGGGGGTAAACGATTGCTCGTCGTCGGGGTCAAACTCCCCTTTTTCGTATAAATACCGCTGCACGCGGGCAATCAGCGTGTCGCCGTATTCGTTCTTATCGGGATGCACAAGCAGTCCGGCGGGCTTGTTTAAGAGCATCATATGGTCGTCCTCATACACGACGGCAAGCTCTTTGCCCGCCTGCATAAACTCGTGCGCCCATTGTTTTTCAACGGCGGTTTGCTCTAAAAATTCGTCCTGCACAAACACGCGCACCACGTCCCCTTCGCACAATCGCGTAGAGATTTCGGCGCGTTTGCCGTTGACTTTGATATCCTTTTGCCGCACCGCTTTGTAAAGCCGCGGCATCGGCAGTTTCGGAAACGTCTTGCACAAAAATTTGTCCAATCGCTGTCCGGCATCGTTTTTCCCGACGGTGACAAGTTTCAAGCCGTTTCCCTCCTTTTTATTTTCGGTCTTGTTTTCAACAAAATAGTGTGATATACTGATAGCACCCTCACGAAAGGAGGCGCGTTTTATGGACGAGAACGTACATAAGAATCATCGCAGTCGGATGCGCGAACAATTCCGCGACCACGGGCCGCGTGTGTTCAACGATATCCAACTGATGGAATTTTTGCTGTTTTACGCCATTCCCCGCGGGGACGTGAACCCGATTGCGCATCGGTTGCTTGAACGCTTCGGAAGCGTGGCCGGCGTGCTGAAAGCCAGCCCCGTCCAACTGAAAGACGTTCCCGGTATCGGGGACAACGCCGCCTCGCTTTTGTCGCTTTGCGGCCATTTCGTGCGCAAATGCGGCGAGGAACAACTCCCCGTCGGGCTTCAACTCACGACTCCCGAAGAGTTCGGGAAGTTCTTTTTACCCCGCTTTTGGAACGAGCAAAACGAAGTGATGATGCTGATGTCCCTAAACCATCGGCACGAAGTACTCAACTGTTCGGTCATCACCAAAGGGTCGGTCAGCGCGACCGAGATTAACACGCGACTTGTGTTACAACAGACGCTTACGGACAATGCCACTGCGGCGGTCATCGCCCACAATCATCCCTCCGGTCACGCGCTTCCCTCCCGTGCGGATATCGAAAGCACCGTAACGCTCGCCAAAATGCTCGATGCAGTCAGCGTAAAACTGCTCGACCACATCGTGATTGCGGACAACGACTTTATCTCGATGCGCGAAACGCCCACGCTGTCCCATATTTTCGCTGAGAACAACTAAATCGTAGGTTTCTCCCCGCAAAACGACGTTTTGCGGGGATTTTTTATTTTTTAAGGACTTTTTTAAGGTATTGTCCCGTATACGAGCGCTCGCACTTCGCCACCTGCTCGGGCGTTCCGGTCGCCACGATTTCGCCGCCGCGGTCGCCGCCCTCGGGGCCGAGGTCAACAAGATAGTCGGCGGATTTCACCACGTCGAGGTTGTGTTCGATGACCACCACCGTGTTGCCCGCATCCACGAGTTTTTGCAACACGGTCAGCAATTGCGCCACGTCGGCGGTGTGCAGACCCGTTGTCGGCTCATCGAGAATATAAATCGTCTTGCCGGTCGCCACGCGGGACAGTTCGGTCGCGAGTTTTACGCGCTGCGCCTCGCCGCCCGAAAGTGTCGTGGCGGGCTGACCGAGTTTGACGTAGCCGAGTCCCACGTCCACGAGCGTTTTCAGTTTGCGGGCGATTTTCGGAATATCGCCGAAGAACTGCACCGCTTCCTCCGCGGTCATTTCGAGCACGTCGTAAATGCTCTTGCCCTTGTACTTCACTTCGAGCGTTTCGCGGTTATAGCGTTTGCCTTTGCACACCTCGCACGGCACGAAAATGTCCGGCAAAAAGTGCATTTCGATTTTGAGAATACCGTCGCCGGTACACGCCTCGCACCGTCCGCCTTTGACGTTAAAACTGAACCGTCCGGCGTTAAAGCCCTTGGCGCGCGCATCCGGTGTTTGGGCGTACAAATTGCGGATATCGTTAAACACGCCGGTGTAGGTCGCGGGGTTGGAACGCGGTGTGCGCCCAATCGGCGATTGGTCGATGTTGATGACCTTGTCGAGATACTCCGTGCCGGTGATTTTCTCGTGCTTGCCGGGGTGGGTCAGCGCGCGGTTGAGTTTGCCCGCGAGCGCTTTATACAGCACCTCGTTCACGAGCGACGATTTGCCCGAACCGGACACACCGGTCACGCAGTTGAACGCGCCGAGCAAAAACGGCACGTCTACGTCTTTTAAGTTGTTTTCCCCCGCTTTGTGAACGGTGAGTTTTTTGCCCGTTCCCTTGCGGCGTTTTTGCGGCACGGGGATTTCCCGCTTGCCACTCAAATACTGTCCGGTAATCGACTTGTCGCACGCACACAGTTCCTCCGGCGTGCCCGCAAACACAACGTTGCCGCCGTGCACGCCCGCGCCCGGACCGATATCGACAACGTAATCGGCGGCACGGATGGTATCCTCATCGTGTTCGACCACAACAAGCGTGTTGCCGAGGTCACGCAGACGTTTTAAGGTGGCGAGCAACTTATCGTTGTCGCGTTGGTGCAAGCCAATGCTCGGCTCGTCAAGGATATACAACACGCCCATCAGATACGAGCCGATTTGGGTCGCCAAGCGGATGCGCTGCGCCTCGCCGCCCGACAACGTCGCCGACGCGCGGGACAACGTAAGGTAATCAAGCCCCACGCCTTTTAAGAAGCCGAGCCGTTCGCGCACTTCTTTCAAAATGCCGTCGCCGATCGCGTGCTCGCGTTCGGTCAATTTGAGATTATCGAGAAAATCCAACGCTTCGGTCACCGAAAGGCGGGTAAATTCCATAATGTTGAGCCCGCCGACCGTCACCGCCAAACTCTCGGGCTTCAGGCGGTCGCCGTGGCAATCGGGACACGGCATTTGCTGCATATACGACTCTAATTCTTCCCGCATCCAGTCGCTTTTGGTCTCTTTGTAGCGGCGTTCGAGGTTGTTGACAATGCCCTCAAACGGCGCCATATATTCGCCGGTGCCGTATTCTTGACGGCGAATCATCTTGATTTTCCGTCCGTTCGTGCCGTAAAGCAGTACGTCCAATTTCTCCTGCGGGATGTCGCAGACGGGCGTATCCAGCGAAAAACCGCAGTCGTTCGCCACCGCCTCAAAATACATCTGCACCATCGTGCCGCCCTCTAAATAACTCCAACCGCTGGTCGAAATGGCCCCTTGGTTGAGCGAGAGCGACTTGTCTTTGAACACGCGTTCGGGGTCCACCGACAGATACACGCCGAGTCCCGTGCAGGTCGGGCACGCGCCGAACGGGTTGTTAAACGAAAACATCCGCGGCGCCAATTCTTCCACGCTGACACCGTGGTCGGGGCAGGCGTAGTTTTGGGAAAAGAGCATCTCTTCCCCGCCGACCACGTCTACCGTAAGCAAACCGCCGGAAAGCGTGCACGCCGTCTCCACCGAATCCGCAAGGCGACTGCGAATCCCGTCGCCCACCACAAGGCGGTCCACCACCACGTCGATTTCGTGCTTTTTGTTTTTGTCGAGGTCGAACGTCTCGGACAAATCGTGCATTTCGCCGTCCACCCGCACGCGGGCAAAACCCTCTTTGCGGGCGTGTTCAAATTCTTTTTGGTGTTGACCCTTGCGCCCGCGCACCAGCGGCGCAAGCAGTTGGATTTTCGTCTTTTCGGGAAGCGCCAACACGCGATCCACGATTTGGTCCACCGATTGTTGTGCAATTTCTTTGCCGCAAATCGGGCAATGCGGCACGCCGATGCGTGCGTACAAAAGGCGCAGATAGTCGTAAATTTCCGTCACCGTGCCCACGGTGGAACGCGGGTTTTTCGAGGTGGTTTTTTGGTCAATCGAGATAGCGGGCGACAGCCCCTCAATCTCATCCACGTCCGGCTTTTCCATCTGCCCTAAAAACTGCCTCGCATAGGAAGACAAGCTCTCCACGTAGCGGCGTTGCCCCTCGGCGTAGAGCGTATCGAACGCCAACGACGATTTGCCCGAGCCGGACAGACCGGTCATCACCACGAGCTTGTCCCGCGGGATATCCACGTCGATATTTTTCAAGTTGTGCGCCCGCGCGCCGCGGATACGCAGTTGTTTTTCGTCCGCCATCACGAGCCCCCCTGTAATTCTTTAATGCGGTCACGAAGCCACGCCGCGTGCTCGAATTCGAGCAGCCGCGCCGCGTTCTTCATCTCTTTTTTCAGTTTCACAATCTCCGCCTCGCGCTCGGCGCGGGACAGTTTGCGGCCGGTTTCGTTGCGCACCGTGTCCTTGCCGCTGATTTCGAGCACGTCGCGGATATCTTTCACAATCGTCTGCGGCACGATGCCGTGCGCCTTGTTGTAATCATCCTGAATCTTGCGGCGGCGCGCCGTCTCGGTGAGCGCCCGCTCCATCGACGGTGTCACCTCGTCGGCGTAGAGAATCACCTTGCCCTGCGCATGGCGGGCGGCACGGCCCATCGTTTGGATAAGCGCCGTTTCGGAGCGCAAAAAGCCCTCTTTGTCCGCATCCAAAATCGCCACAAGCGACACTTCGGGCAGGTCAAGACCCTCGCGCAGAAGGTTAATACCGACCAACACGTCGAATTCGCCGAGCCGCAAATCGCGGATGATTTCCATACGCTCAATCGTGTCTATATCGTGGTGCATATACCGCACTTTGACACCGGCGTTACGGAGAAAATCGGTCAAATCCTCCGCCATTTTTTTCGTAAGCGTGGTGACAAGCACACGCTCTTTTTTCTCGGTTCGCTCGCGGATTTCGGCGAGCAAGTCGTCGATTTGTCCCTCCACGGGACGCACCGACGTTTCGGGGTCTAAAAGTCCCGTCGGGCGAATGACCTGCTCGACGATTTGGGCGCTTTTTTGTTTTTCCAACTCGCCCGGCGTGGCGCTGACAAACACCGCCTGCCCCACGTGGCCGTAAAATTCGTCGAAATTCAGCGGGCGGTTGTCGTAGGCGCTCGGAAGCCGAAAGCCGTATTCCACAAGCGACTCTTTTCGCGCACGGTCGCCGCCGTACATTCCGCGTACCTGCGGGAGCGTGGCGTGGGACTCGTCCACAAAGAGCAGAAAATCATCCGGAAAATAGTCAAGAAGCGTGCACGGCGGGTCGCCGGGTTTTCGACCGGACAGCACCGCCGAATAGTTCTCAATGCCCTTGCACATCCCGATTTCGCGGAGCATTTCGATGTCGTACCGCGTGCGCTGGGAAATGCGTTGGGCTTCGAGCAGTTTATGCTCGCTCTCGAAGTATTTTACGCGCTCGTCGAGTTCTTTTTCAATCCGCCCGATAGCGGTTTCCATCTTTTCCGGCGGGATAATGTAGTGCGAAGCGGGATACACCGCCGCGTGGGTCAACGTCGCTTTAATCTCCCCCGTCAGCGGGTTTAACTCGCACACGCGGTCAATCTCGTCGCCGAAAAATTCCACGCGGATGGCGGAATCCTGCGCATACGCGGGGAAAATATCCACGATATCGCCGCGTACGCGGAATTTGTTGCGGGTGAAATTCACGTCGTTGCGCTCGTACTGGATGCCGACGAGTTTTTCGATGAGTTCGTCGCGGCTTTTCTCCATTCCGGGGCGCAGCGAAATGACCATGCTGCGGTAATCAATCGGGTCGCCGAGCGAGTAGATACACGACACGCTCGCCACCAAAATCACGTCCCGCCGTTCGGACAGCGCCGAGGTCGCCGAGTGGCGCAGTTTGTCGATTTCGTCGTTGATATCCGAGTCTTTTTCGATATAGGTATCGGTCGAGGGCACGTATGCCTCCGGCTGATAGTAGTCGTAGTAAGAAACGAAGTATTCCACCGCGTTGTTCGGGAAAAACTCCTTGAATTCCGAGCAAAGTTGAGCGGCAAGCGTTTTATTGTGCGCCAAAACAAGCGTCGGGCGGTTAACTTTGGCAATCACGTTTGCCATCGTGAACGTCTTACCCGAGCCGGTCACGCCAAGCAAGGTTTGTTCTTTCATCCCGCTTTGGATGCCGTTCACCAAACGCTCAATCGCTTCCGGTTGGTCGCCGGTCGGTTTGTAGTCGGATTTGAGTTCAAAATGGTCCATCGTCGCCCCTCCTCTCCTCGAAAATCACATACAAGAACAGTATACCACAACGATTTTAGTATTACAAGAAGCATTATAAAAAAAGAGGGGCTATGCTTTCGCATAGCCCCTCCCTGATTTACGTTAAAGCCAATCAGCCGGCTTTTTTGATACCGTAACCGCGGGTGTTCTCGTAGTGGTTCACCGTGTTGGTGCCGGTCAGGTAGCAATGGTCAATCGTGAAGTAGTTGCCGCTGATGTTGCAAGCGGTAAAGGCATAGTCTTCACCGTTGGCGGCATACATAACCCACTTGTTCTCCGCAAAGCCGTCTTTGTGGCTGGTGCTGCCGGAGAACACGTCGTCCGGACCGGTACCGGCGGTGCTGAACGTACCGTAGATGGTGCCTTTCGGATTCACGTAGTAGTTGGTGCCGTTCTCCATCGACATGGTCGGATTGCTGTCCATTTGGACGTAGGACGCATCGTTCGTATCGTCCCACGCCTTGATGGCATCATCCGAGGTAAGACCGGTCTTGGTGTAGCCGGTAATCGGGTAAGAACGCATATACTGGTGGCAATGGTTCTGGAACACAAAGTCCACGCCCAACTCGTTGCAGATGTTGGTCATTCTGTAACGGAGCGACGGTTTGCCGTACTCCCAATACGGTTTCGCCGGATCGGTGGAAGAACCGTTCTGGTTGTAGGTCAGCGCGCCGTACACCGGGCGGTGGAGCAACACGAACTTCCATTTTGCGGAAGCGTTCGCTTTCATATCGCTCTCCAAGAACTCGATTTGGCTGTCGCTCAAGCGTTTCAGACCCTCGGAAGAGTTGTCAAGAACGGTCACGTGCATCGGACCGTAGGTGAACGAATAGTAACCGTGGCCGGTGGGGTTCGTCACGTTCCAGTTTTCGAAGAAGTATTTCTTCTCGGCATCGTGGTTGCCGAGCGTACCGAACAACGGATACTGACCGAAGAAGTCGGAGTTCGCGCCGAACAGGTTGCCGTACTCGTAGGTGTTGATGTTGGTGCTGATGAAATCACCGCCGTGCATCGCGAGCTGCGGCAAAGAGCCGAAGTCGGTATAGCACAGGTTGGTCGCCGCGGACAGGATGTTCTTCATGAGGCCGGCAGTCGCGGCGCCTTCGGAGAACTGGGTGTCGTTCATATACACAAAGCTGAAGCTGTCACCCACGCCGGAAGACGGGTTGTAGGTGAAGAAATAACTTCTCGTCCACACGCCGAGCGTCGGGTCGCCCACACGGTAAGAATAGGTCTTGCCCGGGGTCAGCGTCGTCGGGAACACCGCTTTGTAGGTATAGCGGGTAATGGTTTTCGTGGTGGTGTTCGTATAGGTCCAACCGTTGATCGGGTCGTAGTCCTTCGTGAGCGTTGCCTCGTCCGTGGTCTTGTTGATGCTCGTGATAGTCGCCGCCGAAGCAAAGGCGTTCGGGTCGGCCACAACGCCCTCCAAATACTGGATGGTCGGGTTGGACAGTTCTTTATACGAGTGGAAGGTAAGACCGTACTGTTGGCAGGTCGCCGGATCGTTAAACGCCAAGGTCACCATATCGGGGACCGCCGGATAATCCGGTTCCAACACTTTCAGCCCGCTGTCGGCAGCGCCGCCGGAAGCGTTCGTGCCGTTCACCGTAATTTCGACCTCGTCGAAGTCCGCAATCTTGCTGGAATTCATAAAGCGCAACACGTCACCGGTCACGGTGATATCGGTGGAAGCGGTGCCCAAATCGAAGGTCGCCGTCAAGATTTTGTTGCTTTCGGATTTGATATCCGGACCTTTCATGGTAACGTTGGCGTTCAGCGCAAACCAAGTCGCCGCCGAGCCGTCCGCCACGTGGTTATCCGCGTGATACACGTCCGGATAGGTCAGCGTAAGGGTCACCGGTTGGCCGATGGTCGCATAGAACACTTCGTTGCGGGTTTGCACGTCCGAATCATATTTGGTCATATGCTCGGTGATGTTCATCTGCACCTTAATGGAGTTCGCCGGCTGGGTCGCCTGGGTGGCTTGGGTCGGCGCGGCGCTCGGATAGATGAAGTTCGCCTGCGACTGGACCGAAGACGGCTGAGTCTGACTCGGTTGAGTCTGGCTCGGTTGCGTGTAACTCGGTTGAGTCACGCTCGGCTGAGTGTAAGACGGTTGCGTCTCACTCGGCTGAGTGTAAGACGGTTGGGTCTCACTCGGTTGAGTGTAAGACGGTTGAGTCTCGCTCGGCTGAGTGTAAGACGGTTGCGTTTCGCTCGGCTGAGTGTAAGACGGTTGGGTCTCACTCGGAGTCGTCGCGCTCTCACTCGGTTGCGTGTCGCTCGGTTGAGTCTCGCTCGCGCTCGGCTCCGTGCTCTCGGACGGAGCGACCGAGCAGATATGGTCCGCGAATTCCACGTCCATATCGGCAAGATATTTGCGAAGGAGAAGAACGTCCTTCATATTGACCGCGTTGTCGCCGTTCACGTCGCCGCGAATCAGTTGCCCGTCGGTGAGCGTTGCCGAAGCCGAGCCGATAAGCACGACCGACAAAATCATCGCCAACACAACAAGCAGTTGGGAAAGATGCTTTTGCTTCATGATATTTCCTCCTTAAAACTTTTTATAACAGCGGAAACCCGCCCATTATACGTTTTACGCTTCGCAATAGGTCGCCATCAGCGACACGTTGCATTCCGGCATCACAAACGACACCGTTTCGGACGACGTATCGTCAAGTGTTACGCCATCCGCCGCCCAACCGTCGAATTTTTCGCCGGGATGCGGCTTGTTCGCCCTCACCGTCACCACGTCGCCGGGGTTCGGGTGGACGTTGTCCGCCTCGCCGTCGATGACGTAGACGGTATAGACGATTTTCTTGTAGGTCGCGGTCAGCGACACCGCCTCGTTGGGCATCACAAAAGTGGCCAATTCGCTTTGGGCATCGTCGAGCATCGCGTTTTTGCTGTCGCAAATCCAGCGGTCAAACTCATAGCCCGCTTCCGGCAAATCGGCGGTCAAAAACACCGTGTCGCCGGGCATCGCCTCGTCCACGTTGGCGCTCCCCTTTATTGCGGTAACGGTGTGGAGGGCGGCTTCCTCCTGACACGAGCAAAGCGGCAGTTCGTCAATCAGTCCCGCCATCAATTTGCGCAAGGTCAGCACGTCTTTCATATTCACCGCGCCGTCGGCGTTGCAATCCGCCCGCACAAAGGGTCGGTTAACGCCGTAGCAGTCGTGGGGCAGCAGTTCCATAAGCGTTCCCGCCAAAAATTGCCGCAAAAACAGCACGTCTTTCATATTGACGGCCTCGTCCCCGCTGCAATCCCCGCGAATCGGCACGATCTCCGCCGCCGAAGCGGTAAGCGGAAACGCCGCCGCGCAAAAAACGAGCACGAGAAGAAGCAATAGTACGCGTATAGATTGTCTCAAAAAGCACCACTCCCCCTAACGTATTATTTTAGCACACCCGTCAACAAAATGCAAGAAGAAAGAGCAGAGTTTCCCCTGCTCTTTCTTCTTTATCAGTTCTTGATAATACCGAACTTGTCGTAATACGAAAGATTGCTGCCGTTATCGTCCACGTAGCAGGCATCCACCGACAGCGTATTGCCGCTGATGTGGTAAATCGCAAACGAGTTCGCTTTGCCGCTTGCGTATTTGGCAAGGTAGGACGGCTGCGCATCCGCCGCGGAAGCGCCGCGATAGATATGCTCCACGTTGGAAGCCGCGGTCGCGGTCACGGTATAGACCGGCGCGCCCGGATTGACGGTGTATTCGTAGCCGTTCGCGGTCTGGGTCGTCCAACCGGTCGCCACCGCGCCTTTGGAAGTAATCGGTTTCGTACGGGAATACATATGCACGTGCGCCTGGATAACCACGTCCACGTCGTACTGGTTGAACACCGGCTCTAATGCCTCGCAAAGGTCGCCGTCCATCGCATCCGGCTCTTTTTCGCCGACACAGGTATACAGCGGACGGTGGAAATAGACGAACTTCCATTGTTTGTCGGAAGCCGCCAAATCGCTCGTCAACCACGAAAGTTGCGTCGAGTCGATCGAGGCATCCTTGCTGATATTCAGCACCACGAAGTGGGCGTTACCGTAGTCGTAGGAGTAATACGTACCCGTGGAAGTGGACTGCGAAGCGTTACGCCCCGTCCCCTTCAAATCCACGTTGATAAGGCGATAAATCTCGCTTGTGCCGACGGTGTCGTGGTTGCCGGAAGCGGACATCAGCGGATATTTCGTGAAGAAATCCTCGTTGCCGGACACTTGTGCCGCATACGTCCACAAGTAGTTGCCGGCATCCGAGAAGTCGCCGCCGTGGAGCATCATATCCGGATGGGGGCAAACGGACAGCGCCGCTTGCAGCACGTTGCGGAAGCGGGCGTGAATGCCCGTTTGATACGGAGAATACTGCGAGTCGGACATCCAGATAAACGAGAAATCCGTCGGATTTTGGGCGCGGGTGGTGAAGGTGTAAATCGGGCTCCACACCGTCTCCCCTTTGGCGTTCGTGCCGCCCACGCGGTAACTGTACGTCGCGCCGTAAGAGAGCACGGGAAGCGCCGCTTTATGGGTGTAATCGGCGATTTCCGGCATCGTTCCGGCGGAATTGTTGCGCTCCTCGTATTTGGCACTAAAGGTGAAATCGGTCGGATTGTAGTTATACGCCATAAAGCCCTTAAGCGTTTCGGTAGAAGCGGTCACCGACTGCGCCGAAGCAAAGTTGTCGGTCGCACCCGCCACGTATTGCACCACCGGATTGGTCAGCGCTTCGTAACTGTGGAACGTGATACCGTACTGCGTGCACGCCTTGTCGTAAAACGCGAGCGTAATGCGGTCGAGAACGGTATCCGCATCCGGGTCAAGCAGGAAATCGGGTTGCAAATGCGTGACCCCCGGCTCGGTAGTCGCCTGCGACGGCGTTTCCCCGCCCTGACCGTTGACCGACACGGTAAACGGGTCGTGGTTCGGGTGTTGCACTT
>JAKSPN010000001.1 GCA_024404755.1 Clostridia bacterium | reverse complement strand
ATTTGGAGTATAACGGCGTGACCGGCATTTACAACATCATCGCCGCCAACTGCGATTGTATGTGCATGATGTCCTATCGCGATAAATACGCGGATATCTACGGCTGCGGCACGAACATCATTCCCGCCGCCAAACAGTACGGCACCAAAGTGGTGTTCGGTATCGAACTCGGCAACTCCGGCGAGGGCGACCACGTGGACTTCCACGAAGAGGGTATTTACACTGCTTGGTCGGAATTGTACAAACTCAACCAAAAGGTGGATAACCGTGAGTTGGAAAACGATTTCCCGGTGGGTTACGCAATCCACTCGGAATCCACGATGAAAGCGCTTCGTCTCCACTGGGGCGACTATCTGAACTAACAAAACCAAAAATCCCGCTTTGATTTTCAAAGCGGGATTTTTATGGGTGTTTCGGAGGAATTATGACAAAAAATCGGCTAAAAGGCATCGCGATGCTCACGCTTTGCGCGATGATTTGGGGCTCGGCGTTTGTGGCGCAGAGCACCGCTATGCAGTACGTGGAATCGTTCACGTTTCAGTCGGCGCGCTCGTTTTTGGGCGCGCTTGTGCTGTTGCCGTGGATTCTTGTGCGGCGCAAAAAGGGGACGGCGACCAAAAGCGACAAAAAGACCTTTCTCAAAGTGGGGCTTGCCTGCGGTGTAACGCTCTGTATCGCGTGTTGTCTGCAACAGTTCGGCATCTACTATAACGATTTGGCGGCTTCCATCGCCGGAACGGCGACCGACGGCGCGGTGGTGGGCAAAGCGGGCTTTGTAACCGCGTTGTACATTCTGCTTGTGCCGCTGTTCGGGTTGTTTTTAAGGAAAAAAGTCGGCGGCAACGTGTGGGTCGGCGTGGCGCTTGCGCTTTTGGGCTTGTATCTCCTTTGTATGACCGGCAAAACGCGGCCGGATTTCGGCGATATTCTCGTGTTCGGCAGCGCGATTTTCTTCGCGGTGCAAATTCTTATCGTGGACCGCTTTATCGACGAGGTGGACGGGGTGGAACTCTCGTGCTTCCAATTTGCGGTGGTCGGCGTGTTGTCCGGACTCGGAATGCTCGCGTTCGAGCAGCCGTCGGTGTCGGCCATATGCGGCGCGTGGGTGGAAATCCTCTATGCCGGTATGTTGTCGAGCGGGCTTGCCTATACCTTGCAAATTCTCGGCCAAAAGTATACACCGCCGACACTCGCTTCTATGCTGATGAGCCTCGAATCCGTGTTCGCGGTGCTTGCCGCGGCACTCCTACTCGGGCAAATCCCGACGTGGATTCAGGTGGGCGGTTGCGTGTTGATGTTCGCCGCTATCGTGCTGGCACAGTTGCCGGAAAAGAGAAAAGAAAACTGATTTATGCTACAAAAAAGACCGTCTGCGGACGGTCTTTTTTTCTGCGCTCTCGCATAAGGATATACAAAATCCTTTGTGAGGGAGAGACAACCTATGGAATTTAAGACCAAGATGCAAACCATACAAACGGTGTCGGCGTTGCTCGATGCCACCGACGAGCGCCCGATTGACGCGGACGTGGTGCTGCCCGATTACTGTCCCGACGTGGCGGCGATTCTCACCTGCGAACTTGTGCCGTCGGTGACGGCGTGCGGGCAAAACGGCGACAAACTCACCGCCGACGGCACGGCGCTTTTGCGGGTGCTGTATCTGGACGAGGAGCGTAAAACCGTCTACACCTACGAAATGAGCCAAGCGTTCGCCGCGTCCTTTTCCTGCGACGGGCGGGTGGGCGAGATGGCGGCGGACGTGACCGCCGAGGCGGATTACGTGCATTGCCGCGCCGTCAGCCCGCGAAGGCTCGATATTCACGGCGCGGTGCGCGTTCACGCGGCGGCGGTGTCCACCGGCGAGCAAACCGCGCTTGCGGGCGTGGAGGACGGCGGCGTGTTTTTGAAAACCGCGCCGGTGACGTCCGGCGTTCCGGCGGGATGGGCGCAAAAGCCGTTTTCGGTGAACGAGGCGCTGGGGAACGCCGACGGTGCCGAGCGTGTGGTGCGCAGTTGCGCCGTGCCGACGGTGACCGAAACCAAGGTGCTGGCGGGCAAGGTGATTGTCAAAGGCGATTTGGTGATAACAGCGCTTCTTTTGTGCGACGGGGACAGCGGAAAAACGGCAGAACGCCGCTTTTCGCTTCCGTTCAGCCAGATGGTGGATTTGGCGGGAACGGACGAAAATACCACGGTCGATGCGCGGGTGCGGGTGACGGCACATCACCTGCGGTTGGAGGAGGAAAACGGCGAAACCGTGTTGGTTTCGACCACAAAACTGTTGCTTTCGGTGCAGGCGTGGAAAGAGGAGACCGCCACCGTCGTGACCGATGCTTATGCCGCTTCTATGCCGGTTTCTTTGGAAACGGGCGCGGTGACGGGGCGGCGACTGCTTGCGGTTTCGAGCGAGCCGCTGACCGTTTCCGAGACGCTTTCGGCGGACAACGTGGCGAGCGTGCGCGCGGTGTGGTGCGAGGCAACGCCGCTTTCGCACGAAAACGGCGACGGTGTGCGGCTTTTACGCGGGCGGCTCGCGGTGCATTTGCTGACCGAGAGCGCCGACGGGCAAATCCAGTATCTTGACCACACGACGGAGTTTTCCGAAACGCTTGCGGCGGTGGGAAGCGGCGAAGAAACCGCGTTTGCGGTGACTTCCTGCGAGGCGCTTTCCGAAGCGGAGGGGCAACTGACCGTGAAAGCCACGCTTTGCGCTTGCCGCCGCCAATATGCCGAAACGAGCGCCGTGGCGGTGACGGCGATTACGGGGGACGAGAGCGCCGCCTATCCCGCTTCGGCTGCGGCGGTGAAAATCGTCTATGCCGATGCGGGCGAGACCCTTTGGGACGTGGCAAAAGCCGCCCACACGTCGGTGGAAGCGCTGAAAATCGAAAACGAACTCGAAGCGGACGTGTTAGACAAACGCACGATGCTTTTAGTACCGCTGGCATAAAGAAAACGGCTCGGAAACAACGTTTCTGAGCCGTTTTTTGGTAGGTTTATTCGTCTTTCGGCTTGTCGCCGGTCGTTTTGTTGAGGATGAGCACCGCGAGAGCCAACAGACCCAAAACGACGAACACGCCGATAAGCCCTTGGCCGATGACCGACAGTACCGTGGAAAGAGAGGTCATTAAAAGCATACGCGTTCCTCCTTACAAAAGACCGGAAACGAGGTGGAGCATCAGACCGCCGGCAACGACGGAAGCCACCTGACCGGAGACGTTGACCCCGATGGCGTGGGGAAGCAGGAAGTTTTGGCTGTCTTCCTCGCGCCCGAGCTTGTGGACGATACGCGCGGACATCGGGAATGCCGAAATGCCCGCCGCGCCGATCATCGGGTTGATTTTTTCTTTTAAGAACAGATTGAGGAATTTGGCGAACACCACGCCGCCCGCGGTGTCAAAGACAAACGCGACCAAGCCGAGCCCCAGGATGAGCAACGTCTGCCACGTTAAAAACGCTTCGGCTTTCATACCGACTGCCACCGTGATGCCGAGGAACAGCGTCACGAGGTTGGCGAGGACGTTTTGGGCGGTTTCGGACAAACTGTTCAAAACGCCGCATTCGCGGATGAGGTTGCCGAACATCAAGAAACCGATGAGTTCCACGCTGTCCGGCGCAATTACGCCGGTGATGACGGTCGCCAAAATCGGGAAGAGGATGCGGGTGAGTTTGCTGACCGATTGCGGTGCGTAGGGCATCCGGATGAGTCGCTCGTTTTTGGTGGTGAGCAACTTGATAATCGGCGGCTGAATAATCGGCACAAGCGCCATATACGAGTAGGCGGCGACGATAATCGCGGGCAGGTATTTCGAGCCGAGCTCCTGCGCCACGACGATAGAGGTCGGGCCGTCCGCCGCGCCGATAATCGAGATGGATGCCGCATCGCGCAAATCAAAGCCGCACACGCTCGCCATCGCGAACGTGAAAAAAATGCCGAACTGCGCCGCCGCACCGAAGAGCATCAGTTTGGGGTTTGAGAGCAGCGGGCCGAAGTCAATCATCGCGCCGATGCCGATAAAGAGAATCAGCGGCAACAGTTCCTGCGATTTGACACCCACGTCGTAAAGAAACGTCAGGTTGTGCAGTCCGTCGGACAGTCCCGGCAAGTTGACTAAAATCGCGCCGAAGCCGATGGGAAGCAGGAGCGACGGCTCCATTTCCTTTTTAATGGCGAGGAAAATGAGCAAGCCGCCGATGACCCACATAGTCATCAGTTTCCACCAACTGCCGTCTTGAAACATCAACAGCAGGTTTTGAACAAGCGGTTCAAAAAAGGTCATTCAAAGCACCTCACAGAAGTTTGTTCATCGTAAGACCGGTAATCAGTTTCGGGTAGAAATAGGTGGATTTTTGCGGCATTTTTTCGCCCTCGCGCGCCACCGCGCTGATTTCGGTCACGCGGGTGGGGTTTAAGATAAAGCACGCATCCGCGCCGTTGTCGGTGAGCGCTTTCGCCTCCGCCGCATCGCGGGTGTAGGTGAGTTTGCCGCCCGCCGCCATCGCCGCTTTGTCGATACCGCAAAGGCGCTCGAGCAGGAGAGAGTGCAGGAGCGTCACGTCCAACTCGCGGAGGGCTTGAGAGGCGTTCGGAAGCAGGGCTTTCATCTGGTCGAGGTCGGAAACGGTGAGCAGCGCCGCTTTTTCGCCGTCGTAGTAACCGAACGCTTTGCCGCCGGCTTCGTACACCGCGTTAAGGCGCGGCTCGATATCCTCGAAGTTGGCGAGGGGAAGCACCTCGCACACCGCGGCGGCCTCTTTGAGGAAATTCATACTGTCGAAGCCGTCGATATTGTGAATCACGCGGTGGGTGGGGAACACTACAAGCCCGTCGTGCTGCATGGCGCAAAGGAACATCATCACGCGGTCGGACGAGCCGGTTTCGCCGCCCTCGGCGCGCAGATGGTCGCGGTAGCGAAGCGCGGTTTCATAGCGGTGGTGGCCGTCGGCGATGTAGAGTTTTTTGTCCTCGAACAGTTGGCACACGGCGCGCACGTCGTCGCAATCCGGCACGACCCACAGCGAGTGAATCACGTCGTCCGCATCCGTAAAGCGGGCGGCGGGCTCGGAGGTGCAGAATTTATCGAGAATGGCATCGACCGCGCGGTCGGGGTCGTCATACAGCGAGTAGATTTGGCTGAAATTGCAACCGGTAGCGCACATCAAATCAAAGCGGTCTTGTTTCGCTTTCGAGAGGGTTTCCTCGTGCGGAAGTACCACGCCCGCCGAGAACGGTTGCAGTTCGACGGTGCAGGTGAAGCCGCGCAGGGTGTACGGTTTGCCGTAAGCGACGAATTCTTCCTGATAAACGTACAAAGCGGGCTCATCGTCTTGTTTGAGCGCGCCGCTTTCAAGCCACGCTTTCAGCGTGTCGCCCGCGACCGCATAGGGGTTTTCGCCCTCGCGGGGGAGTTCCAAGCGGATGATGTTTTTCTCGTTCGTGCCGAGAAAAGCGCGGCGCTGGTCGTCCGAAATAATGTCATAAGGCGGGCAGCAGAGTTCGTCGATGTCGCCGGCGCCGGCGGTAAACCGCAGGGCACGGAAGGGGGCAATGTTGGCCATAGGGATTCCTCGATTCTTTTTATAGAGTTTTTACAAATACCCCTATATTTTAACCGCTTTTATTCTATTCGTCAACACTTTTTGCGGGAATTTGAAAAAATGGCTCAATTCTTGTCTTTTTGGCAAAAAACGATTGCAATTTTTCGGAGAATATGGTACAATTTTCGTGTTCTAAATTTTATCAAAAAAGGTGGTAAAAAACTATGGGAACTCTTAAAGGTGCTTGCATCATCGGTCAGTCCGGCGGCCCGACCTCCGTCATTAACGCCAGCGCGTACGGCGCGATCAAAACCGCGCTCGAAAGCGAGGATATCACGGCGGTTTACGGTGCCCTCAACGGCATCAAAGGCGTGCTGAACGACAACCTCATCGATATGGGTAAAGAGGATCCGGAAGAACTCGAACTCCTCAAATTCACCCCGTCTTCGGCGCTCGGCTCCTGCCGCTATAAACTGAAAGATCCGGATGACGACGATACCGATTACAAACGCATTCTCGAAATCTTCCAGAAATACAACGTCCGCTACTTCTTCTACAACGGCGGCAACGACTCCATGGACACCTGCAACAAAATCTCGAAATTTATGCTCCAAAACGGCTATGAGTGCCGCGTGATGGGCATTCCGAAGACCATCGACAACGACCTCGACGGTACCGACCACTGCCCGGGTTACGCTTCCGCCGCGAAATACATCGCCACCTCGATGATGGAGATTTATCGTGACGCGCGCGTGTACGACACCGGTATGATCACCGTGGTGGAGATCATGGGCCGCAACGCCGGCTGGCTGACCGCCGCCGCCGCTCTCGCCGGTGCGAAAGGCAACGGTGCGGACCTCATCTATCTGCCGGAAGTCGATTTCGATATGAACTCCTTCCTGGAGAAAGTCCGTGATATCTATGACCGCAACGGCAAATGCATCGTTGCCGTGTCCGAGGGTATCCACGACAAAGACGGTAAATACATTGCCGAGTACGCGACCGCTTCGGCGCAACAGAAAGACAGTTTCGGCCACGCGCAGATGGGCGGTCTTGCCGCTTACCTCGCGTCCGTTGTGCAGCGCGAGACCGGCGCGAAAGTCCGCGGCATCGAGTTGAGCCTGCTTCAGCGCTGCGCCGCGCATTGCGCTTCCAAAACCGATATCGACGAGTCCTTTGCCTCCGGTAAAGCGGCGGTCGAGAATGCCATCGCCGGCGTGACCGATAAGATGGTCGGCTTCGAGCGCTCCACCGATGAGAACGGCAACTACAAATGCAACATCAAACTGTTCGATTTGACCGTTGTCGCCAACACCGAGAAGAAAGTCCCGCTGTCCTGGCTCAACAAAACCCAAGACGGCCTGAACGACCTCTACGTTGACTACGCGCTCCCGCTGATTCAAGGCGAGACCGAAATGGTGAAAGAAGACGGCCTGCCGCGCTTCGCCAACCTGAAAAAAGTCCGCGTCTAATCGCTGAATTTGAAACCCGCTTGCCGATTGGCAGGCGGGTTTTTGTTTTGTGCTTGGTCGGCGCAAAAACCCCCTTGTCGGGCGGCGAAAAACGTGCTATACTGAACTTACGGAAAATTTTTCAAAAAAATTTCAAAATTTTCCAATACATTTGCGTTCTCGTTCGTTATGGTAATAGAAGCCAATGAAATTGGCGAAACGAAAGGGGAGTTTTTTATGAAACACATCGTGCTTGCTTTTGTACTTTGTTTTGTCTTGCTGGCTACCGTTGGGTGCGACGTTGCTCCGACAAAAACGGAGAGTACACCGACACCGACGGTGACGGCAACACAGACGGCGGCGATAATGCCCACCGAGGCACTTGACCCTGACGATATTTTTGATGCCCGCAACCATTCGAGTGAGTTCAATATCCGCTGTGCTTGTGCTTTGGGCAGTCGACTTAACTGTGACCACGGTCATTTTTTGGATAAGAACGGCGAAGGGTACGATTTGTTTGTGTGGCGCGAAAACGCAACCCTTGACGGTGTGCCGGTAACCAAAATGCGGGATTTTGACGAGTCCTGTTTTGTGAAAGAGTCAGAGGATGAGCCGGACCCCAATGTTATCGAGGCCTACGGTGACAACACAAAACGCTATATGGTGTTTACCGACGGTGTGCCGAATTTTGGTGATTATCTGTTCCACAATATGCCGGACGTGCCGAAAATCTACGTTCCCGACAGCGTAAAGGACATCGGGGAACACACCTTTGACGAGGGGTGCAAAACGGTGATTGCCTGCCACAAGGGCAGTTATGCCGAGGAGTTTGCAAACGCTCACGGGATGACGGTGGAAATTGTGGAGTAAGATAGGGCTTTGTGTATGTAATCTATGCAAAAAACGCTGAAAGGGGCGGGAAAGTGAACTATACGTATATGGTTCTCTGTGAAGATAATACACTTTACAAACGAAAGGGGATTTTTATGAAACACATCGTGCTTGCTTTTGTACTTTGTTTTGTCTTGCTGGCTGCCGTTGGGTGCGCGCTTAACCCCGACGATATTTTTGATGCCCGCAACCATTCGAGCCAATTCAACATCAAATGTGCGTGTGCATCGGGTAACTACCTTAACTGTGACCACGGTCATTTTCTGGATAAGAACGGCGAAGGGTACGATTTGTTTGTATGGTGCGGAGATTCAACCTATAATGACGTGCCCGTGACCAAAATGCGGGATTTTGATGAGTCGTATTTTACAAACGGGCCCGCAAGTGAACCGACCCCCAACGTCATCGGCTTGTATAATGATGAAGCAAAACGCTATATGGTGTTTACCGACGGTGTGCCGAATTTTGGTGATTATCTGTTCCACAATATGCCGGACGTGCCGAAAATCTACGTTCCCGACAGCGTAAAGGACATCGGGGAACACACCTTTGACGAGGGGTGCAAAACGGTGATTGCCTGCCACAAGGGCAGTTATGCCGAGGAGTTTGCAAACGCTCACGGGATGACGGTGGAGATTGTGGAGTAAGATGGGGCTTTGTGTCTGTAATCCACGCAAAAAACGCTGAAAGGGGCGGGAAGTTGAACTATACGTATATGGTTCTCTGTAAAGATAACACCCTTTACACCGGATGGACCAACGATTTAGAAAAACGGCTTGCCGCCCACAACGCCGGAACGGGCGCGAAGTATACGAAAACCCGCCGACCGGTTAGGATGGTGTACGCCGAGGAACACGAAGAAAAGCGCGATGCGATGCGGCGCGAGGCGCAAATCAAGCAACTGTCTCGACCGGAAAAGGTGGCGCTGATTTCTTCGGCACATAACATCCTAAAATAACTAAAACAAAAACGCCTTGTCAAACGACAAGGCGTTTTGCTTTACACATATTTCGGCGTTTTTCGTCAGCCCCAGATGCTCACGTCGTTCTCGTTGTCCGTTTCGGTTAAGTGAACGACCACTTTTTCCTCGCGGGCCGAGGGAATGTTGCGCCCGACGAAGTCGCCGCGGATGGGCAGTTCGCGGTGGCCACGGTCCACGAGGACGGCAAGTTGGATTTTGGCGGGGCGACCAAGCCGCATCACCGCGTCAATCGCGGCGCGGGCGGTGCGACCCGTATACATCACGTCGTCCACGAGAATGACGACTTTGCCGGCAACCGAAAAGGGGATGTTCGTTTCGCCGACGCGCGGCTCGGTTTTTTGCAAATCGAGGTCGTCGCGGTAGAGCGTAATATCCAGTTCGCCGACCGGCACTTCCGCACCGTCAATGCGGCGAATGTTGTCCGACAACCGCTTGGCAATCGGCACGCCGCGGGTTTTTACGCCGATAAAACAGAGGTTGTTCGTGCCGTGGTTTTTCTCTAAAATCTGGTGCGAAAGGCGCACGAGCGTGCGGTCCATATCCGCGCCGTTCATCAGTTGGGCTTTCTTTTGCATAGCGAATCCTCCTTAAAACGCCCAGCCGCCGTTTTGGAAGATTTGGACAGTCTTGCCGTCTTCCGTTTCGGCGGTGATGGACAAATCGGCACAGCCGATCATAAAGTCTTCGTGGATAATCGAGTCGTTGACACCGAGTTTGTGGCACTCGTCGAGCGTGCGGTTTTGGAAATTGTCCACGCAGTCGGCGAAGCCCATACCGAGCGCCAAATGGCAGGCGGCGTTTTCGTCGAACAGCGTGTTGTAAAAGAGAATACCGGACTTACGAATGGGGGAATCGTAGGGGACGAGCGCACATTCGCCGAGGTAGGCGGCGCCGTCGTCCATCGCAATCAGTTGTTTGAGCAATTCCTCGTTCTTGTCGGCGTGGCATTCCACCACTTTGCCGCCCTCAAACCGCATCGAAAATCCCTCGATAAGTTCGCCGCGGTAGGAAAGCGGCATGGTCGCCACCACCGTGCCTTCGGCTTCGCCGCGTTTCGGGGTGGTGAACACCTCTTCGGTCGGCATATTCGGGTTAAACCGCACGCCGGAGAGGGTTTTCTCCTCGCCGCCGGCAAAGCGGCTTTCCGGCATCAGCCCGACGGTGAAATCCGTCCCGTTTTTGGCTTTGTAGTGCAGTTTTTTGATGTGCAAACTGTTGAGATACGCCGAGCGCGCCGCCAAATCGCGGTTGTGTTCCTCCCACGCCTTGACGGGGTCGTCGGTGACCCGCGCGGTCGCCAAAATCGCGTCCCACAACTTGTTGACCGCGACCGATTTGCGGTCGTGCGGGAACAGTTTTTTCGCCCACGCCTCGCTCGGCACGGCGGCGATACACCACGGATATTTGTTCTCCATCGTGTCGCGGATGGGTTTGATGATTTTATAGCGTTCCTGCGTGGCTTTGCTCTGTTTCTCTTGATTCATCCCGCGCAAGCCGTCCGGGTCTTCGGAGAGAAGATAGATCATCACCGGCAGGGTTTTTGCGCGGTATTTGAGTTTTTCCACTTCCCACGGGGTAAGCGTGCCGAGCGTTTTTTGCGATTGGTGGCGGACGTTCAGTTTTTGCAGCGGCTGATAGTGCCAATCCACCTCGACTTTGCGCGCGCCGGCGCGGTAACATTCCTCGACGAGCAGTTTCACAAATTCCGGCTGGTCGGTCTCGGCGGAAATCACCACGTCCATGCCTTTTTTGACCCCGCCGCCCATGGTGGCGAGGAGTTTGGCGTATTTGCGCAGTTGCGTTTTGTTCATAAAACGTCACACCTTTTCGTGTTTTTCATTAGTGTACCACAAATTTGCGGCAATTTCAACGAAAAGCGGAAAGTTTTTGTAAATCGCTTGCATTATGGCGCAAAGTTTTATATAATAGGGACGACACAAAAATACAAGGAGTGCCTATTTTATGAAACGTACTGTGAAAATTCTGTTCGTGCTGGCGGTGGCGGCGCTGCTGCTTTGCACCGGCTGTAAAAAACACGGAGGAAAAGACACCTCCGCCGTCTCCGGCGCGGAGTCGCAAAGCGGCGCGGTAAGCACGGCTCCCGGCGCGGACGTGTCCGGCGGTAACGGGGGCGAAAATTCCTCTGCCGGTCAAAAATCCAACGAAAACGGAAGCGACAGCGGCGACACGTCCAAAGTGGAGTTTGCGAGCGTGGAGGATGAGGCGATTGCCGTGGCAAAAGCGCTTCACGCGGCGGACGACCGCGGCGGCTTGACCGAGGATTCCGAGGCGTATGAAAGCGCTCTGTACAGCGTGGGTGCGCCCACCCAACCCGCCGCGGCACAACAAGGCGGCGAAACGCTGATTAACGGCGAAAAGTGCAAAGTGTATACCGTGTCGGACGGCGCGGGTCACACCGAGCAGATTGCCCAGTCGAGCGACGGTCAATGGTACTACAAAGACCAATACGGCGACTATATTCCCGTTACGCTGATGGACGACGGCACGCTGACCGTCGGCGACCTGCCGCTGGACGGCGAGTCGGTTTTGGATATCGCGGAATGGATGCTCAAAGAGTTTACGAAGAGCAGCACCTGCACGGTGGAACAATCCGGCAACGGATTGGTCAACGGCGTGGACTGCGACTTTTACGTGGCAACCGATGCGAAAGGCAACGTGCTCGGCGCGGTGGCACACGGTCCGGACGGCGAGTATTATTACCGCGAGAAAACCGGATTTTTGTATCGCTTAATCGGGCGAAAACTCGGCAACTATTGGCTTGCCGAGCCGGTCAGCGAGTTTACGAAATCCGCGCTGATTGTGTATAACGAAGTGTCCGGCAAAACGGCGGACAGCGCCAAATCCAACGAGTCGATTGTCATCAACAACCAAAGCGCCACGCAGTACGCGATTATCAAAGGCGGCAAAACGGTGGCGAACGTCGCGGTGACCACCGACAACACCTGGTATTACGACGATACCGCCAAAGGGCATTATCGCCACGTCATTTGGTCGGAGAAAGGAGCGTCGGTTTCATGAAAACGACCCGTTCCGTGCGGGAGATGACCGTCTGCGCCGTGCTGTGCGCGGTGTTGTGCGTGATTTGTCCGTTTATGGTGCCGGTGGGCGCCGTTCCCGTTACGCTCGCCACCTTCGCCGTTTGTTGTATCGGCGGGGTCGCGGGGTGCAAGCGGGGGCTTGTCGCCGTCGGACTCTATCTGTTGCTCGGCGGCATCGGCGTGCCGGTGTTCGCGGGGCTTCACGGCGGACTGTATACGCTGATCGGGCCGACCGGCGGCTTTTTGTGGGGCTATCTACTGCTCGTTGCGGCGGCGGGATTTGCCTCCGACCGCACCGACTCCCGCTTGGCGCTTTGCGGCGCGTTTTGCGGCGGCACGGTGCTCTTGTATCTGCTCGGCTGCGGGTGGTATGCGGTGACGGCGAAGACGTCGTTTTTCGCGGCGCTCCCTGTGTGCGTGTTGCCGTTTTTGCCGTTCGATGCGGTAAAAATCGCGGCGGCCACCGTGCTTTCTCCGCGGCTCAAAAAGAGCTTGCAACAACTGAACTGATTGTCACACGCAGGGGCGGTTGCCTCTGCGTGTATCGCTTTTTAGAAAGGGGGAACCCTTGTGGAAAAAACACTCGAATACGTTGTACCCGCCGCGTATGACGGCGACACGGTACAGAATTTTCTGCGCCGCGACTGCGGTCTTTCGTGGCGGATGGTGGTGCGGTTAAAACACGCCGAAAACGGCATTGTCGTAGACGGCGCGCACGCGCGCAGTATTGACCGCGTAAAAGCGGGGCAGGTGGTGACCCTCACGATGCCGGAAGAACAGGTGAAAATCGAGGGCGTGCCGATGCCGCTTGATATCGTATACGAAGACGAGTATCTGCTCGTTGTCAACAAGCCGCCGTATTTGGCGGTGCATCCGTCGGCGGGCAAACCCGAGCCGACGCTCGCAAACGGCGTGGTGGCGTATTACGAGCAAAACGGCGTGTCCCACAGTTTTCGTCCGGTCAACCGGTTGGACCGCAACACAAGCGGGCTGTTGCTTGCGGGCAAAAATCCCCACGTGGTGTATGCGCTTGCCGGTAACGTCAAAAAAGAATACCGCGCCATCGTGCTCGGCGAGATGACCGAAAACGGTACGGTGGATGCACCGATTCGCGTGAAAGAGGGCTGCACCATTACCCGCGAGGTGGGGGAAGGCGGCAAAGAAAGCGTGACCCATTACGAGGTGCTCGCGCACGACGGAGAATTGTCGTATCTGCGGGTGTGGCTCGAAACGGGGCGCACCCACCAAATCCGCGTGCATTTGTCGTCGCTCGGATTTCCGCTTGCGGGCGACACGATGTACGGCACGGACGAAACGGTGATGCCGCGCCACGCGCTGCATTGCGGAAAAATGGAATTCTTGCACCCGATTACCGGCGAAACGGTGGAAGTTACGGCGTCGCTTCCCGAGGATATGCGGCAGGTACTTGAAAATCACGGATTTTGTCCCTGAATTGTCTCGGAAAATGCGAAAAGGGCTTGTAATTTCCAGTTGCCCGCGTTATAATAGAACAAATACCCATATAAAATAAATTTTTTAGTATAAGGCAGGAATGATTATGGTCAGAAGTATGACCGGCTTCGGTCGCAGTCAACAGACGGTGGGCGGGCTGAATATTCAGGTGGAACTCAAATCCGTCAACCACCGCTATTTTGAATACGGCTCGCGGTTGCCGCGCGCCTACAACTTTTTGGACGATAAACTGAAAGCGCTCGTGCAATCCCGCGTTTCCCGCGGCAAGGTGGACGTTGTCGTCTACATCGAGGCGGCGGGCGATGCCACCGCCGAGGTGACGGTGGACCACGCCGTTGCGAAAGCAACGCTTGCGGCGCTGACCGAGTTGCGCGATACGTACGAACTGCGGGATGACATCTCCACGATGGCGCTCGCCAGAATGCCCGACGTGCTCAAAACCCGTCCCGTCGAGTTGGACGAAGACGCGGTGTGGGAAGCGGTCAAAACCGTGGCGGAAGAAGCGCTCGACAAATTTGTGGCGATGCGCGAGGTGGAGGGCGAAAAACTCAAAGCCGACGTGCTGTCCCGCGCGGACCTCATCCTCGAAAAGGTCGCCGTGGTGGAAGAACGCAATCCCCAAACGGTCAAAGAACATATGGAAAAAGTCGAAAAACGGATGCGCGAATTGCTGTCTACCGCCACGGTGGACGAAAGCCGTCTGCTGACCGAAGCGGCGCTGTTTGCCGATAAAATCGCGGTGGCGGAGGAAACCGTCCGCCTGCGCAGTCATATCGACCAACTGCATAAGCTGATGGATTCCAAAGAAGCGGTGGGTCGAAAGCTCGATTTCCTCGTGCAGGAGATGAACCGCGAAGCCAACACCACCGGCTCGAAAGCGCAGGATTTGGAACTTGCGCGCGTGGTGGTGGACATCAAAGCGGAACTCGAAAAAATCCGCGAACAAATCCAAAACATCGAATAAAGCGGGGAGGAACGCGCAATGAAACTCATAAACGTCGGTTTCGGCAATATGATTGCCGCCCCGCGTATGGTGGGCGTGGTCAGCCCCGATTCCGCGCCGATTAAACGGATGATTACCGAGGCGCGGGAGCAGAAAATGCTGATTGACGCGACCTACGGCCGCCGCACCCGTGCGGTGATTATTATGGACAGCGACCACGTGGTGCTGTCGGCGCTGTCGCCCGAAACCTTGTGTGCGCGTGCGGATGCCGCCGACGAAACGGAGGAATAAGCATGAGCAAAAAAGGACTTTTGGTCGTGTTGTCCGGCCCGTCCGGTTGCGGCAAAGGCACGGTGCTCGCCCGTGTGTTGGAACAGCGGAAAAGCGCCTGCGTGTCCGTGTCGATGACGACCCGCGACCCGCGCCCCGGCGAAATCGACGGCGTGCATTATTTCTTCGTGACCAAAGAGGAGTTTACAAAAGCCATCGCCGAGGATGCGTTTTTGGAGTATGCCGAATATGCCGGCAACTTCTACGGAACGCCCAAAGCGTGGGTGGAGGAACAGCGCGAAGCCGGCCGCGACGTGGTGCTGGAAATCGAGGTGCAGGGCGGCAAACAAATCGTGGAAAAATGCCCCGATGCGGTGTCGATTTTCCTCGCTTCGCCGTCGCTTGAAGAATTGGAACGCCGTCTGCGTGCCCGCGGAACGGAAACGGAAGATAAAATCCAGCGCCGCTTAAAGCGTGCGGTGTGGGAACTGACCCAAAAAGAGTTCTATCGCTATCTCGTTGTCAACGACGAGGTAGAGAAAGCCGCCGCGCGGCTTATCGAGATTATGGAACTCGAAAGCGAAATCAAAAACGCGTAATCAAAAATTTCATATACACAGGAGGAAACAACTATGTTAAGACCGACCGACATTGAAAAATTGAAAGGCAACAAAAGCCGCTATGCGGTAGTGGTGGGCGTGGCGAAACGTGCCCGCGAAATCGCTTCCAAAGCGGAAGAAGAAAGCCAGATTCTCATCGAAAAACCGGTGAGTTTGGCGGTCGCCGACCTGACCGAGGGCGACTACAAAATCATGATGCCGGAAAACGACTGAGAACGATACACCGGTCAACAAACGGGAGGTGAAAGCGGTGCAGTTGCCGACGATTGTTACAGCGGCGGTGGAAGGCGCCGCGTTTCACTTTGATAAGCCGTACAGTTATCTGTGGCAGAATGTGGAAATCGAGCCGCAACCGGGATTGCGGGTGCTGGTGCCGTTCGGCGGCGGCAACCGTCGCCGTCAGGCGGTGATTTTGAGCGTTCAAAAAGAGCAGCCGGTGCCGAAATTGAAACCGGTGGCCGCCGTGTTGGACGAAGAACCGCTGTTTTCGGCGGAGATGATTTCGCTGGCGTTGTGGCTCAAAGAGCATACGTTTTGTACGTTGTTCGAGGCGCTCAAAACCCAACTCCCGCCGGGACTGACTATGCGCGTGACCCCGCTGTATCGCGTGACGGAGGACGTTTCGCCCGAAACGCTCGCCGCGCTTTCGGATGAGGAGCGCCGCGTGTTTGACGAGGTGGCCTCGTTTGCGGACGGGTTAGAGCGCGGAGCGCTGTTTAAGGCGCTCGGGCTTGCGGAAACGTGTACGATTCCCGAAAAACTCGTAAAAAAAGGACTGCTTTCGGCGGACGTGTCCACCGAGCGCGTGGCGAACGATGCCACCGTGCGGATGGTGCGGCTCGCCGTGTCGGAGGAGGAACTCACCGAACGGCAGGTCGAATGGAAACTGACCGCAAAGCAAAAAGCGGTGGTGGAATTTTTGGCGGAGGCGGGATGCGCCACGCTCAAAGAAATTGCCTACTTCGCCGTGGCTTCGTCCGCGGTGGTGAACGCGCTTGTGAAAAAGGGCGTGGCGGAATTCTATGAGCAAGAGCGCTTGCGCTCGCCGGTAAAAACCGCCGCAAAAACCGAAAAAGCGGTGACACTCAACGAAGAACAACACACCGTGTTCGAGGGACTGTCCGCACTTTCCAAGGCGGAAAAACCCGCCGCCGCGCTGCTTTACGGCGTGACGGGAAGCGGAAAAACGCAGGTGTATATGCGCCTCATCGAAGACGTGTTGTCCCGCGGAAAGCGGGCGCTGGTACTCGTTCCCGAAATCTCGCTGACTCCGCAGGTGCTGGATGGTTTTGTTCGCCGTTTCGGGCGGGACGTTGCCGTGCTTCACAGCGGGCTTTCCATCGGCGAACGGATGGACGAGTGGAAGCGCATTCGCCGCGGCGATGCCAAAATCGTGGTGGGAACGCGTTCGGCGGTATTTGCGCCGCTTGCCGATTTGGGGCTCATCGTGTTCGACGAAGAGCAGGAACATACCTACAAATCCGAAACTTCGCCGCGGTATCATGCGCGCGACGTTGCCAAATACCGCGCGGCAAAAAATAACGCGCTGGTGCTGCTTGCCTCCGCTACGCCGTCGGTGGACACCTACCGTCGGGCGCAGGAGGGGAAAATCCATCTCTTTACGTTGTCGTCCCGCTACGGCGAGGCGCGCTTGCCTACCGTCAAGGTGGCGGATATGCGGGCGGATGAATCCGGTCGTGTTATCGGCGATGCGCTCAAAGCGGAGATGGAGGCCTGCCTTGCCGCCGGCAAGCAGGTGATTTTGCTTCTGAACCGCCGCGGGTATCACACGTTCGTGTCCTGCCGCAACTGCGGACACGTGCTGACCTGCCCGTCTTGCTCGGTGTCGATGACCTATCACGCCGCCAACGCCCAACTGATGTGTCACTACTGCGGGTATCACCGCCCGCGGCTGACCGCTTGTCCCGAGTGCGGGGAAGAAACGCTCCGCTACGCCGGTATGGGCACCCAGAAGGTGGAAGATGAACTCGCGGAACTGTTCCCCGACGTGCCGGTACTGCGGATGGATGCGGATACCACCATGTCGCGGTTTTCTTACGAAGAAAAATTCGCCGCCTTTGCGCGGAACGAATATAGAATTATGGTAGGCACCCAAATGGTCGCCAAAGGGCTGGATTTCCCGAACGTGGGGCTTGTCGGGGTGCTTTCCGCCGACCAGGCGCTGTACGGCGACGATTACCGCGCCTACGAAACGGCGTTTTCGCTGCTCACGCAGGTAATCGGCAGAGCCGGTCGCCGCGATGCGGAGAGCTTGGCGGTTATCCAAACCGTCACCCCCGAAAACCCCGTGATTGCGCTTGCGGCGGCGCAGGATTATCCCGCCTTTTTCGAAACGGAAATCGAATCGCGCTATCGGATGAAATACCCGCCGTTTTCCGATTTGTTCCAAATCGGCTTTGTGGGCGAGAGGGAGAGCGCGGTAAAACAAGCCGCCGACGAATTTTTGTCGATGGTGCGCACCGCGGTGACCACGACCTATCAGGACGTGCCGCTGATTGCGCTTGACCCGACCCGCGCCACGGTGGCGAAAGCGGCGGGAAAATACCGTTATCGCTTACTGCTGAAAGGGGTCAGCCGCGCGCGAACAAGAGAGATGCTCGGCGCGCTTTTGACCGCGTTCGGCAAAGACCCGAAACACAAAACCGTCACCGCATTTATTGACGTGAACCCCGCGAGTATGCTTTGATACCCGCGTTTTGGAGGAATTTTTATGGCATTACGTAACATTTTAACGTCCGACGAGCCGCAGCTGCATAAAGTGTGCCGCCCCGTGACCGAGTTTAACGAGAGATTGTGGGAACTGCTCGACGATATGCAAGAAACGCTGGTTGCTTCGAACGGTGTCGGGCTTGCCGGCCCGCAGGTAGGCATTTTGCGCCGTCTGTTCATTATGGACACCGGCGACGGCTTTATTGAAGCCATCAACCCCGTGATTCTCGGCAAAAAAGGCGAGCAGACGGGACAGGAGGGTTGCCTTTCCTGCCCGAACGAGTGGGGCATTGTCACCCGCCCGCAAAAGGTGATTTTGCAGGCGCAGGACCGCAACGGCAACGAATATCGCCTCAAATGCGAGGATTTGATGGCGCGGTGCGCCTGCCACGAAAACGACCATCTCGACGGCATTCTCTTTACCGAGCGCGCCGATCGGATGCTTACCGAGGAAGAATTGAGGGCGGAGGGGTAAGATGCGCATCGTGTTTATGGGAACGCCGGATTTTGCGCTCCCGTCGCTCGAACGACTGCTCGCGGACGGCCACGAGGTCACGCTTGTGGTTACCCAAGCGGACAAAGCCGTCGGCAGAAAGCAGATTTTGACCCCGCCGCCGGTGAAACAGTTGGCGGTGGAACGGGGGATTCCCGTGTTTCAGCCCGCCTCGATGAAAACGGACGAAACCTATGACCGTCTCGCCGCCGAGAAGCCCGATTGCATCGTGGTGGTGGCGTACGGTAAGATTATCCCGCAACGGGTGCTGGATTTGCCGCAATACGGCTGTGTCAACGTCCACGGCTCGCTGTTGCCGCGGTTTCGCGGCGCCGCGCCCATCCAATGGGCGGTGCTGGCGGGCGACGAGGAAAGCGGCGTTGCGACCATGCAGATGGACGCGGGGCTCGACACCGGCGATATTCTGCTCGAACGCCGCCGCAAGGTGGGCGAGATGACCGCCGGCGAACTCTTTGATGCGCTCGCCGCCGACGGCGCGGACGTGCTTTCGGATACGCTTAAAGGGCTCGAAGCGGGAACGATTACGCGAAAACCGCAAGTGGGCGAGAGTGTGTACGCTCCGATGCTGACGAAAAAAGACAGTCCGCTGGATTTTAACCGTAAAGCGGTTGAACTTTACAACCAAGTGCGCGGGCTCAACCCGTGGCCGACGGCGCAAACCGTGTGGAACGGCAAAACGCTGAAAGTCCACGCCGCAAAAGTGGGCGGTCAAACGAACGGCAAACCCGGCACAATCGTCAGCGGAACGCCGCTTTGCGTGGCGTGCGGCGACGGCGTGGCGTTGCAACTCGTCACCGTCCAAATCGAGGGCGGCAAGGCGATGGATGCCGAACTGTTCTGGCGCGGGCACGAACTGCCGCTTGGAACGGCACTCGGATAACTGTAAAGCAAAAGTGCTTTACGCCTAAATTTTCACAAAAAACAAGCGTGGGGAGGGGACCGACGTGGCAAAAACCGAAAAAACGGCGGTTTCCGCCCGCGAGATGGCGGCCAAAACCCTGCAAAAATTGCATCTGGGCGGCGGCTACTCGAATATTCTTATCGACAACGCGCTGTCCGGTGCTTACAAGACTGCGCCGGCGGCGGACAAAGCGCTCTATGCTCACCTCGTGCGCGGGGTGGAGGAACGGCGGCTGACACTCGATGCCGTGTTGCAGGCGCGGTCGAAACAACCGCTGAAACGTCTGCACCCGCTGGTGCTCGAACACCTGCGCGTCGGCGCGTTCCAGTTGCTCTATTGCGATAAAATCCCCGTTTCCGCCGCGGTTAACGAGGCGGTCAACCTCACGAAGGCCTGCGGACAGGCGCGTGCGGCGGGGTTTGTCAACGCGGTGCTGCGCGGGATTGACCGCGACCGCGCCACGTTGTTTGACGGGTTTCCCGCGGGAGACGAGGGCTTGTGCCTTAAAGAATCCTGCCCGAAACCGCTGTTTGATTTTTTTGCCGCGGCGTACGGCGAAGATACGGCGCGAAAACTCGTGGCGCATCTCAACGACCGCCCGCCCACGTCGGTGAAAATCAACACGCTGAAAACCACGGCGGCGGAATGGGCGAAAGAAGCCGAAGCCGCGGGCATTTCGTTTGCGTTTGTCGAGGGGCTTCCCGCTACCGTAACGGTGGAGGCCGCGGACGAACGGAAAATGCTTGATTTTTCAAATAAAAAGTGGTATTATCAGGACGTCGCTTCGGGGTGGTGTGTGAAAGCGCTTTCGCCCAAGCCCTCCGAACGGGTGGCGGACGTGTGTGCCGCACCGGGCGGCAAATCGCTGACCGCGGCGCAATATATGGAAAATCGCGGCTCGATTTTGGCGTGTGACCTCTATCCGCAAAAGTGCGACAGGATGGAAAGCCGCGCCGAAGAAGCCGGTGCAACCATTGTGCAAACGGTGGCGCGGGATGCCGCGACGCCTTGCCCGAAACCGCTTGTAGGCGCGTTTGACCGCGTGTTGTGCGACGTGCCGTGCTCCGGTCTCGGTGTTATTCGCCGCAAGCCGGAAATTCGCTATAAAGACCTCTCGATGCTGTCGGAATTGCCCGACGTGCAGTACCGCATTTTGGAACAGAGCGCCGCGATGGTAAAACCCGGCGGCGTGCTGCAATATTCGACCTGCACCTTAAACCCCGCCGAAAACGAGCAGCAAACGGCGCGGTTTCTCAAAGAACATCCGGAGTTTTCGCCGCGGATATTGCCGGTGCCGGAACTGTTCGCGCTGTGCGGGGTTGCGCCGAGCCACGAAATCACGCTGTTTCCCTTTGTGACGGGGAGCGACGGGTTTTATATCGCCGGATTTTTGAAGAAAGGCGGCGAAAACGATGGATAAACGCGACGTAAAGTCGATGACCGATGTCGAGTTGACGGCGTTCGTGACCGCGGCGGGGTTTCCCGCGTTTCGCGCGAAGCAAATTCGCTCGTTTTTGGACCGCGGTGTGACCGATTTCGACAAAATGCAAAACCTGCCTGCCGATTTGCGGGCGTTTCTTAAAGAAGCCGCGCTCGTGCCGTCGGTGACGGTGGAAAAGCGTTTCGTGTCCGCGATTGACGGCACGGTGAAGTATCTTTTCCGCTTGTCGGACGGCGAGGTCGTGGAATCGGTGCTGATGCACTATAAACACGGTTGGTCGCAATGCCTGTCCACCCAAGTCGGTTGCCGGATGGGTTGCTCGTTTTGCGCGACCGGCATGGAGGGACTTGTCCGCAATCTGCTTCCCTCCGAGATGATTGCCCAAATCGAGGCTGCCGAAGCCGCCGAAGCGGAACAAAACGTGCGGGTGTCCCACATCGTGCTGATGGGGATGGGCGAGCCGCTGGATAACTACGACAACGTCCTGCGTTTTTTGCAGATGCTCTCGGAAGAGGGCGGCGTGCATATCGGTATGCGGCACGTGTCGCTTTCCACCTGCGGATTGGTGGATAAAATCCGCCGTTTGCAGGAGGAAAATCTGCAACTCACGCTTTCGGTGTCGCTTCACGCGCCGAACGACGAATTGCGGCGGCAGATGATGCCGGTCGCCAAACGCTGGTCGGTGGACGAACTGCTTTCCGCCTGCCGCGATTACGCGAGCGCGACCTCGCGGCGCATTTCGTTTGAATACGCGATGATTGACGGGGTGAACGACTCGGACGAGTGCGCGCGCGAACTCGCGGGCAAACTCAAAGGGATGCTCTGCCACGTCAACCTCATTCCCGCCAACGAAGTGCGGGGGAAAGACCATAAACGCAGTAAAGCCGAACGCTTAAAAGCGTTCTCGGATATTTTGGCCGCCCGCGGGATTCCCGTGACGGTGCGGCGCACGCTCGGCGCGGATATCAGCGCGTCTTGCGGGCAATTAAAACGCAACGAACAAGTGTAAGGAGGTGGAACACCGTGCAGACTTACGGAAAAACGGATACGGGGCGGGTACGCCCGACCAACCAAGACGCTTACGCCTGCGGTCGTCTGGCGGACGACGTGGTGTTCGCCGTTGTATGTGACGGTATGGGCGGCGCCAAAGGCGGTAACGTCGCCAGCACCCTCGCTGTGAAAATCATTACCGAACGGCTTGCCGCCGCGTATCGGGAGAATATGACCCCGCAATCCATTCGCTACGTGCTCGAATGTGCGGTGGCCGCCGCCAACGTCGAGGTGTTCGACACCGCCGCCAAGGACGAAAACCTGCGCGGGATGGGGACCACCGTCGTGGTGGCCGTTGTGATGGGCAACACCGCGGTGCTTGCTCACGTCGGTGACAGCCGCGCGTATCTCGTGACCGAGGCGGGGCTCGAACAGGTCACCCGCGACCACTCGCTGGTGCAGGAAATGGTGGAAAGCGGTCGGCTGACCGAAAGCGAAGCCAAAACCCACCCGCGCAAGCATTTCATTACCCGCGCTCTCGGTGTGGAGGATACGGTGGAATGCGATTTGGACGAACGGGAAATCCCCGAACGGGGCGCACTTCTCATTTGCACCGACGGTTTGACCAATATGGTGGAGACCGACGAAATACGGAAAATCCTGCTTTCTTTCCCGCCGCAAACCGCGGCAGAGCGTTTGATTCACGCCGCGAATATGGCGGGCGGAAGCGATAATATTACCGTGGCACTCATTGCTTGACAGAAAAAGGAGAACGGACAGATGGATAAGTACATCGGAAAACGACTGGACGGACGGTACGAAATTCGTGAACTCATCGGCGTAGGCGGTATGGCTTACGTCTATTGCGCCTACGACTCGATTGACGAGCGCGAGGTGGCGGTCAAGATTCTCAAAGACGAGTATCTGACCAACGAGGAATTCACCCGCCGTTTTAAGAACGAGTCCAAAGCCATTGCGATTTTGTCCCACCCGAACATCGTGAAGGTGCTCGACGTGAGTTTCGGCGACAAAATCCAGTATATCGTGATGGAATATATCGACGGTATTTCGCTGAAAGAATACATTGAGCAACAACGTGTGACCTGGCAGGAAGCGGTGTATTTCGTTCAGCAAATTCTCCGCGCGCTGCAGCACGCCCACGACAAGGGCATTGTGCACCGCGATATCAAACCGCAGAATATTATGCTTCTCGCGGACGGCACGATTAAAGTGACCGACTTCGGCATTGCGCGTTTCTCCCGCACCGACGTGCGCACCGACCACACGAACAAAGCCATCGGCTCGGTGCATTACATCAGCCCCGAGCAGGCGCGCGGCGCGTTGACCGACGAGAAATCCGACATCTATTCCGTCGGTGTGATGCTGTATGAAATGCTGACCGGCTCGTTGCCGTTTGAGGCGGACAACGCGGTGTCGGTCGCGATTATGCAGTTGCAGTCGCAGGCGAAAAAGCCGACCGAGATTAACCCGGATATTCCGGAAGGTCTCGAAGAAATCACTATGAAAGCCATGCAGAAAAACCCCGAAAAACGCTATCAGTCGGCGGCGGAGATGTTGCAGGATATCCAGGAATTCAAGCAAAATCCGAGCATCCATTTCGCCTATACCTATCTGACCGACGAAAACCCGACCCGCTACGTGGATGCGATTACCAGCATCAAAGGCACGTCCCGTTCGTCGGTGGCGGATGCCGAGCCGATTGAAAAGCAGAAATTCCTGTTCTCCAAACCGTTCTGGCTGGCGGTGGCGGCGGGCGTGATTTTCCTGACCCTCGTCATCCTCGGCATTGTCGCCATCAGCAACAACTGGCTGTTCGGCGGCAAGGGGAAAGATACGCTTGTCGTGCCGAACTTTGTCGGCAAGAAATACGACGATCTGTCGGCGGATAACTTCAAAGAGTTTGCCGACGTGTCGCTCGAATACGAGTTTAACAACGACTACGAAAAGGGCTACGTGGTGGCGCAGGACCCTGCCGCCAACAAACACGTGAAAGCCAAAACCAAAGTGTTGACGCTCACTATTAGCAAGGGTGCGCAGGAAATTGAGTTGCCGGAAATCAACGGCACGCAGCCGGAAGCGCAGATTATGTCGCGGCTGAAATCCCTCTTGTTGGAGCCGCAAAAAGTGGAAGCGTCTTCCGACGAAGTGGCGGTAGGCAACGTCATTAAAATTACGCCCGCCGAAACGCCGGTTGTCAAAGGCACGATTGTGTACGTGTACGTCAGCACCGGTGTCAAAGAGCCCGACCCGGTCAAAGTGGACGACGTGGTCGGCTCGCAGAAAGACGATGCGATTAAACGCCTGACCGAGCAGGGCTTCACCGCCTCGGTGGGCAAAGAGAAAAACAGCGAAAAACCGGCGGGCACCGTGTTGGAACAGAGTCCTGCCGGCGGCGAGAGTTTGAAACCCGGCACGGCGGTGTCGCTCGTGGTCAGTTCCGGCTACCGCGACGTGCAAGTGGCGTTGCCGCTGCCGTCCGTGTCTTGCGCTGTGGACCTCAAAGTGTACGTGGACGGCTCGTATAACGCCGATTATTCCGCGGGGTTGCAAGGGTTGTTGCCCTCTGACCTCGGTGTGAAAACGCTGACCTTTACCGAGGTGCGCGGCACGAAATACAGCGTGGCGGTGCAAATCGCCGTCGCCGGTTCGAGCGAGTATGCGCCGTACTACAAGTATACCGTAGACCCGGTGGCGGGCAAAGCCAACGTTACCGAAAAACATAGTTTCAAAGAGCCGGTGAAGACGACCGAAGCGCCGAAAACGACCGAACCGGTGAAGACGACCGAACCGGTGAAGACGACCGAGCCGGCGGAGAATTCCGCGGCGGACGTGTCGGATGCGGCGCACGGCGAGGAATAAATTTGACGTAACGCAAAAGCCGTGGAGGAACGGGCAACCGTTTTTTGCGGCTTTTGTTGCACCGCATTCGGCGGTGTTTAGGAGGACGAATGGAGAAAAACGGACGTGTTCTCGGGGTGCTCGGCGGGTTTTATACCGTCAAAACCGACGAGGGAACGGCGGAGTGCCGCGGTCGCGGCTCTTTGCGAAAACAAGGGGTGTCGCCGCTGGCGGGTGACCTCGTGCGCGTAACGGTGCAGGATGACGGCACCGGCGCTATCGAGGAACTGCTGACGCGCAAAAACGCTCTGCGCCGCCCGCCGGTCGCCAACGTGGACTGTTTGGTGCTCGTGTCGTCGGTGACCGACCCCGCACCGAATTTGCCCGTTTTGGATGCAATGATTGCGCTCGCGGAAGAGCAGGAAATCGAGCCGGTTATTGTGTTTAACAAATCCGATTTGGAAGATGCCGCCGCGCTTCATGCGCTTTACGAACAGGCGGGATTTCGCACCTTTACCGTGTCGGCGGAAACCGGCGACGGGGTGGAGGCGCTCAAAGCGGCGCTGTCCGGCAAGATTTGTGTGTTTTCCGGCAACAGCGGCGTGGGGAAATCCTCGCTTCTCAACCGTTTGGACCCGCGGCTCGGGCTGTCTACCGGCGAAACCAGCCGCAAACTCGGGCGCGGACGGCACACCACCCGCGCCACCGTCTTGTATGAACGGGAGGACGGCGGCTTTTTCGCGGATACACCGGGATTTTCGTCGCTCGAACTGCCGCGGTTGACGGATATTGACCCCGACAACCTGCCGTTTTGTTTTCGGGAGTTTTTGCCGTATCTCGGCAAGTGTAAATTCGCTTCCTGCCACCACGTTTCCGAAAAAGGATGCGCGGTGTGCGAGGCGGTCGCGGCGGGGGAAATCGCCCCCTCGCGCCACCAAAGTTATTGCGCGATGCGCAAAGAAATCGACGTAGAAAAATATTGACTTTTGAATAGGCCTTTTCAGAAATTGAGGTGTTGTAAATGAAAATTGTCATTGTGGGTAACGGTAAATTGGGCTTCTCGCTTGCCGAACGGTTGTCGGACGAGGGTCACGATATCGTGATTATCGACAACAACGAAACCGTCATCAGTATGGCGCGCAACTCGCTGGACGTGTCGTGTATCCACGGCAACGGCTTGAGCCAAGAGGTGCAAACCCAGGCGGGTGTGCCGACGGCGGATTTGATGATTGCCGTCACGTCTACCGACGAGCAGAATATTCTGTGTTGTCTGTTGGCGAAAAAATTGGGTGCAAAACACAGTATTGCCCGTGTCCGCGAGCCGGATTACGCCAAGAGCGTGATGACGTTGCGGGACGAACTCAACCTGAGTCTTGCCATCAACCCCGAAAAAGAGGCGGCGACGGATATTTCCCGTATTCTCCGCTTCCCGTCGGCGATGAAAGTGGACTTTTTCGCCAAAGGCCGCATTGAAATCGTGGAACTGAAACTGCCGGCGGACAGCCCGATTATCGGACATCCGCTGTCGAAACTGTCCGGTCTGTTTAAGGCGCAGATTCTTATCTGCGCCGTGCAGCGCGGGGACGACGTGATTATCCCGAACGGCGATTTTGTGCCGCAGGAAGGAGATCGCATCAGTTTGACCGCCGCGCCGAACGATATTTCGCAACTGTTCCGCACGTTGGGACTTACGAGCACCAAAACCCGCACCGCGATGATTGTGGGCGGCGGCAAAATCGCCTATTACCTCATCCGTGAACTGCTCGAAGCGGGTATCCGCGTGAAGGTGTTGGATATGGACCCGAAACGGTGCGAACTGCTTGCCGAGCGCTATCCGAAAGCCACCGTGCTTTGCGGCGACGGCTCGGACCGCGAAACGCTGAAAGACGAGGGTGCCGAGGAAGTGGATGCGCTGGTGGCGCTGACCGGTCTTGACGAGGAAAACGTGGTGATTTCCATGTACGCGGGCGCGTGCAACGTGCCGAAAGTCATCACCAAGGTCAACCACATCTCCTTCGGTGAAGTGCTTTCCAAAGCGGGCATCGAGTGCGTGATTACGCCGCATACCATCGCGGCGGACCGTATCGTGCGGTACGTCCGCGCGATGCAGAGTTCTTCCGGCGGCAGTATGTTGGCACTGTCCAAAATCGTCGGCGGCAAAGTGGAAGCGATTGAGTTTCGGGTGAACGACGACTTCAAAGGCAAAGATTTGCCGCTGAAAAATCTGCGGCTGCAAAAGAATTTGCTGATTGTCAGCATCGTGCGCGCCGGCAAAATCATCTATCCTACCGGCGACGACGTGATTCGCACCGACGACCGCGTGATTGTGGTTACCACCGTGGCCGGTATGGACGAACTCAACGACATTTTGGCGAAATAACAAAGAATAAAGCAAAAGCACCGTCTGTTGACGGTGCTTTTTTTCACGCTTTTTTCTGCGCCGCATAGGTTGATAGCAAGGGACGGGCGCGGAGGGGTTTTGTCGGAAAGGGGAGAGCGACGTGAGTACGGTGTTGTTTTTCGTGATGGTAGGTGTGCTTTCGGTGTACGGTTTGTGCGAGGGAATCGTGCGGTTTACGTCGTGGTTGTGGTTGCCGAAAGAGATGAAGCCGGTCACACTTGTGCGGTGTGACGACGGGCAGGCGCTGACCCCGTTTTGCCGCGAGTTGTGGGAGGAAAAAGCGGGACATCCGGTGGTGTTTTGGACGGCGGGCGAGCCGGACGAAAAAAACGGAAGAATTTCGCCGTCGAATGTTGCCGAAACCTTGCTTTTTTTATCGGAATAGAGTATACTGTTATATAACTGTGATAAAAAAGGAAGGACAGTATGGACGACAGAGAACTGCCGGAACTTTGCGGCACGGTGGAACGCGTGGTGTTCCGCAATCCCGACAACGGGTGGACGGTGCTGGAAGTGTCGAGCGATGAACAATTACATACGGTTGTCGGCGTACTGCCCGAGGTGGCGGTGGGCGAGGAAATTCGCGCCCGCGGCAGTTTTACCGAGCACGCGACTTTCGGCGTGCAGTTCAAAGCAGAGCAATGCGAACGGCGACTGCCGTCGGATGCTTCCGCTATTTTGCGGTATTTGAGTTCCGGCGCGGTGAAAGGCATCGGCCCCGGTCGTGCGCTTAAAATTGTGCGCAAATTCGGGGACGATTCGCTGCGCGTGTTGCAGGAAGAACCGGAACGATTGGCGGAAATCTCCGGCATCACCGCCGCGGCCGCCCGTCAAATGGGGGATGCGTTCGCCGAACAGTTCGGACTGCGGGAAGCGATGCTCGTGCTTTCGGAATACGGGCTTAACCCCACCGAATGCTTAAAATGCTATAAAAAATGGGGTGCCGCGGCGGCGGACAAAATCAAAGAAAACCCCTATATTCTCTGCGACAACGCTCTGGGCGTGTCGTTTGACCGCGTGGATGCGCTTTGCGAGGAACGGCAGTTTGCGGCGGACGACCCGCGCAGGGTGAAAGCCGCGCTGTTACACGTGTTGCGCCACAACACCCACAACGGTCATACCTGCCTGCCGACGGACAAGCTGTGCGAGGTGACGGCGGGGCTGTTGCAAATCCCGCGGGAAACGGTGATTGACGGCTTAAACGCGCTCATCAGCAGCGGGAAAGTTGTGATTTCCACGCTGCGCGGGCAGGTGTTCGCTTTTTTGCCGGAACTGTTCGTGCAGGAAAAATACATCGCCAAAGACGTGCGCGAGCGCGTGGAGGGAACACCGCTGTACGTAGCGGATACCGACGCGCTGATTGAAGCGATTGAGCGCACGGACGGCATTGTGTACGAAAACGAGCAACGACTGGCGATTGAAACCGCGTTAAAGCGGCAGATTTTTATTTTGACCGGTGGCCCCGGAACGGGAAAAACCACCACGCTCAAAGCGATTTTAACCGCGCTTGAAGCGCAGGGCGAAACGGTGCTTTTAGCCGCGCCGACCGGCCGCGCCGCCAAGCGGATGAGCGAACTCACCGGACGGGAAGCCAAAACCGTCCACCGTCTTTTGGAAGTGCAATGGACGGAGGATGACCGCCCCGTTTTCGCGCGGGACGAACTGAATCCGCTGGATGCGGATACCGTGATTGTGGACGAGTTGTCGATGGTGGATGCGGCGCTCTTTTGCTCGTTGTTGCGGGCGCTGAAACCGCATTGCCGCTTGGTGCTTGTCGGCGATTCCCACCAACTTCCCGCCATCGGCGCGGGCAACGTGCTCGGCGACTTGGTGGCCAGCGGATTGGTGCCGGCGGTGGAACTCAAACGGGTGTTTCGCCAAGCGCTCGAAAGCCATATCGTCCAAAACGCCCACCGCATTGTGGCGGGCGAACCGCCGCTTGCGGGGGACAAAGAATCGGACTTCTTCTTTATGAAACGCGACAGCGCCGCCGCCGTCAGCCACGCGGTGGTGGACCTCTGTTCCCGCCGCTTGCCGGAGAAATACGGCGAAAGCGTGTTCGACGGGATTCAGGTGCTTGCACCCGCCCGCAAAGGTCGGGTGGGGACGGAAGAACTCAACAAAGCACTCCAAGAAAAATGCAACCCGCCCTCGGCGACAAAAGCGGAGTTTACGTCCGGTTTCCGTACGTTCCGCGTGGGCGACAAGGTGATGCAAACCAAAAACAACTACGACTTGTCGTGGACCAAGCCGGACGGCGCGGTGGGCGCGGGCGTGTTCAACGGCGACATCGGCGTGCTGACCGAGGTGGACCGGCGGGACGATTGCCTGACGGTAACGTTTGACGACGACCGCGAGGTGACCTATCTGCGCGCGGATGCAGAGGATTTGGAACTCGCTTACGCCACCACCGTCCACAAGAGCCAGGGCAACGAGTTTAATATCGTGGTCATTCCGCTGTTCGACGTGCCGAAACCGCTTTGTTACCGCCATTTGCTGTATACCGCGGTGACGCGGGCAAAAAATCTGCTCGTCATCGTCGGCGAGGATGAAACGCTTTGGCGGATGATTGAAAACAACCGCAAAACCCTGCGTTACAGCGGGCTTCAAGAGTTTTTGACCGCCCGGGATGAGGACGGCGCCGTATGAAGAAATTGCCGTTGTCCCGCCGTGTGTTGGCGGTGTTTTTCCCGGAACGGTGCGCGTTTTGCGACACGGTGGTGTACGCCGGAATGCCGGTGTGCGAGCGGTGCAACGCCACGTTGCCGCGGCAGGAGCGCCCGCTGTGTCTGCGGTGCGGGTTGTCAAAAGCGTATTGCACCTGCAAAAGCACCGCGACCGTACTCGATGCGGTGTGTGCGCCGTTTTTGTATGAGGGCGCGGTAAAGCGCGGTGTCTTGCGCTTTAAGGAAAACGCGACGGCGCTCACCGCCGCCTATTACGCGAAAGAAATCGCCGAGACGGTCAAGCAGGAGTTCGAGGACGTCGCGTTTGACGGCGTGACCTTTGTGCCGATGGACAAAGACGATTTTCGCGAGCGCGGCTATAACCAAAGTGAATGGCTTGCGCGGGAAGTGGCGAAACGGCTTAACGTGCCGCTTGTGCCGACGCTGTGCAAAGCGTTTCCCACCAAACCGCAAAAGGAAGTGCCCGCCGCTGAACGCGAGGGCAACCTGCGCGGCGCGCTCGACTGTCTTCTGAACGCGGACGTGGCGGACAAGCGCTTTTTGGTGGTGGACGACGTGTGTACCACCGGCGCGACGTTGCGCGAATGTGCGCTGATATTAAAAATCTACGGGGCAAGCGCCGTGTTCGGCGCGACCCTCGCCAAAACCCGATTAGAGAGGGGAGATTTCTGAATGGCAGGAACGAATTTAGGCATCGATTTGGGTACGTCCAAAGTGTCGATTTACCGCGAGGGCGCGGGAATCGTGCTTTGCGAGCCGTCGGTCATCGCGATTGAAACCAAAACGGGGCGGGTCATCGCCGTGGGGCGGGAAGCGTATGACATGCTCGAAAAAGAGCCGCCGACCATTCGCGTGGTGCGCCCGATGCGCAAAGGCGTGGTGTCCGATTACGATGCCGCGGAGAAGATGTTGCGCGCGTTTGTCAACAAGGTGTGCGCGTTTAAGGTGTTTAAGCCCCGCGCCGCCATTTCCGTGCCCGCCGCCGTGACCGAGGTGGAAGAGCGCTCGGTAGTGCAGGCGGCGACGGCGGTGGGTATCCGCCGTGTGGCGCTGGTGGAAGAATATATTGCCGCGGCGTTCGGTGCGGGTCTTCCGGTGGAAGAGCCGAACGGCTGTATGGTGGTGGATATCGGCGCGGGTACGACCGACGTGGGCGTGTTGTCCCTCGGAAGCGTGGCATCGGCGAAATCCATCAAAGTGGCGGGCGACGATATGGATGAAGCCATCGTCCGTATGGTGCGTAATCGCTATAACCACGTTATCGGCCTCAAAACCGCCGAGGAAATCAAACGCCAAATCGGCGGCGTTCTCCCGCGGGAGGAAACGATGGACGTGCGCGGACGGGACTCGATTTCGGGGCTCCCGTGTGTAAAAACCGTGTCTGCCGCCGACGTGTTCCAAGCGCTTTCCGAGCCGTTTGCGGCGATTTTAGCCGCTATCCAAGCGGTGCTCGAAACCACGCCGCCCGAAATAGCGGGGGACGTGATGGCGAACGGCATTACGCTGACCGGCGGCTGTGCCGAACTGTTCGGGCTCGCCGAGCGGTTGTCGCGCGAACTCGGCGTGGAATGCCGTGTGGCGGACAACCCCGCCGATTGCGTGGCGTTTGGCGCGGGGCGGGCGATTGCTTCCAAAACCGCTTCTACCGAGAACGTCTATGACGTAAACTTGTTCTCGTACGACCGCTCGGAGTGGGTGCAGAGTTGACTTTTCGGCATTTGTGTGCTATACTTGCCCTATTAGTGTGAAGAAAAAGGAGGATTTTGAATGGGAAATCTTTTGGAATATACCTGCCCGTGTTGTAACGGAAGAATGACCTTCGATACCGCTCTGCAAAAAGTCAAATGCGAATTTTGCGGCACGGAATTCGATATGGCAACGCTCCAAAGTTACGACGACGGCTTAAAAATGGATGCCCCCGACGAGATGCAATGGCAGACCGATATGGGCGGCGAATGGCAGGAGGGCGAGCAGGATGCGCTCGCCACCTACGTTTGCGATACCTGCGGCGGCGAAATCGCCTGCGAAAAAACCACCGCGGCGACCGCGTGCCCGTTTTGCGGCAATCCGGTCGTGATGAAAGGCAACCTCTCGGGTGCGCTTCGCCCCGACGTGGTCATTCCGTTCAAACTCGATAAAGAGGCGGCGAAAGCCGGACTCGAAAAGCATTTGCAGGGCAAACGTCTGTTGCCCAAAGTGTTCAAAAGCCAAAACCACATCGACGAAATCAAAGGCATTTACGTCCCGTTTTGGTTGTTTGATGCGGATGCGGATGCCAATATCCGTTACCACGCGACCAACGTGCGCCATTGGAGCGACAGCGACTACGACTATACCGAAACGAGCCACTTTATGGTGCTTCGCGCCGGCGACCTCGGATTCCAGTACGTTCCGGTGGACGGCTCGCTGCGTATGGCGGACGATTTGATGGAATCCATCGAGCCGTTCGATTTTTCGCAGGCGGTGGATTTCCAAACGGCGTATCTCTCCGGCTTTTTGGCGGACAAATACGACGTGACCGCCGAGCAGAGCATCGAACGCGCCAACGCGCGCATTAAGCGCAGTACCGAAGAGGTGTTTGCCTCGACCGTGACGGGATTTTCTACGGTAGTGCCGGAAAGCAGTACCGTGCGGCTCGATAACGGCAAGGTGCGCTACGCGCTCTATCCCGTGTGGCTGCTCAACACGACGTGGAACGGATGCCAATACACGTTTGCGATGAACGGACAAACCGGCAAATTCGTCGGCGACCTGCCGTGCGACAAAGCGGCGTTTTGGCGCTGGCTCGGCGGGCTGACGGTCGGCATTTCCGCGGCGCTGTTCGCGGTGTTCGGCTTGCTCGGGTTGCTGTAAAGGAGGGGACGAAGATGACAAAACGAATTTTCGCCCTTCTCGGGTGTCTTATGGTGTTTGCTGCGTTGTTCGCAGTGTCGGTTTCCGCCAAAAGCGGTGCGGATTTGTTGGTGGATGATGCCAATCTTTTGACGACCGCCGAAAAATCGGAAATCATTACGGCGCTCAACGAAGCGAGCGACGCGGTGGATGCGGATATCGTCGTGGTGACGACCCCGTCGCTCGGTATGAAAAGCGAAATGGCGTTCGCCGACGATTACTATGACCAAAACGGCTACGGCCGCGGCGAAAGCGGGCAAGACGGCGTGTTGCTGCTTCTCTCGATGGAGGAGCGCGCGTGGTACGTGTCCACCTGCGGTAAATGCATCGAAATGGTGAGTTACAGCACCGTCGGTGACCGCATTGTCAGCGATTTGTCCGCCGGTGATTATGCCGGCGCGTTCAAAGCGTATGCGAACGAAGTCAAACGCGAAATTATCCACAAAACCAGTTTCTTCAACTGGACGCGCGTGGGGGTGGCGCTCGTCATCGGCTTTATTATCGCGCTGATTGTGGTCGGCTCGATGAAAGCCAAACTCAAAACCGTGCGCTTCCAGCCGGCGGCGAACAACTACTTAAAACCCGGCTCGCTCAACGTCACGCTCGCACAGGAGAATTTCCTCTATAACACCGTAACCCGTACCGCCCGACCCAAAGACGACGGCGGCTCCGGCGGCTCGCACATGAGTTCCGGCGGTGTCAGCCACGGCGGTGGCGGCGGCCATTTTTAACGCAAAAAACCCGCAACCGAGAGGTTGCGGGTTTTTTTATGCTTTATTTTAGGTTACAGCAACTGTACCACGTTGACGAACAACGTGCCGAATTGGTACACGACGAACGCGCATACCCACGCGACGGCGGTTTGGAACGCGACCGTGCCGACCGCCCATTTCCACGAACGGAACTCCCGCTTCATTGCGGAGAATGCCGCCACGCACGGGCAGTAGAGCAGCACGAACACGAGGAACGCGAGCGCCGCCACCGGCGTAAACATCGTGCCGAGCGCGGCGTGCATCGCCGCATCGGACACCGGGGAGATGAGAATATTGAGCGTGCCGACCACCGCTTCTTTGGCGACGAAACCGGACACGAGTGCCACCGACGTTTGCCAGTTGCCGAAGCCGAGAGGAATGAACAGAGGCGCAAGTCCTTTGCCGATGGTTGCCAAAATGCTGTCGGCGGCTTGGTCGGGGGTCAGCAGGTGAAGCCCGAGGTCAAACGACTGCAAGAACCAGATAATCACCGAAGCGGCGAGCAAAATCGTGCCGGCGCGCACGGCGAAGTCTTTGATGCGTTCCCACAGATGCATCCACAGCGTTTTTGCGGTGGGCAGGCGGTAGGGCGGCAGTTCCATTACAAACGGCGCGTGACCGCCTTTTAAGATGGTTTTATTAAGAATGGTGGCGCAGAGAATCGCCATCAACAACCCGAACGCGTAGATACAGAAAATCACCAGTCCCGCGTATTTCGGGAAAAACGCCGCGATAAACAGCGCATACACCGGCATTTTTGCCGAGCAGGACATAAACGGCGTGAGCATAATGGTCAGTCGCCGGTCGCGCTCGTTTTCAAGCGTGCGTGCCGCCATAATGCCGGGAACGGAGCAACCGAAGCCCATCAGCATCGGTACGAACGAACGGCCGGAAAGTCCCGTTCTGTGGAGCGATTTGTCCATAATGAACGCGGCGCGCGCCATATAGCCGCTGTCCTCTAAAAGCGAGAGGAAGAAGAACAAGAGGAGAATCTGCGGGAAAAAGGACACAATCGACCCGACACCCGCGACAATGCCGTCGCATACGAGCGACACCGCCCAATCGGAGGCGCCCGCCGAGGTGAGTCCCGTGCGGATGGTGGCGGTCAGCGCACCGATGAGCGCCGCCGCGCCGTCGGTTAAAAACGAGCCGATCGGCCCGAACGCGATAAAGAACACCAGCGCCATTACGCCCGCAAACACGGGAATGGCGAGGTATTTGTTGGTGACGATTTTGTCCACCTTGTCCGAAACCGTGAGTTCGCCCGGTTTTTTGAGGTGTACCACGCATTCGTCGCACACCTTGCAGATGAACTTGTATTTCTGGTCGGCGATAATCATATCGCGCTGCATTTTGTCCGTTTCGAGCGCAGAGACGATTTCGTTGATAAGGTTGGCTTCGCCTTGGGTCAGCCCGAGCGCCTCAATCGTCGGCGGGTCGTCGTCCATAACTTTCACCGCCGACCAGCGCAGCGCCATATTCGCTTTCATACACTTCGGCTCGATGATTTTTTCGATACGGAGCAGGGCTTCGAGCACGTCCGCTTCGTAAATCTCGTCGATTTTGTAGGTCGAGCGATACTCCGCGCCGTGGTGTTCGCGGCGTTCGTGCAGTTCGTGGTGGATATACTCGTTGTCGGGGAACGCTTTTTCGATGCGCTTCGCAATCGTCTGCTCGTCAAAGGGGAGCACCTCTTTGGCGATGCGTTTCGCGCCGTCGTGGAACGCACGGTCAACGAGCTTGTCGATGCCCTGCCCGCGCGAAGCGGCAATCGGGACAATCGGAATACCTAAAAGGTGTTCCATTTTTTGCACGTCGATAATCAGCCCGCGCTGTTTCAACATATCCATCATATTGAGCGCGATAACCATCGGAAGCCCGAGTTCCGCTAATTGCAACGATAGATAGAGGTTGCGTTCCAAGTTGGTCGCATCCACCACGTCGATGATGGCATCGGGGTGGTCTTCAAGCAGCATATTGCGGCTGACCATTTCTTCGGCGGAGTAAGGGGAGAGGGAGTAGATACCCGGCAGGTCCACGACCGTCACGTCTTCGCCGTGGCTTTTCAGTTGACCCGCTTTTTTCTCGACCGTGACACCCGGCCAGTTGCCGACGTATTGGTTGGAGCCGGTCAACTCGTTAAAGAGCGTCGTTTTGCCGCAGTTGGGGTTGCCGGCGAGCGCGTAGGTGACACTCATTTGACCACCTCCGGCTCGATTTCGATTTCTTTCGCTTCCGAACGGCGAATGCTCAGTTCATAGCCGCGGACGTTGATTTCAATCGGGTCGCCCATCGGCGCTTCTTTGCGCATAATCACGTGCGCGCCGGGGGTGATGCCCATATCGATGATGCGGCGGCGCAAAGCACCCGAGCAACCGAGCGCCGTCACCACGCCGCCTTCGCCGATTTTTAAGTCGTTTACCGTTTTTTGCATACTGCTACCTCTAACGTTTACTTACATTTTTCGGTTTCTATTCTATCACACCTCATTATAGTTAGCCAACACTAACTTGTCAAGAGGGACAACGAAAAAATGTAGACAAAATTGGTAGATTTTTATAAAATTCGCCGAAAAAGCGGGGAAACGGGGCGGAATGGGCCAAGTATAAACGTAAAAAATCCTCGTAAAATCCCTTGCAATTCCCGATAAAATTTGATATACTGTTTCTGACTGGAATATTCTGTGATTTTTGCATTGAAAATTCAAAGGAAAAGGCGGTTTTTGTGATGAAAGTGACGTTGATTACCTACACGCCCCATCCGGAGCAGACGATTGCTTCCGCGGCGCGGCTTTGTTATTCCGCGGCGTCGATTGACGACCTGCGCGAGAAAATGACCGAGGAGAAAGCGGCCTCGTTTGTGGAGATGTTGTCCGAACTCGGCCACGAAAGCCCGGTGGAGCACGCCTCGTTTACGTTTGGTATCGAGGGTGTGTCCCGTTCGCTGTTGGCGCAAATCACCCGCCACCGCATCGCTTCGTACAGCGTGCAAAGTCAGCGCTACGTCCGCGAGGCGCAGTTCGAGTACGTGTTGCCGCCGGAAATCGCGGCGGTGCCCGAGGCAAAAGCGGAGTTTTTGGCCGCGATGGAAGAGGATCAGCGCCACTATGAGCAGTTGACCGAGATTCTTATGAAAAAACACGAAGCCGCGTTCTTGGCGGAGGGCAAAGACGAAAAAGAAGCCCACCGCGCCGCCGAGAAAAAAGCGATTGAAGATGCGCGGTTTGTGCTTCCGAACGCCTGCTGCACCAAGATTCTTTTGACGATGAACGCCCGCAGTCTCCAAAATATGTTCCGTCAGCGCTGCTGTATGCGCGCGCAATGGGAAATCCGCGAAATGGCGGAGCAGATGCTCAAATGCTGTGTCGAGGTTGCGCCGACGCTTTTCTGCAAAGCCGGCCCCGCGTGTGTCGCCGGCCCGTGCCCCGAGGGCAAAATGTGCTGTGGCAAGACCGCCGAGGTGCGCGCCAAATACGCCGCGATTAAGGGGCAAAAATAATGGGAAAACTGTGTGTTATCGACGGGTTGGACGGCTGCGGAAAATCCACCCAGCTCGAACAAATCCGCGCGCGGCTTGCCGACATGGGCGTGGAGTTTCGGGAAATCTCGTTTCCCGACTACGAACAGCCGTCGTCCGCGCTTGTGAAGCAATATCTGGCGGGGGAGTTCGGTGAGGATGCGAGCCCCTTTGCCGCATCGTCGTTTTACGCGGTGGACCGTTACGCGAGTTTCCAAAAGTTCTGGAAAGAAGACTATGAGGCGGGCAAACTCATTGTGGCCGCCCGCTATACCACCTCCAACGCGATTTACCAGTTGGCGCGTTCGCCCCGCGAAACGTGGGATGCGTTCCTCGACTGGATGGAGGATTACGAGTACGAAAAATTGGGGCTTCCGCGCCCCGATGCGGTGTGTTTTCTCGATATGCCGCTTGCCGTGTCCCAACGGCTGATGACCGAACGGTACGACGGCGACGAATCCAAAAAAGACCTGCACGAACGGAACGTCAAGTTTTTAGAAACCTGCCGCGAGGCCGCGCTTTATGCCGCCAAACGGTGGAACTGGACGGTCATTCCCTGCGGCGAGGGCGACAAACCGTTTTCGATTGAAGCGGTAACCGAGTCGCTGATGGAGTGGCTGAAACCCTTTGTTTAAGCGAGTTTATGCGGTGTAATGGCGAAGCGCTTTACACCGAATTTCGGAGGAAAAACAGATGATTTACGTGTTTTTGGCAAACGGATTTGAAGAAGTGGAAGCGCTCACGCCCGTGGACGTGCTTCGTCGCGGCGGTGTGGACGTGAAAACCGTCGGCATCGGCGGCAAAACCGTCACCGGCAGTCACCACATTCCCGTTACCGCCGATTTGAGCGAAGACGAGGTGGATTTTGCCGCGCTTTCCGGCGTGGTGCTTCCGGGCGGTATGCCGGGCACGAAAAACCTCGACGCGTCCGAAACGGTGAAAAAAGCGCTGGCCGCCGCCAACGAAAAAGGCGCGCTCATCGCCGCGATTTGCGCCGCGCCGTCGGTGCTCGGGCACAACGGTTTGCTCAAAGGCAAACGCGCGACCTGCTTTCCGGGGTTTGAAAGCGAGCTTACGGGCGCAACGCTTTGCGACGACCTTGCCGTGACCGACGGCAACGTGGTGACCGGCAAAGGCGCGGGTGCGGCGCTTCCGTTTGCGTTGGCGCTGCTTGCCTATCTCAAAGGCGCGGACGTGGCCGACACGGTCAAAAGCGCGTTGCAATGCGAATAAATTTGATTTCATTCTTTCAACATACACCGAGAGGAGTGTCTTTCTGTGAGCGAATTTGACAACGGACAAAGCCCGTTTGAAACGGAGGCGGAACGTGCCGCCCGGGAACGGAAAGAAAAAGTGGCGGGTTTCCGCCTGAACATCAGCCCTGATGCGATGGATGCGCCGGTGGAGTTTACGCCGAAGCGTAAAGCCCCGCCGCTTCGCAACACGGCGGAGAGCGAGCCCGCAATCCATACTGTGCCGTCGGCGGTTAATCGGTATGCGGCGAAAGCGGAGGAGGAAGAGGAACAACCCGTTCAAAAATCCCCCGATGCGGTGAACGCCATTGCCGCCGCCGTCGCCGCCAAGATGGACAAAGAAGGCGATATCGGCGAATGGGAACGTCCGGTCGAAACGCCCGTTTTAGAAGAAACGGACGAAGTGACGGTTGCGGACGAAGCGGAAACGCTTGACGAAGAAACTGCGCCGGAAGCGGCCGCGGAAATCGCCGCCGCGCCGGAAGTCGCGCCGGAGGTCGAGGTTGACCCGAACGCGCCGGTGCGCATTCTCGACGAGGAAGACGAGGAAGAGCCGCTTGACCCGAATGCGCCCGTCCACATCGACGAGTGGGAAGAATACGAGGAAGAAGAGCGCAAACGCCTCTCTTGCATGGGTATGATTTTCTATCTCGTGTGTGTGTTGGCGGTGTCCTGTGTGTTGGCGTTTATCGGCGTGACCGGTGCGCTGGATATGCTGGGTCTTAACAAATCCGAGCGCGAGGTGGACGTTGCCATTCCGCGCGGCGCGAACACCAAGCAGGTGGCGGAAGTGCTCCACGATAACGGACTCGTGTCCCATCCGCTGTTGTTCCGTTTGTTCTCGAAATTCACCCACGCCGACGGACAGTATCAGTCGGGCGTGTTTACGCTCGCCTCCAACGAGGGCTATCAGGGCATCATCTCCGATTTGCAATCCGTCGGTGAGCGTGAAACGGTGGACGTGACCATCCCCGAGGGCTACAACGTCCTCGAAATCGCCAAACTGCTCGAAGAAAACGAGGTCTGCGGCTCGCAGGAATTCCTCACCGAACTCGAAGAGGGCGACTATTCGGATTACGACTTCATCGCCGCCATTCCCGACGTAGGTGCCGGCACCGACCATCCGTACCGTATCTATCGGTTGGAGGGTTATCTGTTCCCGGATACCTACACGTTCTATAAACAATGCAGTCCGGAAGCGGTGCTTGAAAAATTCTTCGACAACTTCGATACCCGTGTGGATACCAAACTGAAAACCGGTATCAAAGCCATGGGCCTTACGCTGGACGAAGCGGTTACGCTGGCTTCGGTGGTGCAAATGGAAGCGGACAACACGGTGGATATGGCGAAAATCGCCCGTGTGTTCCACAACCGTCTCGGCAGTCCTGCCGAGTTCCCGCACCTGCAATCCGACGTTACCACCGAGTACGTCGAGAACTTCCAGCCGGGCGCAGGCAAAGAAAACCCGAGCTTCCAAGCATACAGCACTTATATCTGCGAGGGACTTCCCACCGGACCTATCAGCAACCCGGGTCTGGCGGCGCTGCGTGCGGTGGCGTATCCCAACGATGACAACGATATCATCAACTGCTTCTACTTCGCCACGGATACGAGCGTTGACCCGACGGTCACCTACTATTCCGAAACGTTCGACGAGCATATGGCGATTTGCTATCGCTACGACATCGGCGTATACGCGGACTAAATTACCGATTAAATCCTCTCGTTTGCGGGCAACCTAACCCGTGAACGGGAGGATTTTTTTATGAAATTGCGTGTGGTATCGTTTGCTGTTACGTTGTGTCTTTTGCTCGGCGTTTGTACGTGGCGGGTGGTGACCCTTCAAAACGAGCCGGAACTGAAAGAAGCCGCCGTTGCCCAAGCGACCGCTACGGTCACGCTCGGCACGGCGCGGGGCACGATTTACGACTGCAACCGGCGGGCGCTCGTCAATCGGGATTTCGGTTACGTGGCCGCCATCGCGCCCACCGAAAAGGCAAAAGCGATGGTGAGGTCTTCGTTTTCAAAGCCGGAGGCGGCGGAACTGTTGGAACGGCTTGCAAGCGACAAGCCGATTGCCGTCAAAAGCGATACGCCGCTTGCGCTGTGCGACGGGGTCACGCTTAAAACCCTGCCGATACGGTATGCGGGACAAACGATTGCGCCGCACGTGCTCGGGTATTGCAACGAAAACGGCGGGGTGTGCGGCATCGAGTACGCGTTTGACGACCTGCTTACGTCGTATGCGGGCGCGGTGGAGGTGACGTATGCGGTGGATGCCGCCGGAAAGCCGGTGGCGGGAACGGCGCCGACGGTGACCGATACCACCGCAAAATGCAAGGGCGGGGTGGTGCTGACTATTGACAGCGCCATTCAGCAAATCGCCGAGCACGCCGCCGAAAAAATGACTTGCGGCGCGGTGGTGGTGATGGAGCCGACGGGGGAGATTCGCGCGCTCGCCAGCGTGCCGACCTATCAGCCAAACGGCGTGGAGGCGGTGCTTTCGGCGGACAACGCGCCGCTTCTCAACCGCGCGTTTGCGGACTATAACTGCGGATCGGTGTTCAAAATCGTGACCGCATCGGCGGCGCTTGAAGCGGGCGCTTCGCCCGAAACGGAATTCACCTGCAACGGCGGTTACGGGCTCGGCGGGAACTTTTTTCGCTGTCACTATATCCTCGGACACGGCACGCTCGATATGAAAGAGGCGTTCGCCAAGTCCTGCAACCCCTACTATATCCAGTTGGCGCTTTCCGTCGGGGCAGAGCCGGTTTACGATATGGCGGTGGCGTTCGGGTTAGACCGCGCGTGGACTCCCGCGCCGGGGCTTTCTACCGCGCGGGCAACCTTGCCGTCGCTTAAAACGCTTAAATCGTCGGATGCGGCGCTGTGTAACCTCGCGTTCGGGCAGGGGGAACTGCTTGCAACGCCGCTGCACGTGGCGCAACTGGCTGCCGCAATAGTGAACGGCGGGGCGATTTACCGCCCGACACTCGTGGCGGGAACGGTGGACGAAAACGGCAACTTTACAAAAGCCGATCCGTCGCCCGCGCAGGAGGTATTCTCGAAAGAGACTGCCAAAACGCTCTATCCGATGATGGTGTACACGATGGAGGAGGGAACGGGTGCCAAAGGTCAGCCGTATTACCTGCCCGCCGCCGCCAAAACGGGAACGGCGGAAACCGGCTGGGTGGAAGACGGTAAAGAGGTCGTTCAGCATTGGTTTACCGGCTTCTTTCCGGCGGAGCGTCCGCAATACGTGGTGACGGTGCTTTGCGAAAACAGCGAAGCGCGGGAAGAAAGCGCCGCGCCGGTGTTCCAAGAGATTTGCGACGCGTTGTATTTGCGGTCTTTGCAAACAAACGGTTGACAAAACGCGAAAAATCGGCTATACTCACTCTCTGTGAGTGAGCCGGATAGTCGCGTACCTTCGGGTATGAGGAAAGTCCGGGCATCACAGGGCAGGATAACGGCTAACGGCCGCCGAGGGTGACCTTAGGGAAAGTGCAACAGAGAGATACCGCCCGCTTTGCGGGTAAGGGTGGAAAGGCGAGGTAAGAGCTCACCGGCGCACAGGAGACTGTGTGGCCCTGCAAACCCTATCCGATGCAACGCCGACAAAAGCGATACGTTGACCCGACGTGCTTTGAAAGGCGGCTTGAGCCGTTCGGCAACGAACGGTCGAGATAGATGACTATTCAAGACAGAACCCGGCTTACAGACTCACTCACGCTTAAAAAGCACCTCGTTTGAGGTGCTTTTTTGCGTTTTTCTGCATATACAAAAGCGGGAGGAATGTGTATGACACGAAACGCATCGTTTTTGCGCCCGCTGTTTTGCGGGGTAGCCATCGGCGCACTCGGAATTGCGCCGGGAGTCAGCGGGGGAGCGCTCGCCGCCTCGTTCGGCTACTACGAGCCGTTGTTGTTTGCCGCCGCGCACCCGCTGAAAGCGCTTAGACAAAACGGCAAAACGCTCTGTTTGCTCGCGCTCGGTATCGCGGGCGGTATTCTCGCGTTCGGGCGGGCACTTTTGCGGCTGTTTGAGGCGTTTCCCGCCGAAATGCGGTGTGCCGTCGCGGGAATTATCCTTGCCACGCTCATTGCGGGTGCTTCCGCGCCGCAACGGCATCGCGTGCGGGCGTGGGGGCTGACCGCCGCGGCGTTTGCGGCGGGGCTTTTGCTCTTTTACGGTCATCTGTTCCCGCGAATGGGCGCGCCCGCGACGTTTGGCGCGTTCGTTTTGTGCGGCGGCATCTACGCGCTCGGCACCGTAGTGCCCGGCGTGAGCGCTTCGTGCATTTTGTTGTCGATGGGCGCGTACGAAGGCGTGCTCGCGGTCATAGCGGGTGAGAATTGGCGCGGTTTGTTGCCGTTTGCCGTGGGATTCGCGGCAGTGGCGGCGATACTTGTCTGTATAGTGAACTTCCTTTACACCCGCTTTTTTGATGCGATGAACGCCGCCGTAACCGGCTTTGTGGCGGCATCGGTCGTGCCCGTACTCCCGCCGCTTTCGGCGGACAAAACCGGCGCTGTCGCCGTGTTGTGCGGGTTGTGCGGCTTTGCGGCGGCGTTGTGGGCCGGCGGGGGAGTTACGTGTAAAGAACAACCGCTTTACAGCCGAAATTGCGGAGATTTGTCGAATTGCGGTTGACAGAGTACCGGAAAAATGGTAGTATATATACCGCAAATCTATGCGAATGAAAACTTTTAAGGAGTGTATGACCGATGACCGGAAAACGGGGTAAAGTTGCCCGGATTGTGGCGCTGATTTTGGCGGCTGTGATGATTATCTTCTCTCTGCCGCTGATTGCCATGACCTCCAACGCCGCGAGCGGCGCGGAAATCGCCGCGGAGCATCGCCTTGGCTCTTGGTGGTGGTGGCCGCAAGATGCTTTTAACGAGACGGAGTGCGAGAAATATCTGTCGCTGTACCAACAATCGGGTGTCAACGAGATTTATTTCTACGGCTACGACTACCTGACGACCGAGGGCAACCGCGAGAAACTGCACGGTTTTGTCCAAAAAGCGATGGCTCACGGTTGCCGCGTTGCCATTATGTATGACGGTTGGGCGGATCTCAAAGACGGCGATACGTCCTATTTGACCGGAAAAATCAAAGACGGCTTTCTCGCCTACAAAGAGGAATACCCGAAAGATGCCGTTTACGGTATGCACTTTGATATGGAGCCGTCCGGCGGCCGTCCGACCCAAGCGTTTGTCGATTACTTCATCGCGCCGCTGCAGGAACTGCGCGAAGCGGGCATCTGGTGCGACGTGGACGTGAACGTCAACTGGGAAAAACGCGGCGGTGCTTCGCTGACCTATGAAGGCGTGACCGGTCTGTTCAACATCTTGGCGAAATACACCGACACGATGAGCTTAATGTCCTACCGCGTGCGGGCGGACAAAGTGGTCTCCTGCGGTGACGAGTGCCTGACCGCCGCCATCAAATACGGTTGCCCGATTACTTACGGCGTGGAAACCGACAACTCCGGCGAGGACGGCGTGGACTTCCACGACTCCAACAAAGAGAAGTTGTTCGAGGTGATCGACGGCGTGTTTGAGATTCTCGACGAGAAAAATCTGTCGATTCCGTACGGTATGGCGATTCACCAAAACCGTTCGTTCTACAAACTCGCGGGCAACGTGCCGGAGCGCACGACCCACGGCTCGATTGACGAAAACGCCACCACCACGCAATACGTCCGCACCTCCGGCGAAGAGCAGACGACCACGCAAATCACCTACGAACTGACCGAAACCGAACTCTATCGCCGTATGGGTATGGACGAGTATTTCGACACGACCTCCAACGGCGTCGCCATCAAATTCGAGGGCTTGTCTGAGGCGCTTGTTGCCGACTATGAGAAAAACGGTCCGATCGATCCCGAACAGGGCGAGTATTATGAAGTGATGGTGATGGGCGTTGCCATTATGTCGGATAACTTCTATCCCTGCCTCATCGACAGCCGCGGCCGCGACATTTGGGCGGATAAACAAGATTATCCGAACGGTACCGTTGTCCAAAACTTCTTTGTCGGCTTCCCGCCGCAGGTGATTTCTTATATTCGCAAACCCATCGACTTCACGCGAAACGGCAGCGAGGACAATATGAGTGCGAAGACCAATACGCTGTTCCTCGCGTGCGACCGCGGATCGAACTGTCTCGATATGCGCGGCATCTGGGTGAAAGTGTACCGCAACCCGTACAAAGTCACCACCACCGCGACCGAGCCGGTCGAAACCGACCCGACAACGCCGTCTACCGACCCGAGTGTGCCGGCGGTGCTTCTCGGCGATGCGAACGCGGACGGCGCGGTGAATATGAAAGACGTTCTCGTGATGCGTAAATTCTTGGCGAACCTTCAAACGGCAATCGATATGACCGCCGCCGACGTGACTCAAGACGGCGCGGTGAATATGAAAGACGTGTTGCAGATTCGCAAGTTCTTGGCGGGACTCATTGAGTCTTTCTAATCGTCAAAATTCACAAATAAAATACGAAAAATCCGAGCAGGGGACTCTCTGCTCGGATTTTCTTTTTGTAACAGCCGCTTGTATCAAGGGTTTGCGGGCGGTTAGCGAGGGCTACCACTTTTCGTCGTTTTGTTTGTACAAAAAGCACAAAAAACCGTTGACATTGTGGGTAAAAAGTGGTATATTTTACAGTAGGAATGTGGGGAAGTCTGTCTTCCCCGGAAAAACACATCTTTTTACCCCTTTTTTTGTCCGATATCATTATTGAGGAGGCCTGTTTTATGGCAACAACAAGAAACCGCACCTATCGCGTGTTGGCGTGGGCGTTGGCGATTGCGCTGACGGTACTGTCGCTCCCGATCGTACCGTTTACTACGTGGTCGTCCAACCTGACGAACGCGATCGGCGACTCGATGAGCATCAACGCGCACGCGTACTCTATGGACAACCGTCCGCGCGTCGGCGCGTGGTGGTGGCACAAGGAAGATGGCACCAACGCCACAACGCGTGAAAACTATTTGCAGTTGTTGGAGGATGCCGGTATTACCGAAGTGTATTACTATGCCGGTTGGGATTTCTCCGGCAAGAGCATCTCCACTTCCACGATGAGTGAGATCCACACCTTTGTGCAAGCGGCTATGCAACACGGTATCGCTACCTCGTTCCTTATGGACGACCTCGGCTATATGAAGAACATGGGGAACAACTTTGTTACGTACCGTAATACGTACCCCAACGACTGGGCGTACGGTTTCCACTTCGACTATGAGGTAGCCGCCGAAATGAAGGCTTCGTTCCCGACTGCCGTGACCAATTTTGTTGAAAAAAACATCTATGTTGAGTATGACTTTAACCCGGCATGGGGCGACAACTCTGTGTATACGGACTTTGTAAACCGTTTTAAGGGCGGTAAAGGTTGTATGCACCTGATGGCATACCGTACTGCCAGCGCACAAGCGATTTTTGACCGTGCGCAGGAAGTGAACAATGCGGTCACGCTTTGCAAAAACAATAACTGCGACGTGGTTATCGGTATGGAATGCACGCTGCACGAATCGGACGGTTCGTTGCTTGCTTCTAACGTTTCTTTGGCGCGTGCCGGCAAAGATAAAAATACCGTTGTAGATTACATTCGCGGTCTGTACACCATTATGGCGAATACGGGCCTTACTTCCGATTTCGGTGTAGCCATTCACCATGCGCGTTCGTTCTCGCAAGATATCAGCGGTGATATTTCTGCTAACAGAACGACCTCGTATAACAGCGGCGGCGTAACCGAAAGCCGCACAACGGGTTCTTACGTGCAAACGACCGCAACGACCAAAAACACCTCCGGTATGACGCTGACGAAAAAAGCGCTGTACTACAAAGCAAACGAAAATAAAGCGGTGGCCGCCGGTGGCGAATATGTTAACGCGGATATGATTTCTGCACTTGTTGCCGATTATCAAGCCAACGGTATGATTGACCCGGATTCCGGCGAGTATTACGAAATCATTATGACCGGTACGGAAAATAGCAACGGAAACTATGTTTATGCGGTGCTTTTCGACTCGCTTGGCTCGGAGACGTGGTCGGATGAGAGTACGACGGCGGTTTCCACCTCGCTTTCGACGATTTCGTACAAGTATCCCAATGAGTTGGACTTCTCGACCACCGGTCGACTGCGTTTGTATGACGAGACCGGCGCAGGTACCTTTACGGTGAAATCCATCGAGGTCAACGCTTATCGTTGGACCTCCGGCGGTGGGGATACGCCCACTTCGCCGACCTCCAATTCCTCCGCATCGTCCAGCACGACCAAGCAGGTGACCACCACGACCCAAAGCGGTGGTGGCGGCGGAACGGTTTCCGGCAACCTTATCGTCAACGGCGACTTCTCGAACGGTACAACCGGTTGGACGTTTAACCCTGCCAGCGCGTTTACCGTTTCGAACGGCAAACTGAACATCAATACCAACTATTATAAATCCATTACCGCCAATGCTTCGTTTAGCCAAGTGGTCGGCAACGGTAAAACGTATACGCTTCGTGTGGAAATGTCCGGCTCGAATGCGGTCGTGAAGATCCATAACAAATCCGGCGACGGTTCCGGCGCGCGTATCACCATTACCGAGAGCGGCGACTATACCTTTACGGTGGATTCCGGCGTGTCCTCGGATGCGTCCGACTACCGTACCCGCTTCGACATCTACGTTGAGGGTCCGAAAAATACGGATATCTCCGCGATTTTTGACAACTTTGTCCTTGTGGAAGGCACCAGCATTCCGAGCGGTGAAGAAGAGTCCAGCGTGACTCCGACCACCTACACCGTGACGGTGACCGGCGGTACGACCGACAAAGCGACGGCCGCGGCGGGCGACACCGTGACGATTACCGCGGGCAGCCCGGCGACCGGCTACAAGTTCAAAAACTGGACCGGCTCCGGCGTGACCTTTGCGAGCGCCACCAGCACGGTGACCACCTTCACGATGCCGGCTTCTAACGTGACCGTGACCGCAAACTATGAGAAAATCAACTACACGGTTTCCGTGACGCTCGGTACGGCTTCCAAAACGAGCGCCAACTACGGCGATACCATCACCCTGACCGCGAATGCCGCGGCGACGGGTATGGAATTCGATAAGTGGGTTGTGAAATCCGGCTCGACCGCCGTGACGTTTGCGAGCGCCACCAGCACGCAGACCACCTTCTCGATGCCGGCGGGCAACGTGTCGGTCGAAGCGACCTACAAAGCGAAAACCTACACTGTGACCGTCTCCGGCGGTACGGCGAGCCCGACGACCCAGATGTATAACAACACGGTGACCATCACCGCGAACAGCCCGCAAACCGGTTATAAATTCAAAAACTGGACGACGAGCGACGGCGTGACCTTTGCGAACGCCAACAACGCGACGACCACCTTCACGATGCCGGCGAAGAACGTCACCGTGACCGCGAACTTTGAAAAAATCAACTACACCGTGTCCGTCACCGGCGGTACGGCGAGCAAGACCACCGCGAACGTCGGCGACACGATTACGCTGACTCCGGGTACGGCGCCTTCCGGCAAAGTGTTCGATAAGTGGACTTCGACTCCGTCGGTGACCTTCACCGGCAACACCTTCACGATGCCCGCTTCCAACGTGAGCATCACCGCGACCTACAAAAACGCGGCGTACACCGTGACCGTGAACAACGGCTCGGCTTCTCCGGCGGGCGGCGCGATGGGCGACACCATCACGATTACCGCGAATGCGCCGGCAACCGGCAAGGTGTTCGATAAGTGGACGACGAGCGATGGCGTGACCTTTGCGAACGCGAGCAGCGCGACGACCACCTTCACGCTTCCGGCGAAGAACGTCACGGTGACCGCGACGTATAAAGACGCGACCTATTCCGTGTCCGTGACCTACGGCACGGCGAACCCGACTTCTGCGAAGATGGGGGCGACGGTGTCGCTTACCGCCCAAACCCGCAGCGGCTACGTGTTCGATAAGTGGACGTCCTCCGACGTGACCTTTGCGAACGCGAACAGCAGCTCGACCACCTTCACGATGCCCGCGAAGAACGTCAGCGTGACCGCGACCTACAAACAACTGTATACCGTGTCCGTCACCGGCGGTACGGCGAGCCCGTCCAGCGCGGTGGCCGGAACGGAAATTACGCTGACCCCCGAAAGCCGCAGCGGATGGGCGTTCTCGAACTGGTCGTCCTCCGACGTGACGGTTGTGAACAACAAGTTCACGATGCCGAGTAAGAACGTGTCGGTGACCGCCAACTTCACCGAAGTGATTGTCGATCCCGACCCGCCTGCAACGCCCACGCTTGTTTCCGCGACGGCGGATGGCTACAACGTCATCTTCAAGTGGAACGCGGTGAGTGGTGCTGCCGGCTACCGTGTCTATCGCAAGACCGGCAGTGGCGCGTATGCCACCGTGAAAGACATCACCGGCGGCACGACCGCGACCTTTACGGATGAAGCCCTTGCCAAAGGCACCTACACCTATACGGTGCAGGCGTACGTCAACGGCACGTCCGGCAAGATTTGGGGCGACTACAACGCGACCGGTAAATCCGCGACCGTGACCTTCGGCGCGCCGGTTTTGACCTCGGCGGTGGCTTCCGCTTCCGGTATCACCGTGACGTGGCAGAAAGTGAACGGCGCGACCGGCTACCGTCTGTACCGTAAAGACGGCACCAACTGGGTGACCGTGAAGACGATTGCCGATGCGAACACCGTGAGTTACCTCGCCAAAGGGCTTATCGCCGGTCAGACCTACACCTACACGGTGCAGGCGTATTACGACAGCACCGTGACCGGACTTACGCAATGGTCGGATTACGACAAGACCGGCGTGTCCGCGACCGCCGAGTTCGGTACGCCCGAAACCGAGGGTCAGGCGAACGGTATGAAGATTACCATCAACTGGGAAGCCGTCTCCGGTGCGGAGGGCTATCGCATCTATCGCAAGACGGCGGACACCTCGTGGCGCACCATCGCCACGGTGGACGCGCCCAACACGACCTACACCGACGACAATCCGGTGGCGAACGTCTACTACACCTATACGGTGCAGGCATTCACCACCGAAGACGGTGTGAAGATTTACAGCACCTACGATGCCACCGGCACGACTGCCCGCGTGGTACTCGGTACGCCGACACTCTCCGAAGCGGAAGTGACCGGTGAAGGCGTTGTAGTCTCGTGGGAGGCCGTGACCGGTGCGACCGGTTACCGTCTCTATCGCTGGAACGGAACGGCGTGGAAGACCGTTAAGACCGTGATCGGCATCAACACCACGAGTTACACCGACCGCAACGCGAATGCGGTTGCCGGCGCGAAATACACCGTGCAGGCGTTCCGCAACGCGGACGGTGTCAACGTGTGGAGTGACCACAGCGAAGCCGGCGTAACGGCGCAATAAGCAAAAATCCTTGAAAACCCCGTCGAAAGACGGGGTTTTCTTTGTTGACGAACGGTTTTTCCTGTGCTATAATGGGGACAATTTGGGAATTCTATAAAAAAGGGGGGTTGCTTTGTGAAAAAAGTGCTGGTCGTTGTGGATATGCAAAACGATTTTGTGGACGGCGCTTTGGGAACGAAAGAAGCCGTTGCGATTGTGCCGAACGTGGTCAAAAAAATCAAGGAGTTTGACGGCGACGAGATTTTCGTGACCTACGACACCCATTACGACAACTATTTTTCCACGTTAGAGGGGCAAAAACTCCCCGTGGCGCATTGTATCGACGGTACCGAGGGTCACGACCTCTGTCCGGCGGTCAAAGAGGCGCTTTCCGGCAAAGAGTATAAAGACGTGATTAAAGCCGGTTTCGGCAGTTTCAGCATCTCGAAAGGGCTCAAAGACCGTTATCCCGGCGAGGAGATTGAAGCGGAGTTTGTCGGGCTTTGCACCGACATCTGCGTGGTGTCCAACGTGCTGATTATGCGCGCCGGCTACCCGAACGCGAAAATCACGGTGGATGCGTCTTGCTGCGCGGGCGTGACCCCCGAAGCGCATAAAGCCGCGCTCGCCACGATGAAAAGTTGCCAAATCGACGTGATAGGAGAATGAGTATGTTTGATGCGGTCAAAGTCAAAAATGAATGTGTCGCGTGGATTCGCGATTTCTTCGCAAAAAACGGGCCGGACTGCAACGCGGTTGTCGGTATTTCCGGCGGCAAAGACAGTTCCGTCGTCGCCGCGCTGTGTGCCGAAGCGCTCGGTAAAGACCGCGTGGTCGGCGTGCTGATGCCTTGCGGCGAGCAAGCGGATATCGATATGGCGAAACTGCTTGTGTCCCATCTCGGCATCGAGTCGGTCATTGTCAACGTGAAAGACGCGGTGGAGGGCATTAAAAACGCCGTGCCGTTCGAACTTTCGACTCAGAGTTTGACCAATCTGCCGCCGCGTGTGCGGATGGCTACGCTGTACGCCGTGTCCCAAAGCAAAAACGGCCGTGTCGCCAACACCTGCAATTTGTCGGAAGACTGGGTCGGTTACTCCACCCGCTACGGTGATTCGGTGGGGGATTTCAGCCCCTGCTCGCGCCTGACGGTGGCGGAAGTGAAAGAAATCGGCCGCGTGCTCGGACTGCCGGACGTGTTGGTCGATAAAGTGCCGATTGACGGGCTTTGCGGCAAGACGGACGAGGAAAATCTCGGCTTCACCTACGCCGAACTCGACCGCTATATCCGCGAGGGTGTCATCGACGACCCCGCCAAAAAAGAGCGCATTGACCGCCTGCACAAACAAAACCAATTCAAGTTAGAACTGATGCCCGTTTTCGAGCCGAACATCTGAAAGGACCGGATAGTATGAAATTAGAACCGATTGTCGTGTCGCTTCTCGACACCGATCTCTACAAATTCAATATGGACCAGGTGATTTTCCATAAACATACCGACCTTTGCGGGGAATACTATTTTAAGTGCCGTAACGAGGGCGTGAAATTCACCCGCGAGATGCTCGACGAAATCAACGGTCAAATCGACCATCTCTGCTCGCTGAAATTCACCAAAAAGGAACTCGATTATCTCCGTTCGATTCGGTTTATTAAGAACGACTACGTGGAATTCCTGCGGTTGTGGCGGCCGATTCGCGAGTACGTGGAAACGGGGCTTTCCGCCGACGGCGAACTGTCGATTGTGGTGAAAGGCCCGCTGTTCTCGGCGATGCAGTTCGAGATTTATCTGCTCGAAATTGTCAACGAGGTGTATTTCCGCTTCACCTACGACTACGACGAACTCTTAAAATCCGCGAAAGAGCGTTTGGATAAGAAAATCGCCGCGTTCAACGACGGCACGTATATGTTCCAGTTCGCCGAATTCGGTTGCCGCCGCCGTCTGTCCCGCGAGTGGGAAGACGTGGTGATTAAACGGCTTGCGACCGAGACGAAAAACTGTGTCGGTACGTCCAACGTGTACTTTGCGATGAAATACAATCTTACGCCGATTGGCACGTATGCCCACGAATTCGTCCAGATGTATCAGGGTATCGACTCTATCCCGCTGGCGTATACCAACCACTACGCGATGAAAGACTGGTACGACGAGTATCAGGGCGATAACGGTACGGCGCTGACCGATACGATTACGACCGACCTGTTCTTGCTCGATTTCAACCGTTCGATGGTCAACAACTACACCGGTGTGCGCCATGACAGCGGCGACCCGTTCAAATGGGGCGAGAAGATTATCGCGCACTACAAAAAATACGACGTGGACCCGAAAAACAAACTGCTTTTGTTCAGCGACGGACTGGACTTCGACCACGCGCAGGCGCTTTACGATAACTTCAAAGATCGCGCCAAGGTGTCGTTCGGCATCGGCACGTTCTGCTCGAACGATACCAAAGAGGAATCGCTTAATATCGTGATTAAACTGCAATTCGTCAACGGCCGTCCGGTGGCGAAACTGTCGGATGCGCCGACCAAGGCGATGTGCCGCGACGAGGAGTATCTTGAATATTTGAAACGCTCGGTGGATTTCCGCCTGAAACGCGAAAAGTAAGGAGATTGTATATGGAAATCGAATTGACTGCCGAAAACTTTAACGAAGAAGTGTTGGAAAGCCAAC